>JAFSXU010000036.1 GCA_017443895.1 Clostridia bacterium
GAAATCGTAAATTGGTATGGGTTGTAGGGACAGGTCTCTGTGCCTGTCCGCATCCCCGACAACGCATATTGGGAACGGGAGGGCATGGAAACCCTCCCCTACAAATTTCGATACCCATTTACACCGCTAAACCAAAATTTACCCCCAACCGCCATATTATAGAAAAATCGGAGATTTTTCCACCATAATTATTCATCATTCATTATTCATTTAATCAAAATTACCCCGCTAAACCAAAATTTACCGTACCAATTATTATTTTCTGTTTAAAAATTTTTCAAAAAATTTCAAAAAACTATTGACAAGGTTAGGATTTGTATGTATAATATAGTTAGTTAGATAAAACTAACACAAATAAGTCCCCTATACACACAATCCCTTATTAAGGATTTGTCCATGCACAACGGCAGAGCCTTATGTGTGTAAGATAATAATTTACCATATGAAAAAACAGGCGATGTCTACGAAACACAGCCTGTTTTTTGTCATAAAATATTTGTAAATTAAACTCTGAACTTATCCACAGATGCTATAATATCCTTATTTACAGGATCATCAATCTCAACCTTAATAGGCTTTGTCAAGTCCATTGACAAGATGCCCATGATTGATTTTCCGTCAATTATGTATCTACCGCTAAAAAGAGTTACATCACCGTGATTTTCCAAAGCTGCCTTGTTAAACTCCTTAACCGCTTCCAGGCTCTCTAAAGAAATTATTGTCTCAATCATTGTAAAACCTCCATTCTCTTTAAAAGTCTTGCACATTATACCCCTATGACTGCGGTATGTCAAGAAACAAATTAGCCAAAAAACCCACTAAATTTGGCTTTATTTTGTGAAAATCTAAAAAAGTCTGTCCAAAAATCAACAAAAATGACCAATGTTGACAAATATTGTAAGTCATATTGCAAAAAACGCCTGTAATTTGACAAATAAATTTTGATAATTACATAAGTTTCGGGCATAATAAGGCTATAACAGGCTAAATTTTTATCATTTATAAAGGAGAAAAGCAATGAAAAGAATAAGTTTATTTATCTTAGGCATTTTATCCGCCGTATCGCTTTGCGGCTGCAGAATGTCAGGCGGCACTGCAAATAACAACCCCACCCCTACCCCGACTGTTACCGTAGCGCCTACAGGCGGTATTTTAAACGAGGCGGGCGACGCCGCAGGCGATATTATTGACGGCGCAGGCGAGGTTACAAAGGACGCAGGCGAGGCTGTCGGCGATGCAGGTGAGGCTGTCGGCGATGCCGCAAAGGACGCAGGCGACGCCGCAAAGAATATGGGCTGATTTAATACTGGTAATTTATAAGGCTTTATGATATAATTCTGAATAATGAATAATGAATAGTGAATAGTGAATAATGAATAATTATGGAAGAAAAATCTTTGATTTTTCAAAGTATCACTGTCAATCATTTGCGGAGTTATATTATGAAGCCTTTTTATATTATAGAAGAAAAAAGTAAAATATCAAAGGACGCTCTTTTAAAGTCTGCACTTGCAAGATGCGGTATTTCGGACTTTGAGTATGCGGTGTCAGAAACGGGAAAGCCGTATTTGAAAAACTCTCGGATGTGCATTTCAAAATCAGATACGAAAAATTACATTGCCGTTGCCGTATCCGATACCGATATCGGTATAGATATAGAAGAAGCAAGCCGAAGGGCGGACATACAGGCATTGTCAAGCCGTTTTTTTTGCCGTGAGGAGCAGGAATATATCGCATCGCAAAACGATATACACCGTGCGTTTTTAAAAATCTGGACACGGAAAGAGGCGCTTTTAAAAGCCGACGGTATAGGCATAAGAGTGAAGCTTAATTCCTTTAATACCGTGCCCGACACCGTTACATTTAATAATAACCGCTACACATTTTTAGACACGGACACAAGCGAGGATATTATATGCAGTGTATGTATCAGGAATAATTTACTTGACTAAATACCGTTTTGGCGGTACAATTAGAATAGGTAAATATGGGTATGTTGTCAAGCCAAACGAATAAGACTCGTCAGTCGCCGCGGGCGGCGTCAGCCGAGTTGCCGTGAACAAGATTGATAACATTAGAAAATATGGGTATTCCCATTATGGAAAGGACGCAAAAGCTATGGATAAAATTACAAATTCAATTTTATATATCGGAGTTGACGATAAGGACCTTGATCTTTTTGAAGGACAGTACATAATTCCAAACGGTGTTTCATACAATTCATACCTTATTATGGACGAGAAGATTACCGTTATGGACACGGTTGACAAGCGCAAGACCGAGGAATGGTTAAGCAATCTTGAAACCGCGCTTGACGGAAAAACACCCGATTATGTGGTTGTTTCGCACTTAGAGCCAGACCACGCATCAAGTCTTGACAGGCTTGTTGCAAAGTACCCAAATGTAAAGCTTTTCATGAGCGCAAAGGCAAAGGCAATGCTTCCTCAGTTCTTTGCCAAGGACTTGGGTGTTGAGATTACAGCCGTTTCAGAGGGCGAGGAATTATGCCTTGGTGAGCATACTCTTGCATTTTACATGGCGCCGATGGTACACTGGCCCGAGGTAATGGTAACATACGACAAGACCGACAAGGTGCTCTTTGCCGCAGACGGGTTCGGAAAATTCGGCGCACTTGACACTGATGAGGACTGGGCATGCGAGGCAAGACGCTACTATTTCAATATTGTCGGCAAGTACGGCGCACAGGTGCAGGCTCTTTTAAAGAAGGCGTCGGCGCTTGATATTGAGATTATCTGTCCGTTACACGGACCAATCTTAAAGGAGAACTTAGGCTACTACATCGAAAAGTACGACATCTGGAGCTCATACAGGAGCGAGGACGACGGCGTATTTATCGCATACGCATCAATGCACGGAAATACAGCCAAGGCAGCAAAGGAGTTAAAGACAATTTTAGAGGAAATGGGCGCTAAAAAGGTCGCAATAACTGACCTTGCCCGTGACGATATGGCGGAGGCTGTAGAGGACGCATTCAGATATGACAAGCTTGTCCTTGCCTCACCTACATATGATGCAGGCTTGCCGCCGTTTATGCACGACTTTATCTATCACCTAAAGCATAAGAATTTCCAGAACAAGCGTGTCGCATTTGTTGAGAACGGAAGCTGGGCGCCGATGTCGGGCAAGCTTATGATGGCAGAGTGCGAGGCGATGAAGAATGTTACCGTTTGTCAGAACAAGGTAACAATAAAATCAACCTTAAAAGACGAAAATATTGAGCAGATGAAAAATCTTGCAAAGGAGCTTTTGGGAATATGAAGATAAGATTAAACGAGGACGAAAGCGTTGTAAAAACCGTAAAAGCGGGCCTGGCGGCAAAGGGCGGATATTGCCCGTGTGTGCTTGAAAAGAGCGAGGACACAAAATGTATGTGTAAGGAGTTCAGAGACCAAATAGCCGACCCCGAATTTGAGGGCTATTGTCACTGTATGCTGTATTATAAGGAATTATAAGGATTTAAAGGAGGTCATAGAATATGGCTTCCTTTTTCATTTGTAAAATTACACAAAAACCGTAAGATAATTTTGGACAAAATCACTTTGCAATATTGGAGCAATTTAATTGAAAAATAAAGACAACTGTGTTAAAATGTATATAATAGCGGTGTTTTGTACAGTACCGCAAAAAACATACAAAGAGAAGGAGAGAGATATGATGAAAATTAAGAAAATTTTATCATTCATCAGTGCTGTTGCAGTGGCAACATCTGCATTTGCAGGTCTTGGCGTAACAGCAAACGCAGCAGTCGGCGATGTTTTATACTCGCAGAACTTCAGCGCAAATGACGAGCCTTGGGGTGCGCCTGTTGCGCAGTTTACCGGTGAAACCCAGGACTTTGACAGCACAGCAAAAGTAATCGGTACAGCATATGTTGACAGCGCAACACTTACAGATGCACCGGCTACGGTTACAGACACAGTATTTAACTTCAGTACAGACTTAGGTAACAACGGATACACAGGTACCGTTTCGTTTGACGATTCTGTTGTCGCAGATGCGTACGAGATTTCATTTGACACATATGTAAAGAATGCCATGATCGGCACAAGAGGCTATGAGTTAAACTCACAGGACGATCCTACACACTATACATACAGATACAGTATCGGTGACGGAAGTCTGGACACGGCAGTATTCGGTCTTTCCGTAACAGGCGGAGATATTTCCATCGTTTCGGGCGGCGAAACTGTTGACACGGGAATTGACACAGGTGATACGGGTATTTGGGTAAATGTATCAATAAAGGTTAACATCCCAACACATAAAATGACAGGTACCATAACACCTGCAACAGGCAGCGCATATTCATTTAATAACATCTCAACATCGGGCGCAAATGCAGCTGCAATAAGCTCGCTTTTTGTTGAGTCAATAAGATATTCAGGCTCAGAGAAGGGCTATGCAAACAACTACATTGATAACCTTGTAATCAAAGAGGCAGCCGCTACAGAGGCAGGTACATACACATACGAGATTATTGCTCAGGACACAAACGGCGCTCAGATCACATCACTTGAAGGCGGTTCGGTAACTGAGGGTACTGTTATAAACTATGCAAACAACACTGCAATGGTTGTAGACGGCAAGGGCTATGTTTTAGCAGACGATGCAACTCTTACATTCTCTGTTGATGAAGATACAGTAAAGTATGTTACATATAAAGAGGCAGACGGTGCTGCTGCAAGCTATGGCTTTACATCGGCAACAGATCCGAGACTTGCCGCACAGAACGGCGGTACGGTTTCATATGTAACCGACGATACCGTAGGCACAGCTATGGCATATACATCAAATGATGCGGCAGGCTCAAAGCTCAGATATGTATACTTCGGCTTATCAGAGTTTATAAGCCCTGACTATCAGAATACATACATCAGCTTTGACAGTATGATCCCTGACAAGGACGGAAGAATGGTTCTTTCTCTTCGCGGCGATACCGCACCTGCAAGCTACAGCGACCGCGGTTATTTCTGGATCGGAACATCAGACGGTAACGGTTACAGAGTAAACGGTACACAAAAGGCCGGCGGCAGTGTTTGGGTACACGCAAACTATAAATTAAACACAAAGACAAATGCACTTGAGTATCTCATTACAAACATTGAGACAGGCGCAGTTGTTGACAGAGGCACAGTAACACTTGCAGATACACCTTTGTATTTAGGTTTCTTATCACACAGCCAGACAACAGCAAACATTGCAAACCTTACAATCGTGCAGGACGGTTTTGGCGACACATCCGATGCAAGATTTAACTTTGAGGACGAAAACACAGCATTCAAGGCAAACGGCCATACAGCAGTTGCAATCGAGGAAAATTCAGACAACGGCACAAATGTGCTCAAGTTCACATCAGACTCAGGCGCAGGCGAGAGCGCACCGGCAGTTGCAAGCCTTGATATTTCAAAGTACACCTTCGCAGGAAAGTCAGTTAAGGTTGAGTATGATACATATGTAAGCGGTGCAAATGTAATCTTCGGTGTTTCAGAGAGCGTTCCGTCAAGCTACAGCGAGACAAATACAGTATTCTCACACGGTTACAGATCAAGTAAGGGCTACTATGTAATCTACGGCGAATCGGGTTCGGCATACACCGCACTTAACGGACAGTGGGTACACGCAACAGTTGAGTATGATGCAGATGCAGACAAGGTATCATATACATTAAAGGGTGCTGACGGCACAACAAGAACAGGCACAAAGTCAGATGTTGGCATTAACGCTCTTAATTATGTATATGTATTCTCAGGCGCAGCCGATACAACAGCATATGTTGACAATGTTGCAGTATATACAGAGAGAGATTATATCGACCTTACATCGGCAAAACTGAACGGTCACGGCGAGCTTGTTGACATGGGCGAGTACATGGCAGTTATGACAGATGCAAATACAGGCGCATCAACTCCTGCAACAGGCGCATATGATATAAGCGCAATCACAGAAAATAAGAGCAACATCCTTATCAGCTATGACAGCTATGTATACAGCGGTTCACGCTCAACCTTCGGTGTTGATGATATATTCTCACAGGGCTGGGGCTCAAAGGATTACTATATCATAAACGGCGAATCGGGCAGTGGCTACACCTTCGCAGCTGATGCATGGGTAAGAACACAGATTTCAATCGACTTAAACGAGGGTACATATAAGTACACAGTTTCAAACCTTGACGGTGCCGAGAGCTATTCATCAAAGGGAACAATTGAAGCTAAGGAAGTAAAGGCGATTGTATGGAAGTCAACAATGCCTGAGGAAGAGGCATATATCAATAACATTTCAGTTCGTGCATACGGCGAGTTACAAACTGTTGAATACACAGTTTATGAAGCAGTATACATGGAAGACGGCTCACTTGACTATATTGTTGTTACAAAGACAACCGATCCTGACTCATATGAGTCTACAGAGGGCGGCAGAGTATTCATCTGGGATGAAACAATGAAGCCGTATAAGAAATAATAAAATATTGATGCTTCAAAAACCGAGCGTTTATCGCTCGGTTTTTTTGCGGTGTCGGGAGATATAAAGTTGATTAAATGAATAATGAATAATGAATAATGAATAATTACGGTGGAAAAATCTTTGATTTTTCTTTGATAATGTGGCAGTTTGGCGGTATCGGGGCATTTGCGGTAAATTTTGGTTTAGCGGGGTAAATGGGGATCAAAATTTGTAGGGGAGGGTTTCCACGCCCTCCCGATTTTTTAATAATGTGGCGTTTTGAGATAAATTTTGGTTTATGTGTGTAAATGGGTATCGAAATTTGTAGGGGAGGGTTTCCATGCCCTCCCGTTCCCAATATGCGTTGTCGGGGATGCGGACAGGCACAGAGACCTGTCCCTACAACCCATACCAATTTACGATTTTGCAATGGTACGCCAAACCAAAATTTATATCCCCGACACCGTCACATTTCCAATTTTACAACTGTGTTTCTTCTATATAATACAGTTGAAATACAAGCGTAAAAAAATTAAAATAAAAAAATTTTAAAAAAAGTGGAACTTTTATTTTAAACCTGCGTCTAAGAACACAAGACCTGAATATCAAATATCAACATTTCACATAAAAAAGGCATTTTATAAGTGTATTATTCGTGAAAAATGAATAAAAACCCGAAAAAAATTGCTTTTGGCGAAAAAAATGTTGACAACTGCGAATTTAGGGAGTACAATATTTAATAGCAGTTTTCTGATAATCGAGTAGAAGCGTTATTTGGGAGATTGTCATTGAACATTGAACCTGTATACTTTGGGCAAAGCAGGTATCGCAGTAAGGTATATGGGGACTTGCAGTTTAATAACTGTAAACATCGCTGTCAATAAAAGACGGCGACGCGGGCTCTCGGAAAATGAGAGCAAAAAGTCTTTGGGATTGGTGAAGGGTGTCCTATAAAGACTAAAATAAGTGACCCTTCAAGCAAAGAAAAATAAAGGGAGGATTTGAGACTATGCATAAGAATCTCAAAAAAGTAATTTCAAGTATTGCTGCTCTCGCTTTATCAGCTTCATCATTTGTAGCACTTGCTGCTACATCATATCCTGATGTTGCTGAGTCAGCTAACTACTACAAAGCAGTTACTGAATTATCAGCTTTAAATGTAATCAACGGTTACGAAGATGGTACATTCGGTCCTGAGAAGTTAGTTACAAGAGCAGAAATCACAAAGATGATCGTTGCAGCTTTAGGCCCTGCATACACAGATGCAGCTAACGCAGCAGCAGGTCAGAACACAAAGTTCACAGATGTTACAGCAAGCCACTGGGCAGCAGGTTTTGTAACAGAGGGTACAACTGTTGGCTTCATCGCTGGTATGGGTGACGGAACATTCGCTCCTAACTCAAATGTAACATTCGCACAGGCTACAACAATGCTTGTTCGTACAGCAGGTTATGAAGTATGGGCAAAGGCTCAGGGTTATCCACAGGGCTATATGTCATACGGTTCACAGCTTGAGATCACAAAGGGTGTTAATGTAGATAACAACACAGAGCTTAACAGAGGTCAGGTTGCTATCCTTATCGACAACACTTTAGACGCACCAATCCTTAAGGTTACATCATATGAAGTAGCTGCAAACGGTGAGTCAGTTCCTAAGTACACAAAGATGGACGGTTCAAACTCAGACTATCCTGACAAGCAGACAATCCTTACAGAGAACCACAATGCTTCAAGAGTATATGGTCGTGTAACAGGTACTGCTACATCAGATCCTGGTCTCGATGCAGACAAGGTAATGTTCAGAGTTGAGAAGTCATACAACTGGATGGACAATTCAGTTAAGGAGAAGGAAGTAAAGACAAAGACTCTTGCTGACGGTACATTAGACGGTGCTGTAACAGAGAAGGTTTACCTCAACGGTACAGACGCTGATAAGTACTTAGATGTATATGCTGAGGCTATTATCAGAGAGAATGATGATGACGAGTTTGAATTAGTTTCATTCTTCCCATCAGCAAAGGTTGAGACAGTTGCTTTAAAGACAAACGACTACTCATCAAAGACAACTGAAGATAAGTATTATACATACACAGATGCTAACCACTCATCAACAAAGTACTATAACCTTTCAGCTACTCCAAAGGTATATGTAAACGGTGTTGAGTATACAGCCGGTTTAGCAGATGCTATCACTAACTATGTAGATGGTAACATCATCGGCGACATCACTCTTATGGATGTTCCTGCAGCCGGTCAGACAACAACTGACGGTAAGTATGATACAATCATGATCACATACTATGCAGATGCTATCGTTGATTCAGTTGTTGAGTCAGCAACATCTCCAAAGATCTACTTCACAAACTCAGAGAACGGTTCAATCTCAAAGCTTGAGATTAAGCCTGATGACACAAACAAGTCATACAAGTTCACATTGGACGGCGCTGAGATTAAGTATACAGATCTTGAGCAGGATGATATCGTATCAATCGCTTATGATGTAGTAGCAGGCTTCGCTGATTCAAACAAGTATGATGTTATTGTTTCAAGAAACACAGCAACAGGTACAGTTGATTCAGTAAAGACAAACAAGACAGTTTCATCATTAAATGACTTCTTGGTAGGCGGCGAGTACTATACAAATGTATTAAGCTTAGTAAGTGCTTCAGAGCTTACAACAGACGGTACAGAGTACACATTATACCTTGACGCTTTCGGCAGAATTGCTAAGGTTGACGAGGGTACAACAGGCACAAAGAAGATTGCTATTCTTGATGCTGTAACAAATGAGTCAGATACATACTATGCAACTATCTACACAGCTGACGGTCAGAAGATCAGATATCAGTTAAAGGATAGCACAAGATATTCAGAGCTTCGTGGATATGTATATGCAGGCAACGGTAAGACAGCTCCTCAGGATCGTGTATTCAAGTACAGCGTAAACTCAAAGAATGAGATTACATTAAACGATAAGTTAACAGGTACAGTTTCAGGCGCAGAGACAGCAGAGTATAAGCTTGATACTTACAAGGTAGGTTCAATCAGACTTAATGCTGCTACAGCAGTTCTTGATGCTACAGATTACGAGCCTAACACAATGACATATGACATCGTTTCAGCTTCACTTGTTGACGGTGACGAGTACATCGTATACGGCTTCGATAAGAACTCATCAGACGGTTCATACAGATTTGCAATCATCACAGAGGGTGCTGCTAAGATTACAACAACATCTAAGATGGCAGTTGTATCAGAGCTTGGTACATCAAATGTTGATGGTGAGCAGTTAGTAGCAGTTACAGCATACACTGCTAACGAAGGCGCTAACGAGGATGGCGAGATCACACTTTACATCGATACAGATGTAACAGGTCTTAACACTCTTGCAAAGGCTTCAGCAGTACTTAAAGAGGGTACACCGTTCTACTACACAACAAACAGCGACGGTTACATGGATAGAATCGATGTTCTTAACGCTGTAGATTATGCAAGTGCATCAGCTATTCAGAAGACTGTATTCGGTTCAGTTCTTACAGGTACACAGACTGTAACAGCTATTACAGATCCTGCAATGAAGTCAGCATCAGTAATCGCTGGTAAGTCATATGATGGTAGCGATGTTAAGGATATTGCTCAGTACAAGGGTACAGGCAGCGACAGAAATGACGAGGCTGTATTCAAGTTTGCTCCTATAGTTAAGAAGTCAGGTAACTCAATCTTCTTCGCTACAGGTACAGATGTTCCTGGCGTATTCTCATCAGATACAAACGATGGTGATTCACATTCAGTATTAAGTGGCGCAACTGTTCTTGTATGTGACCTTAACTCAGCTAACAACAAGATCAGCAGAGGTTCACTTGCTGATGTAACAGTTTCAAGATTTACATCTCCTGCAAAGGTTGCTTTAACAGGCGACTATAAGGATTATGCAGCTTGGGATCAGGTAATCGACGATACATCAGATAACGATAACTCAGATATCACATATGCACTCGTTAAGATGATCGACGGTGACATCACAGAGATTTATGTAATTCAGCCTGAGGACTAATTCATAATTAGTTATCTAAGAGCTTAAAAGCATAATCAAGGACCAATCCGAAAGGATTGGTCCTTTTTTTGCGTAAATATGTAAATATGTTCGATAAATTTTGGTTTAGCGGTGTAAATGGGTATCAAAATTTGTAGGGGAGGGTTTCCACGCCCTCCCGTTCCCAATATGCGTTGTCGGGGATGCGGCAATTTGTGGGGGAGGGTTTCCACGCCCTACCGGTTTTTTAATAATGTGGCGTTTTAAGATAAATTTTGGTTTATGTGTGTAAATGGGTATCACAATTTGTAGGGCAGGGGCTTGCTCCTGCCGTTGTATACGGTATCGGGGATGCGGTTGGAGCAAGCCCCAACCCTACAACCCATACCAATTTACGATTTCGTATTGGTACGCTAAACCAAAATTTATCTACCAAAACCCAAAAAATAATGATTTTCAATGTTAAATATGCTATAATGGTGGTATATAATATATGGTGATGTATTTTGTGCAAACCGCCAAACCAAATTATCGGGAGGAAATGCTATGGAAACAATCAGAAATTATAAATGTCCTTGCTGTACGGCTCCGCTTGTATACAAGCCGGGCAGTGATGTTTTGCACTGTAATTCCTGTGATAATTCATTCCCTCTTGAAACACTTGAACAAATGGCGGATGCACAGGAAACGGCAGGCGGCACCTCTAAATACGATTGGGAGCATTACGAGCCACGGAGCTACGACTCCGACGCCGAAATAAACCTTGCAAACTATTCCTGTCCGTCATGCGGTGCGGAAATTTCGGGTGATGACACCTTGGGCGCAACCGTATGCCCGTACTGCGGTAACTCTACCATTGTAAAAGGTCAGTTTGAGGGCGGACTAAAGCCCGACTACATAATTCCGTTCAAGCTGGATAAAAAATCTGCAATATCGGCATTTGAGGCAGACTTTAAAAATGCCCCGTTTTTACCCAACAATTTTAAGGATAAGAAAAAGATTGCGGAAATGGCAGGCGTATATGTTCCGTTCTGGACATTTGACTGTGATTGTAACGCCTCAATCGTCTATAATGCCGAGAGAATAACCGCATGGAGCGACTCAAACTATAACTACACAAAAACCGATTATTTTAAGCTTTTCAGAAGCGGTAACATATCATTTGCCAATATCCCCGTAGACGGCTCTAAAAAGGCTGATGATGCCTATATGGAGGCTGTCGAGCCGTTTGATTATAATGATGCGGTGGTCTTCTCGGATAAATATTTGTCGGGGTATTTAGCGGATAAATACGATGTTACGGCGGACGAGAGCATAGATAGAGCCAACGAGCGTGTTAAAAATTCGGCAGTCGAGTGCTTTAGGGCTACAACCGCACACTATACCGCAGTTATACCCGAAAGCACAAAAATAGATTTCTCAAACGGAAAAATCAGATATTCCCTGCTCCCTGTGTGGATGCTCAATATCAAGTACAAGGATAAAATGTATAAGTTTGCCATTAACGGACAGACCGGAAAGGTTGTTGGCGAATACCCCGTTGATAACGGCAAGAAATGGCGGTATTTCGGCATTGTCGCCGGCATTGCATACGCCGTTGCCATAGCCGCTGCACGGTTTCTGTTCTTTTAGGAGGTGCAGGTGTGAAGAAAATATTTTTATGTACCATGCTTATTTTTATGGCATTGGCAGTGCCTGTGCATGCAGAGTTTAAAAATCCGTCAATAATCGACAATGCAGGCTACCTTACCCAAGCCGAATTAGCCGAGCTTTCGGCAGAGCTTGATGCGGTGAGGGATAAATATAACTATGATGTTGCAATATACACCGAAACCAATATGTCGGGATATAGTGCAATGGCGACAGCCGATGATATTTACGACTATAACGGCTACGGCGTAGGTGAAAATGCCGACGGCATAATGCTCTATATCTGCAAATCCACAAGGGAGTACCACTTTACCACCTGTGGCAGGGGCATATGGGCGTTTACCGATAACGGGCTTATATATCTTGAAAATAAAGTTGTGCCCTGCCTTAGTGATAACGACTACTACGGCGCATTTTCACAATACATAAAATACACCGACGAATTACTCTCCGTTGCGGCGCAGGGAAAGCCGTATGACAAGCAACAGCATGAAACAAGCGATTTGATAATGATTTTTGCGGGAGTGCTAATCATTCCGCTCGTGATTGCATTTATTATGATGCACATGAAGCTTGCAAATATGAAAACCGCAAGGGAAAATAACTATGCACTGAATTATATGCAAAATAAAAACATAACCACATCACGGGATATGTTCCTGTTCTCAAATATAACAAAAACAAGACGGGAAAAATCAAGCTCCGGATCGAGTACCCATACATCGTCGTCGGGTACATCTCACGGTGGCAGAGGTGGAAGCTTTTAAAGGTTACAAGGAGGTAAAATTATGGGATTATTAAAAGCAGGAATTGGCGCGCTTGGCGGAGTTTTAGCGGACTCCTGGCGTGATTATTTCTATTGTGAGAGTATGAGTGCCGATACCCTTGTCCAAAAGGGCGAAAAAAGGGCAGGTGGCAGATCGTCAAATAAGCATGGCACGGACAACATCATTTCAAACGGCTCTATCATCAATGTAAATGACGGACAGTGTATGATGATTGTGGAGTCGGGCAAGGTGGTTGAGCTTTGCGCAGAGCCGGGCGAGTTTGTGTATGACACAGGCACGGAGCCGAGTATTTTCTACGGCAGTCTTGGCGAGAATATCAAAAAGAGCTTTTTGGAGATTGGTAAGCGTTTTACATTCGGCGGCGAGCCTGCAAAGGATCAGAGAGTGTATTATTTTAACACCAAGGAGATTATGGGAAATAAATACGGGACTCCGTCTCCTATACCGTTTCGTATTATGGATACGGCGATAGGCTTTCCGCTTGATATTAAAATCCGCTGTCATGGCGAGTATTCGTATCATATTACAAACCCGATGCTGTTCTACACAAATGTGTGCGCAAATGTTGAGAACGAGTATACCCGTGACGAGATTGACGGACAGTTAAAGACTGAACTGCTAACTGCTCTTCAGCCTGCAATGTTCAAGATTTCGCAGAATAATATCTATTACAGCGCAATCCCTGCATATACCATGCAGCTTGCCCAGGAGCTTAACGAATTGCTTTCGTCAAAGTGGCGTGAAAGACGCGGTATTGAGATTGTCGAGTTTGGCGTATCGAGCGTCAGCGCAACAGAAGAGGACGAGGCAAGGATTATGGAATATCAGCGCTCCACTGCTATGGGCAGGGACGATAACCTTGCAAAAGGTCATATCTTAGGCTCTGCCGCACAGGCAATGAATACCGCTGCCGCAAACGAAAACGGCGCAGGTATGGGCTTTATGGGCATGGGTATGGTCGGAAATATGGCAGGCAATATGGCAGGTATGTTTAATGGCGGAAAAGGTCAGAACCAGCCTACAATGCAAACCCAGCCTGTGAACACGGGCGCATGGAAATGCGACTGCGGTGCGGAAAATACCGGTAATTTCTGCTCAAACTGCGGTAAGCCTAAATCAAACGCATGGACTTGCGGGTGCGGTACCCAAAATACAGGTAACTTCTGCTCAAATTGCGGAAAACCGAGAGGTTAAAGGATATGTAAAAAAGATAGTCGATAACGGCTATCTTTTTTCATGGTCTGTCAATATTCATCACTGAGCAGGAAATCTGCAACATTCATTGTTTTTATTCCCTCATAGTTGCCGTCGGCGAAATCGCTTGCCATAAGCACATATTTGGGGTAATTGTCTTTTATTTCAAGCAGCCTTGAAAATTCACGCTTAAACTTCGGATAATAACCCAATGTAATCTGAGTTTGTGAAAAATTCGGATTTTTTTGCTTTGATTTTTTCTTTTAGATTGTTTGCCAAACTTGACTTGTACCCCAAAACATTTACTTTAACAGGCATCATATGCTGTTTGTTTTTGCCTAAATTTGAGTGCAGAGAATTTCATTGTAGAAACTTTATGATACAATATCTATAAGCAGTAATATTTAAGGGCTTTAAAATTATGATAAAGATTATCTTAAATAGTGCTTAGGCTATATCAACACGCATACCCAATTTGTCCATATTGAAAATAATATTGCATTGTGATATAATTTTCAAGAGACAAGGCGGTGAAGAAGGTTTGAAGATTAAAAGTAGTTACATATTTTTAGAAAATCCATACAAAAAGAAACAAATGTAGAAACAGATGCAAGAAAGGACTATTGTACTTCAAATAGGTAATAATATTGACAATTACATAGAAAAGGCTTTTCCGCAAACAGATAAGGATAATAATAGACATCCATAGAAAAGGCAATACACTTACATCTTTCAAACTGATAAAAATAAGTGTAGTGTTGAGTTTATAATTACTCAAGTATCAGAAATTCAATACCTTGATATAGAGGTTTACATCCAATATCCGGAAGTATATATTTGTTCTCGATAAGTTTCTCAATGTCGATTCTTGTCTCTCCGGGTGGAGTTATCTTAGTTTTATAATAAAATCTTTTTTGATACATTTCTTCCAATAAAACAGGCTATAAGGGGATAATATTCTGAAATATAAATAATTCTATCCCTTTAACTTGCACTTTTCTAAAAATGTGGTACAATATAATCAAAAAGAATTTGATAAAATAATGTGTTATGTTTATCACATAAACAGAGACACACTAATGACAGATGTATTTAAAAAATTATCACAATAAATAGGAGGAAATAACATTATGGAAATCAGGACGATAAAGACCGTAAAGGGCAAAGCTCCTTTTTCGGAGGACAAAATAATAACAACCGTTTTTGATGACGATATTGAATCCCCTCTGATTTCAATACATCCCGATATAGAGTATCAGGAAATCAAGGGCTTCGGTGGTGCTTTTACAGAAGCGGCGGCTGTTACTCTGAATAAATTGAGTGATGCAAACAAAAAGAAGATTATCGAGTTATATTTTGATACTGAAAACGGTATCGGATATAATTTCGGCAGAGTACATATGAACAGCTGTGATTTTGCCGAGGGAAATTACGCGTGTGTTAAAGAAAATGATGAAACGCTTGAAACCTTTAATATAGAACGGGATAAAAAGGCAGTAATTCCCATGGTAAAGGGTGCTATGGAATACGCAGGAGATTTAGAGATGTTTGTTTCTGTGTGGAGTCCTCCTGCATATATGAAAACGAATGGTGAGATGAACCGGGGCGGGAAACTTAAAGGTGAGTATTTTGAGCTTTGGTCGGAGTTTTATGTAAAATTCATTGAAGCTTACAGAAACGAGGGCATAAATATTACCACTGCATCGGTACAGAATGAACCGAAAGCAGCACCGACATGGGATTCTTGTGTCTATACTGCCGAGGAGGAGCGTGATTTTGTTAAAAATTACCTCGGTAAAAAGATGCAAGCCTGCAATGTAAAGCTACTGTTTTGGGATCATAACAAAGAGCGTGTTGTTGAGCGTGCAAGGGTTATGATGAGCGATAAGGAGGCGTCGAAATATATCGGAGGAATTGCGTTCCATTGGTATAGCGGTGACCATTTTGAACAGCTTGAAATGGTACATAAGCTTTATCCCGATATTGATTTGGTATTCTCCGAGGGTTGTTATGAATACAGCTTAGGTCAAAGCGATGCCGTTAAAATCGGCGAGAAATATGCTCATGATATGATTGGTAATTTCAATAATTACTGCAATATATTCTGTGACTGGAATTTGCTCCTTGATGAAAAGGGCGGACCTAATCATGTGGGTAATTTCTGTGCCGCTCCAATTATGGCTGATACGAAAAATGACAAGGTATATATCCACGACTCTTATTATTATATCGGTCATTTCTCTAAGTTTGTAAAAAAGGGCGCAAGACGAATAGGAAGCAGTAAATGGTCCGATATTTTAGATACGGTATCATTTAAAAATCCAAACGGTGAGATAGTTACGGTTGTCCTGAACAGAAGTGATAAGAGTGAAAAGTTCAGTATACTGATAGGAACACAAAGAGCTGATTTAACAGCGGAGGCACACTCTATTGCAACATACATAATTAAATAAACGGAGATGTGAAAGTGAAAGAGATAAATTAAGCTTATATGAACAACTAATAAAGGTAAGCTATATATGAATGTTAAAGAAATTTCTAAAATAAAACCTATGAAGTATAAATATGAAACGCATCTGCACACAAAGCCTGTCAGCAAGTGTGCAGGTGCAGATGTGCGGGATAGCCTTGAGTTCTATAAGGAAAAAACAATAAATATGTCGAATTTTATCATGTGTGTACTTTTTGCGGTTTAAAAATCGTGTCTGTTTCCAAAATCGAGGCTGTATTTTTCAAATACCTTTACTATTTCCTCGATTGCCTCAAAATCAGAATAAGCATCATTTTTTATGATACCCTGTATTTGTGCCAATGCCAATACTGCGGTTGAATTTGTAATTTCATCGGCGTTTATTGTAATGTCCAATAAATGGCTGTCTATAATATCGTGTATGCTGTTTTTCAGCAGTTCAAGCCTTATGTCCATATTGTACCCCCTAAAACAAAAAAGTGTGTAACTCATCCGAGCTACACACTAAAAATGCGCGCTCCGAATGTTGTCACACAATCTAAAATTTTCTCGGCATGATCTAAAAAACCACAGGAAAATGAGCTTGCATTTTATACAAAAGCAAACCTGCTGGCTTTTTAAAATCATACCAATATTAAATTTTTAAATTTTTAGATTATGTGACATATATATTTTAACACATATACCCCAATTTGTCCATATTGAAAATAATATTGCATTGTGATATAATTTTCAAAAAGAATGTAGCGGAGAGAATAAGCAAATGGAAAATGAATTTAATTTTTTGATTTATAAAGCACAAGATGAAGATGTCAGCGTAAACGCAGTAATTAAAGACGAAAGTATTTGGCTTACCCAAAAGGCAATGGCCGAACTGTTTGGGTGTTCAAGCGATAATATCTCATTGCATTTGAAAAACATATTTGCTGATGGAGAATTAGATAAAAATTCAGTTACCGAGAAAATCTCGGCAACTGCTTCTGACGGTAAAAAATACTTGACTCAGTTTTACAATCTTGATGCAATTATTTCTGTCGGTTACAGAGTAAATTCTCGCCGTGCTACCAATTTCAGAATGTGGGCGACAAGTGTATTAAAAGAATATATGATTAAAGGCTTCGCAATGGACGATGATCGCCTGAAACAAGGAGAAACGGCCTTTGGTAAGGATTATTTTCGTGAATTGCTGGAGCGTGTTCGCTCTATTCGGGCAAGTGAGCGCAGAATTTGGCAGCAAATCACAGATATTTTTGCAGAATGCAGTATAGACTATGATAAAAATTCTCAGATAACCAAAGACTTTTACGCAATGGTACAAAATAAATTCCATTTTGCTATTACCGGCAAAACAGGTGCAGAAATTGTGTATTTATCTGCCGATAGCAGTAAGGACAATATGGGGCTTACAACATGGAAAAATGCTCCTGACGGAAGAATTTTAAAATCAGATGTATCTGTTGCGAAAAACTATTTGAGCGAAAAAGAAATAAGAAGATTGGAGCGTTCAGTTTCTTCATACTTCGATTATGTTGAAGATTTAATAGAAGATGAACATATTTTTACTATGACTGATTTTTCCCAAAGCATTAACAGATTTTTGGAATTCAGAAATTTTGCCGTTCTTGAAGGTAAAGGCAATATAAGCAGTAAACAGGCTGAAGAAAAGGCGTTTAATGAATATGATAAATTCAATAAAACGCAAAAAATTGTTTCCGATTTTGATAAAGAAGTCAAGAAAATTATCGGTAAGGATAGCTTTAATAAAGGCTGACAGACTGAAAATAGAGATAGTAAAAAGTCAGATTTTTAGTGAATAGTGAATAAGTAAAAAGTAAAGACGGCAAGTTTCATCGAAACTTGCCGTCTTTTGGCAGGGGTACAAGGACTCGAACCTTGGGCACGCGGTTTTGGAGACCGCTGCTCTACCAACTGAGCTACACCCCTATACGATTTTTCCAAATCACAAATGTGATTATAGCACACAATTTCAATATAGTCAAGCAATATTTGAAAATCATATCTAAATTTATCCCAATTTCCTATAAACTTGAAATATTCTATCCGTTTTGGTATAATAAAACAAGAGTTACAGATATTAGTTAATATATATTTATGCCACAGTCGGTGGCAGGCGGAGGTTAAAATGAAATTAGGTATTGTATTTGAGGGCGGAGCAAGCAGGACTTTTTTCTCATGCGGTGTTTTCGAGGCGCTCATAGACAACAACATAAAAGCCGATATTATTGCAGGAAGCTCGGCAGGCATTGCAAATGCGGTGTCATATGCGTCGTGGCAAAAGGACAGAAGCCGAAAAATACTAAGGCAGTATTACCACACAAAGGAATATATGCATTTTTCGCATCTGCTAAACCCCAAAATCAGGAGCATTTACAATATCCCATTCGTATTTGACAAAATTCCAAACGAGCTTATCCCATTCGATTACGAAACCTTTAAAAACGGCGGGATTAAATCCGTTGCAACCGTTACAAATATAGAAACGGGGAGAACCGAATACATCACATTAGACGGCACCGACAAACAATGGCGTGCACTTGTTGCGACCTGCGCCCTGCCTATCCTTTTTCCGCCGATTGAGATTGACGGAAACCTCTACATGGACGGCGGAATAACCGACTCCGTACCCGTTGACTATATGCTGTCACAGGGCTGTGATAAGGTAATAGTGGTACTAACACAAGAGCGTGAATACAGAAAGCAGAAAAAGGATTTTACCCTTACTTTAAGTGCGCACAAGTTCAGGCATTACCCCAACTTTGCAAACGCACTCATAAACCGAAACGACAACTACAACAAGGCAAGAGAGCATATTTTCTCCCTTGAAAAGCAGGGTAAGATTTTCATAATCCTGCCCGAGGTTATGCAGGGAATATCAAGAACGGAAAACGATCCCGAAAAGCTTGATAAAATATATCAGCACGGGATTGACTGCACAAACAAAAATATTGCAAAGCTACAGGAATATTTGAGGAGCTAAATCTGAAAAAATGCTCGTTGCATAGCACTGTTGCTGAGGAGTTGAAGTACACACAAGTATGATTGCGTCCTTCATAACAGCACTCTGCTAAGAGCATTTTCCCGGACGGTTTTGTGAAAGGAGTTAATGGTTATAACAATGAAATTATTTCACATTTCAGACCTGCACATAGGAATAAAAATTTACGGAATGTCCCAGCTTGAAGAACAGCGACATATCTTAAACACCATTGTACAAAATGCCGTTGATGAGCGTATTGACGGCATTATTTTGGCGGGCGATATTTACGACAAGCAAACGCCGTCTGCTGAGGGCGTCGTGGTTTTTGACGAGTTTTTGACCGCTCTGTCAAAAAACAACATAAGCGTGTTTATGATATGGGGAAACCACGACAGCAAGGAGCGTATTGCCTTTGGTTCAAGCATACTAAAGGACAGTAATATCTACATATCACCCGTCTATAACGGTAAAGTTTTACCAATAACCTTAACCGACGAATACGGAAACATAAACATATACCTGCTCCCGTTTTTAAAGCCTCAATATGTGCGTGCATTTACCGATACGGAAATATCTGACTATAACAGTGCGATAGAGTATGCAATTTCTACTATGGGTATCAATAAAGCTGAGCGTAATATTATCGTATCACACCAGTTTGTAACAGGTGCAAGCACATCTGAGAGCGAGGAAATAAGCATCGGAGGGACAGATAATATAAGTGCGGATTTGTTTTCGGATTTTGACTATACCGCGCTTGGACATATTCACCGTCCGCAGAAAATAAAGAGCGAGTACATACGATATAGCGGTACGCCCCTAAAATATTCATTCTCGGAGGAGAACGACAAAAAGGCGATTACCGTTATTGAATTAAAGGAAAAGGGGGACATAAAAATATCCCAGATACCGCTCACACCCATACACGATATGCGCACCATAAAAGGCGAATATGATACGCTTATGAGCAGGAAGTTTTATTCTTCAATCCCCACAGACGACTATATTCGCGTTATACTTACAGACGAAATGGAGATACCGTATGCAATAGAGAAAATGCGCGGAGTGTATCCCAATATTTTAGAGCTTCGCTATGATAACAGGCGCACTCAAAATACCGAGGCAATAACAGCTTTTGAAAATGCAGAGAAAAAAACGGCGCTTCAGTTGTTTTCGGAATTTTACCAAAAGCAGAACGGCGCTAAAATGAGCGATGAAGAAGAGTGCATAATAAAAGATGTGCTGTCAGATTTGGAGGTGGAATAGTATGCGACCGTTAAAACTTATAATATCCGCATTCGGACCGTATGCCGACACCGTTACGCTTGATATGGAGGAGCTTGGACAAAACGGCTTGTACCTTATCTGCGGTGACACGGGCGCAGGCAAGACCACCATTTTTGACGCAATCACATTTGCGCTTTTCGGTGAGGCATCAGGAGGGGCAAGAAATCCGCAGATGCTAAGGTCAAGGTATGCAAAGCCCGAGGTTAAAACATTTGTTGACCTTACCTTTATACATAACGGAAAGACATATAATATCGTAAGAAATCCCGAATATATCCGCCCCAAAGCCAGGGGCGAGGGAACAACAAGCGAAAGAGCAGACGCAACGCTTACATTCCCCAACGGAAATGTGGTAACAAAAACAAGCGATGTCACAAAAGCGGTTGAGGAAATAATCGGTGTCGATATGATGCAGTTTACGCAAATTGTAATGCTTGCCCAGGGCGCGTTTCAAAAACTTTTACTGTCCCCAACACAGGAGCGTGAAAAGATATTCAGGCAGATTTTTAAAACCGGAAAGTTTGAAAAAATCCAATCCGAGCTTAGCAAGCTGTACCAAGAATGTGAGACGGAGTATAAAAGCGAGGAAACAAAAATTGAAACAGTAATAAAACAGCTTGTAAACGATGAGGATAACGAGGAGATAGAACAGCAAAAGCTATCCCCGATAACATACAAAGACGAGATAGAAAAATTTTATGGCAATCTTATAAATGAGGACAATAAACTAAAAAAAGAGCTCAAAGAAAAGTCCGAAGCTCTGCAAAAAGAGGGGCAGGCCTTAAACACCAAAAGGGAGTTACTTCAAAAGGCAAAGGATGCACATTTACAAATCAAAAGGCTGCAGGGACAGATAAAATCCGACGAAGAGAATTTGGCAAAAAAAGAATCGGAGCATAATGAGGCAGAAAAGGCTTTGAAAAAATGCGAGGGCTATACCGATGAAATTGCCGTTATAAACCACAGCCTGTCACAATATGCCGAGCTTGATACGCGGACAAAGGAGCTTGACGGTATAGTGAAGCGACTTAGGGACATAAAAACAAGCGAAAAAACAGCAAATGAGAAGCATATAGAATTACAGGCAGATTTACAGGAAAAAAACAAGCGTTTGTTGGAATTATCAGAGTGCGATGCGCTTATTGAAAAGGCAAATGCAAGCGTGGAGAAGTTAAATAAGGATTTAGCCGAGCTTGAAGATTTAAAGTCGGACATAAAAGCGCTTGCAGACAAGAGGGCAGAGTACGAGAAAATTAAAGCGCAGTATAAAACGGCATTAAATTCATATACGGAAAAAAACAATGAGTATCTGTGCCAATACCGAGCGTTTTTAAATAACCAGGCAGGCATACTTGCAAGCGAGTTAAAGGACAATGTACCTTGTCCCGTATGCGGTTCTGCCACGCACCCAAACCCTGTAAAAATAAGTACAGGCGTTATAAGCGAGGCGGAGCTTGATAAGCTGAAAAATACGGTCGACGAGTATGATAAAACCGCAAGGACAAAGGCGGAAATTTTAAATCAGATATCGGGCGAGCTAAAGACAAAAGAGGATACCGTATCGGATAAAATAAACCGCTTGTTTGACAAGTTCAGTGATGAAATTTTAGATGCTGAAATTCTGAAGTTTAAGAATTTAATAACAGCAGAAAATGTAAAAATAAAAGGACTTTTGAGGGACAAAAAAGAGAGGGACGGCATTTTAAGATATGTTCCTGAGCTTCAAGCGGATATAAAGGCTAAGGAGACTGAAATTTCAGCGTATAGGGTGGAAATTTCAGCACTTGATACAAAAATTTCAGAGTATGAAAAGCAGATTGAGAAAATACGCAAGAATTTAAAATTCAAGTCCCGTCAAGAGGCAGAGGCAAGAGTTACATACCTTAGACAGGAGCAAGAAAGCGCAAAGGGGACAGAAAAAGCAATATCCGATAAGATAGACGAATTAAACTCGGACATAAGAGAAAGAAAGGCGCAGATAGAGATTTTAAAAAAGAGCGCAGAGGACATAACCGACTCTGATATGGAAAAGCTAAACTCCGAAATCCTAAAGAACGGTGAGGAACAGGCGCTAATCTCACAAAATGAGTCCGTTGTATTGTTACGCTTAGGCGCAAACGGGAAGAATTTAGTGCTCTTAAAGGAGTTATACAAAAAGGCAGAGGAAACGGAGCATAAATTAACCTTGCTCAGAAATCTGTCAAGAACAGCATCGGGCAGGCTTTCACAAAGGGACAAAATAACCTTTGAGGCGTTTGTACAGATGACATACTTTGACAGAATTATTGACCGTGCAAACATACGGCTTCTTAATATGACGGGCGGTCAGTATGAGCTAAAGCGCCGTGAAGGCTCTCAGAACATGAATCAGCGAAGCGGTTTGGAGCTTGATGTTATCGACCATTATAACGGCACGGAGCGTGATGTAAAAACGCTCTCGGGCGGTGAGACATTTAAGGCGTCTTTGTCGCTTGCGTTAGGGTTATCCGACGAGATACAAATGATGGCAGGCGGTATAAGCATTGATACAATGTTTGTTGACGAGGGCTTTGGAACACTTGACGAGGAGTCTTTAAAATCGGCGCTCGATACGCTGATAAGGCTTTCCGACAACAACAGGCTTGTAGGAATTATATCGCATATAGGTGAGCTTAAAGAACGGATTGACAAGCAAATCATTGTGACAAAATCACGCACAGGCAGTGATGTAAAAATTATCGTATGAGGTGATGTGTAAATGAAAAAGATATACCTTGCAGGACCGCAGGTGTTTTTAAGCGATGCAAAGGCTGTGGGCGAAAAATTAAAGGCGATGTGTAAGGAGTTCGGATTTTTGGGACTCTATCCGCTTGATAATGAATGTAACAGCCCACAAGATATTTATAGGGGCAATACCGAGCTTATAAAATCGTGCGATTATGTGATTGCAGATGTAAATGCATTTCGTGGGTTTGAGCCTGACAGCGGAACGGCGTTTGAAATAGGCTATGCCATAGCGCTTGGTAAAACTGTGGTTGTGTATACAAACGAAACAAGACCGATGATTGAATGGGTAAAAGACAATAACGGCTATAGTGTTGAGGATTTTGGCTATCCTCTAAACCTTATGATTGCCTGTAGCTCAAAAATCGTGCATGGCGGTGCGTATGAGGCATTGGAGTATATAAAAAATACGGGAGGCTGAACATTATGGCAATGATGAGAGATTATCTTAACGAACAGCTAAAAAATGATGAGTTTTACGAGGAATATAAAAGGCTTAAACCTGAATTTGAAATTATTCAGGCGGTTATTGATAAAAAATCTAACAGTAAAACTTTAACCCAAAAATGAACGGCAAGACCGTTCATTTTTTGTACAGATGATAGCACATCATCACTTCATCAATCATCACATCAAAGCCGAGATTTTTATAAAAATCGGTAATCATTTCAAACATTTTATGGTTATTGTCGGGGTTATAGTCCTTGTTCATGGGTGTCATATACACATCATATGCGCCCTCTTTTTTAAGCTTTATTGCAAAATGCTTCATATAAAGCATATGATTTAGCCGTACCATTTGTTTAACATCAATTTCTTCCATACATAGCACCTCCCGATATAATACGCAAAAAGTATATCACAAAAAAATATGGTAGTCAAATCGGAATATTTATGGTATAATAACCTCACGGCACAAACAAAATCGGAGATTTTGGTGCCTGGGAGAACATTGAAACATACTTTGCCCGCCACAATGCGAGACTCGCTCGCAAGCGGCGGCGGACGCTTTGCGTCCTGCAAATCTATGTTATACTATTCATATTGAGAAAAACGGGGAGGGTAAAACAATGGATTTTTGTCATTTGCACACGCATACAGAGTACAGCTTACTTGACGGAGCTGCAAGCATTAAAAAGCTTGTTAAGCGTGTCAAGGAGCTTGGCATGTCATCCTGTGCGATAACGGATCATGGCTCAATGTACGGAGTTGCGGATTTTGACAGGGAATGCAGGGCAAACGGCATACACCCCGTTATAGGCTGTGAGGTGTACATGGCGCCAAGGAGCCATACCGAGAAGGTACACGATATTGACAACAAGACAAGCCACCTTATTTTGCTTGCTAAAAACCAGACAGGCTATAAAAATCTGATAAAAATGGTAAGTATGGCATACATTGAGGGCTTTTACTATAAACCGAGAATTGACAAGGAGATGTTACGGCAAAACTCCGAGGGGATTATTGCGTTATCTGCGTGTCTTGCAGGAGAGATACCAAAGGCGCTCTTAAGAGATGATTATGAGGGCGCAAAAAAGATTGCCAAGGAATACATCGAAATTTTAGGCAAGGACAATTATTTCCTTGAAATCCAAGACCACGGGATTGCAGACCAAAAACGCATTATCCCCGATATTATAAAGCTCTCCAAAGAGCTTGGGATAGGCATTGTTGCGACAAATGATATACACTACCTTACAAAAGCCGATGCAAAGTACCAGGATGTTTTGATGTGCATACAGATGGAGAAAAAGGTAAACGATCCCGACCGTATGAAATTTGAGACGGACGAGTTCTATGTAAAATCGCCCGAGGAGATGGCGGAGCTGTTTTCGTATGTTCCAGAGGCGCTCACCTCAACCGTTGAGATTGCAAATCGGTGCGATGTTAAGTTTGACTGGGGATCAAGGCATTTGCCCAAATTTGCCGTACCCGATAACAAGGACGCTTTTGAGTATTTAAAAGAGCTTTGCTATGAGGGCTTGGAAAAGCGGTATAACCCCGTACCCGACGAGCTTCGCGAGCGTCTTGAATATGAAATGGGCGTAATAAAGAATATGGGGTTTGTTGACTACTTCCTTATAGTTCGTGACTTTATACATTACGCACGCACTCACGGCGTAATGGTAGGACCCGGGCGAGGCTCTGCGGCAGGCTCGATAGTTTCGTACTGCTTAGGCATAACGAGCATTGACCCGATAAAATACACCCTTATTTTTGAGCGGTTTTTAAACCCCGAGAGGGTTTCCATGCCCGATATTGATATCGACTTTGCGCCCGAGGGCAGGCAAAAGATAATTGACTATGTTGTTGAGCGCTACGGCGAAGAACAGGTGGCGCAGATTATAACCTTCGGTACGATGAAGGCAAAGCTTGCAATCCGTGATGTGGGACGGGCTTTGGATATGCCGTATGCGGATGTTGACAGGGTTGCAAAATTAGTGCCGTTTGACCTTAAAATGACGATTGAAAAGGCGATTGAATTAAACGCCGAGCTTAGAACCTTGTATGAAACAGATCCAAGAGTCCATGAGCTTTTAGACACATCAAAGGCGCTTGAGGGTTTACCGCGTCATTCCTCAACCCATGCCGCAGGCGTTGTTATAACAAGCGAGCCGATTGTAAATTATGTACCGTTACAGTTAAATACAGAAAATTTTGTAACAACCCAGTTTACAAAGGACACCGTTGAGGAACTGGGACTCCTTAAAATGGATTTCTTGGGACTCAGAAACCTTACGGTTATTGAAAATGCAATAAAAATCATAGAGAAAAACCGTGGTATCAAGATTGATATTGACAATCTTGACTATACAAAAAAAGAGGTCTATGACCTTATCTCGTCGGGTAATACCGACGGCGTGTTCCAGCTTGAAAGCGCAGGAATGCAGTCGTTTATGATGGAGCTAAAGCCCGACAACTTAGAGGATATTATAGCCGGAATTGCACTCTATCGCCCGGGACCTATGGATCAGATACCACGCTATATCCATAACAAGCTGCATCGTGAGGATGTAACATATAAGCATCCGCTTTTAAAGAACATACTTGATGTAACCTACGGCTGTATGGTATACCAGGAGCAGGTGCTTGAAATTGTAAGAGTTTTGGCAGGCTATTCGCTTGGCAAGGCAGATACTCTAAGGCGTGTAATCAGTAAGAAAAAAGCCGATAAAATGGAGATAGAGCGTAAAAACTTTATCTACGGAAATCCAGATGAGGGAATTTTGGGCTGTATAAACCGTGGTATCGAGGAGAAAACCGCCATTGCGATATTTGACGAGATAAACGACTTTGCAAACTATGCGTTTAATAAATCGCACGCGGCGGCGTATGCGTATGTAACATACCAGACGGCGTATTTAAAGACCTTTTACCCTGTTGAGTATATGGCGGCGCTTATATCAAGCATTGACGATACGGATAAAATTCATCATTATATCTCAAACTGTATGGATATGGGAATAGACCGTCTGCCTCCCGATGTCAATAAGAGTGACGACAGCTTTACCGTTGAGGGCAACGGAATAAGGTTTGGAATGTCGGCGATAAAGAATGTCGGCAAAAAGGCAATATCGGAGATTGTAAAAGAGAGGGAGCGAAACGGAGAGTTTAAGAGCTTTTCGGATTTCCTTGACCGCTGTGCAGGCGCAGAGCTTAATAAGCGTATGCTTGAACAGCTTATAAACTGCGGTGCGTTTGACTCGCTTGGCGTTGAGAGGTCAAAGCTGTTGGCGGTTTATGAAAGCGCCTTAGAGGGCACTGCACGGAATAAGCGTGACAACATAAAAGGACAGCTAAACCTCTTTGATGTAATGGATGAGGAGGAAAGCACGGAAATGGAGTTTCCCGACATTCCCGAGCTTGACAAAAAGACGCTGTTAAGGCTTGAAAAGCAAGCAACGGGTATGTATTTTTCGGGACATCCCATGGAGGAATATACCGAGTTTGCAAAGAGCATAACAAGCTACGATATTGGGGTAGTAAGCCAAAGCGTTCAAAAGGATGACGAGGGCAATTTCCATGTTGTATCGGGCGGATTAAAGGACGGGGATAATATTACCATAGTAGCGTCCGTAGCGGCGAGGAAGAATAAAACCACACGCTCCAATACGCAAATGGCATTTTTGACTATTGAAGATACAAAGGGCGCAATGGAATGTATAGTGTTCCCAAAAGTCTATACACAGTATTCGCCGATGCTTACAGAGGATGAAATACTTGTAATATCGGGCAGGGTATCTTTCCGTGAGGACGAAGAGCCAAAGCTCCTTGCCGAAACCTTCCAGACGGTCGAGTCGGCAAAGGCGAGCTTTAAAAAACCGCCCGTTTTATATATCAAGCTCCCAACAAGGTCGGGCGAGGTTTTACAAAGTGTCCGTGACGAGCTTATGCCGTATCACGGCGATATGGAGGTACGGCTGTTTTTCGAGGACACAAAGAAGCTTGTAAAAGCGCCAAAGGAAATGTGGTTTAACTACAGCAAGAGCGCCGTAGACGACCTAAAAACCGTATTTGGTGATGAAAATGTGCGTATAAGGTGAAAAATAAACAAATTCTTGTAATATTGCTTTAATGAAATTATGTATATTTTGATATTGAATTTTAAATTAAAAAGTTGTATTATATACAGGATATAGTTTGTGCAAAAGCATAAACGGGAGACTGTTATCGTAATAGGCAGGAGGGACTGTAATAATGGAAGAGTATGCATTCAGTGATTATGTTGTTATTAAGGCACTTGAAGACGGAGTAAACATTATCGGACTTACCCGTGGCAAGGACACAAAATTCCATCATACCGAAAAGCTTGATGCAGGCGAGGTATATATTGCGCAGTTTACCGAGATTACATCTGCAATAAAGATAAACGGAAAAGCACAGATTTTGACAAAGTTGGGAGAAGTCATATCCCAGGTAGGAGAGAATTAAAAATGTGGACAGAGGTCTATTTTTCGCAGAGTGACCAAAAGGTTACAAGGCTTGTTGAGCTGTTACATGAGGCGGAAATTATTTCAAGGGTCAAGCGCATCGACGCAAAAGAGGGAATTGGCAGTACCTGCTACAAGGTACTTGTTCCGCAATCCGAGCTTGAAGAGGCGCAAAACCTTATGGTGGACAGGGATTTATTCTAATATAATTTGGAGGTTGTGCTAATGGACAGAGGCATAAGAACTATAGGTGTACTCACCTCCGGCGGTGATGCACCGGGTATGAATGCGGCAATAAGAGCTGTTGTAAGAGTCAGCGCATATCATGGCGTAAAGGTTATGGGTATAAAGCGTGGCTATAACGGCTTGTTGCACGGCGAAATGGAGGAGATGAACTCAAGAAGCGTTTCAAACACGCTTCAGCAGGGCGGTACAATTTTGCAGACTGCAAGATGCCTTGAGTTCAAGCAGGAGGAGTACCAGAAAAAAGCGGTCGAGATTGCAAAGGTATTCGGAATTGACGGTCTTGTTGTAATCGGTGGAGACGGTTCGTTTATGGGTGCAAAGGCACTGTGTGAGCATGGCTTGCCGACTATTGCGCTCCCGGGTACGATTGATAACGATATTGACTGCAGTGAATACACCGTAGGCTATGACACATGCTTAAATACAGTTAAGGACGCAGTGGATAAAATCCGTGATACTGCTGCCAGCCATGAGCGTTGCTCCGTGATTGAGGTTATGGGCAGAGCCGCAGGCTATATTGCAATCCAGGCAGGAATTGCGTGCGGTGCGGATGTAATTTTAATACCCGAGAGCAAATGGAGCTTTGACGAGGATGTTCTAAGACCTATTCTTGAGAGTAAATCAAGGGGCAAGAAAAACTCTATCGTTGTCGTTGCAGAGGGTATCGGCGGAGTTATAGACATGGCAAAGGAGATTGAGGAAAAGACGGGTATCGAGTCCCGTGCCACAATCTTGGGTCATGTACAGCGTGGCGGATCGCCTACAGTCCGTGACAGAGTTGTCGCATCAGAAATGGGCGGACTTGCGGTTGAATTATTACTCCAGGGCAAGCAGAACAGAATTGTTTGTATGAGAGGTCATCAGATAACCGATGTTGACATAGCAGAGGGCCTTGCAATGAAGAAAACCCTTCCGCATCAGCTTATCGAGCTTGCAAAGAAGCTCTCCGTATAAAAGAATATTCAAAAATATATACAAAAATGAGTGTTTCATCACTCATTTTTTTGTGTATAAATATTGTAAATGTAAAAAAATTGTGATAAAATGAAATGTAAGGATAATGAATTGCCTTACGGCATGAATTAAAAATATAAAATTTTTATCAATTGCGCCATACGGTGCATAAAAAGCAGGAGGGAGAGAGGTATATGAGAAAAACAAAGATTGTGTGTACAATGGGTCCTGCAACGGAGGACGAACAGGTTTTACGCGAGCTTATGAAAGCAGGTATGGATGTTGCGCGGATTAACTTTTCACACGGCACTCATGAAGAGGCAAAAATAAAGATGGACAAAATTAAAAAGCTCCGTGAAGAGCTTGATTTGCCTGTTGCGATTTTGCTTGATACAAAGGGTCCCGAAATCCGAATTAAAAAATTCAGGGACGGAAAGGTTACCTTAAAAGAGGGGCAGACCTTTACGCTTTGCACCGATGATGTCGAGGGCGATGAAACGAAGGTATCCATTACATATCCCGACCTCCCCAAGGACATTCATGCAGGGGCAAAGATTTTGATTGATGACGGACTTATCGAGCTTGAGGTTATAAATATCAAGGCTAACAAGATTATTTGCGAGGTTAAAAACGGCGGTACAATCTCAAACCAGAAGGGTGTTAATGTGCCGAATGTTTCTCTTTCAATGCCGTATATGAGTGAAAAGGATAAATCAGATATTCTATTCGGTATTGAGCAGGATGTTGACTTTATAGCCGCATCATTTGTAAGAACAGCCGAGGATGTTCTGGAGATAAAACAGCTTTTGGAAAAGCACGGCGGCAACGGTATTTCAATCATTGCAAAGATTGAGAACAAAGAGGGTGTTGACAATATCGATTCCATTATCCATTCGTGTTCGGGTATCATGGTTGCCCGTGGCGATATGGGTGTCGAGATTGATATGCAGGATTTGCCCGTTATTCAGAAAAAGCTTATTAAAAAGACCTACCGTGCAGGCAAGGTTGTAATAACCGCAACGCAAATGCTTGATTCCATGACCGTAAACCCAAGACCTACCCGTGCCGAGGTAACCGATGTTGCAAACGCAATTTATGACGGAACATCTGCGATTATGCTCTCAGGTGAGACGGCTGTCGGAAAATACCCGGTTGAAACGGTTCGCACCATGGCAACCATTGCCGAGCGTACCGAAATGGATATAGACTACATAAAGCGCTTGGAGAATATGGATTTTGATTCGCGTATGGATGTTACAAACGCCATTTCCCATGCGACCTGTACAACTGCACATGATTTGGGCGCGGCGGCGGTTATTGCGCTTACATACGGCGGCGGAACAGCAAAACAGCTCTCGCGATTCAGACCTCAATGCCCGATTATCGCGCCTACGCTTAACCAAAAGGCACGCCGTCAGCTAAACCTGTCCTGGGGCGTTGTGCCGATAATGAGCGAGACAAGGGACAATACCGATGAGCTTTTTGACCATGCCGTTGAATGTGCGCAGACAACAGGGCTTGTTAAAAACGGCGATCTTGTCGTTATTACAGGCGGTGCGCCCATGGGTATAAGCGGTACTACAAACATTATGAAGGTGCATCTTGTCGGAAATATCTTAGTTAAAGGTAAAGGCTTAACCGAGCTTCATAAGACCGCCAATGTATGCATTGCAAACGATTTAAAGACTTTAAAGGCAAACTTTGCCGACGGCGATATTGTTGTAACAAAAGAGGTAACCATGGATATGATTCCGTTCCTCAAAAAAGCGTCGGGTATAATCTCTGAGGAAACCGGCGACTCCTCCAATGCCGTTATCTTAGCCATGGCTTTAGACATTCCCGTTATTACCTATGCCGCCAATGCCACCAAGATTTTAAAGAGCGGTACCACCATTACTCTCGACGGTGGACACGGATTTGTATACGCGGGCGCCGAACATATATTGGAACAATAACCGCCTCTTTTGGGACAATGACTGTCTCTTTTGGCGCAGATCGCTAAAGCTACAAACGAAACCCACCCTCGATGTATACACATACTATCGAGGGTGGGTTTCATTCGTTCTGCATCCAAAATAGACAGTCATTGGCGTTTGTGGGGATTGTGGCGCAGACCGCTAAAGCTACAAACAAAGCGCACCATCGGTGTATCTGTATACTACCGATGGCGCGCTTTATTCGTTCTGCATCCAAAATAAACAGTCATTGGCGTTTGTGGAGTTTAAATTTTGGTTTAGCGTACCAATGCGAAATCGTAAATTGGTATGGTCGTAGGGACAGGTCTCTGTGCCTGTCCGCATCCCCGACAACGCATATTGGGAACGGGAGGGCATGGAAACCCTCCCCTACAAATTTCGATACCC
>JAFSXU010000037.1 GCA_017443895.1 Clostridia bacterium
GAAAAAGATTTCAGGAACAGACCAGGCAATCACCGTTCAGATGTTTAAGGCAGGAGATATTTTAAATGTTACCTGTGGATTTGGCAAATGGTCTGACAAAATCGGAGCTGGATTTGTCGGCACATTTGTAGCGTTTGCCCCTCTTGCTATTACCGCTGCGATAGGTGCATACAGACAGAAAAAGCTGCCGAGTGAAATTTTTGACTATATGGAGAAATTTATATTGAGCGGAGGACAAAGCGCTTCTGTCGGACTGTCGGGAGGAAAAATGATTTCCGACAGTGAGGTTGTATGTCCGAATTGTAAAACATCAAATCCCAAAGGGCAAAAATTTTGCAGTAACTGCGGTTCAAAGCTGATGAAGCAATGCCCTAACTGCGGAGCGGATATTGCTGACGGTATAAAGTTCTGCCCGGAATGTGGTGCGTCAACATTTGTCGAACATAATTGCCCTAACTGCGGTACGGAATATAAGGAGGGACAGAAATTTTGTCTTGAATGCGGACAATCATTATTACAATTAGAAGGAGAGTAATTATTATGAAAAAGCTAGTATCAATTATTTTAGTCTGTGTATTAACACTAAGCGCTATGGTTATTCCTGCATCGGCGGACGAGATATATTATCCCTGCTATGTGGGAACGTGGACAAATACCGATTCGGGCAACCCCATTAAACTCGAAATATATTCAGTAACCGGAAATAGTATGGATTTCGATTTTCAATACGGTCAGTTTGCTGTAAATGTATATAATGCCACAATCAGCGGAACAAAAGTAAACGGAAGTTACTATGAGGTTTGGGACGGTGGTGATTTCGTTGTAAACGGAACAATAACTCTTGACCTTGGTGACAGTTGCATATGGCTTTATTGGCATCCGTATGAAAACGGTCGTGACGGTGGGGTGAGGAGCTATCAGATGACAAATGGCGGCTTTCAATATAAAACCGTTGCAGAAGATCCTATAAAGGTGCTTGTAAATGGTGCACAATTAAGCTTTGAGCAAGAACCTGTCATCGTAAATGATAGAGTGCTTGTTCCTATGAGAGCAATATTTGAAGCATTAGGAGCTACAGTTACATGGGTACCCGCTAACAGACATCACGGTGATGGTGCTACGGCGGACAAGGGTAATAAGAGCATTGTATTGGAAATTGACTCTACATATATGAGCATTAGCGAAAATGGAAAAGCCACAGAGATTACGTTAGATACACCTTCTATTTTATATAACGGATATACGCTTGTTCCTGTTCGCGCAGTATCAGAAGCGTTTGACGCCAATGTAACGTGGGACGGTGAAACAAGAACAGTCAGCATTTCAGAATAAATTTAAAACGGTTCCTTGCGGAACCGTTTTTTAGTCTATAACCTTCACTTCAAAATCGCTTTTAAAATCCTTTGCAATCCCATCGGTGACGTACACCTTATCATCATCGGTCATAAGCACCATATCGAAATCTTTACCGCCGCACCAAAGCTCGGCGGCTTTTTCGAGACCCATAACATACACAGCGGTGGAAAGACCGTCGGCGCGGGTGGAGTCGGGAGTTATGATTGTGACCGACTTTAAGCCGCTGTGTGCGCTTGTGCCTGTTTTGGGGTCTATGATGTGGTGGTACACTGTGCCGTCCCTTTCAAAGAACCGCTGGTAGCCGCCGGACGTTATGACCGCCGTATCGGCTGCGGAA
>JAFSXU010000007.1 GCA_017443895.1 Clostridia bacterium
GCCGGCATTTTCTTGTGTTTCTCATTTTTCTCTGACTTTATCGCGTCATATTCCTCTTGAGTAATCTCACCGGCTGCAAGTTTCTCGTCAAGCCTTGCGCCCTTCTTTTCCTTCTTCGCTTTTATTGCGTCGTATTCCTCCTGTGTTATTTCACCGGCTGCAAGTTTTTCATCAAGTTTTTTACTCTTATCTGATTTGAGACCTCTTTTGCCGCCTCTTTTCACAGCGCTCTCATAACGGCTGCCGTTCGTGTTGTCCATAGCATTGCTTTTGTCAGTTTCAGCCGCAAACACTCCTACACTTGTCACCGTCATAACTGCAGCTATGGCCATTCCCATAATCATTTTTGTTTTCATTGTAAAACATCTCCTCTCTTTTTAGAAACAATTTTCTTGTTTCTACGGCTTTATTATACAATATGTTTTGGGAAGGATTATTGGAGTTATGTGGAATTTATGTGGAATCATATCAGTACCCCGAAGCAATCTATAAAACTCCACTAACTGTCAAGAATATGTGTCGTAAATAAACTGCGTTATTTATAAATGATTGTGTAACATACGTATTGCAAAATGCATTTAAGGTGTAGTATAATATATAAATCATAATTGTTGGAGGGAATATATGGAACAGAAGATATTTACCGAACTTCGTCCTTTATATGCAACAAGTAAGAAAAATCCAAACACAATGCGAATCAGGATACGTATGCGTGATTTGATAGAGCAAAACGCGCTGCGAAATGCAGTTGACACAACAATGAAACGATACCCTTATTTTTGCGTTGAATTACAGAAAAAAGAAGGTCAATATATTTTTGCGGAAAATCACAGACCGATAGTAATCAGCAATTCTATACAAGGCGTTGAGCTGAACTCGGAAGAGTCAAATTTTCATATGATCGCTTTTTGCCGGTATAACAATGTGATCATTCTTGATATATTTCACGGATTGACAGACGGTGCAGGCGCATACGAGATTGTACGTACGCTATTGTATTATTACTGTTCTTTACGGTATAATGTTGAATTGGCAAAAGATGGGATAAAATTGAATGGTGATAAAATTTCTGCCGAAGAATGGGTTGATCCCGTTTACAACTCAGAAAATCTCCCCGCTCCCAAGCGTTTAGATATGCCAAAGCCATTCGATCCTTTGGAAAATGCGAAATTGCGGGACGACAATGTGAATACAGTATTCAGCGTAGCCTTATCCGAGTCTGAATTTATACAATTCAACAAAAATAACGGCGGCAGTCCGGGAACTATGGTGTCACTGTTCCTTAGCAGAGCTATCGTAAAATTGTATCCGGATGCCGCAGATCCTGTGCGTGTAATTCTATGTGTCAATCAGCGAAAAGCGCTTCATGCGCCTCTTGCACATCAGAGTTTAGTCGGCGGAGCTTATCTTGAATTTAAAAAAGAGATGCATACATGGCCGCTTAGCGAGCAGGCAAAAGCGTATCGCAATATGGTTTCTGATCAGGCACAGGAAGAAGCGGTTCTTGCAGGTGTGCACAGTCAGAAAGGGATTTATCAGATGCTCCTTTCAATGGAAACGGAGCAAGAGAGAATTAGTCTTGCGGAGCAGGTCGGCAATATGACGAGCCGCATTATCACCGCATCGGTAAGTTACGTGGGAAAAGCAAATTACGGGGACGCTGAAAAATATATAAGAGATTTCCATTTGTGGACCGCTCCACCGGCATACAACGCTATTTTGATTGAGATTTCTGCCGTCAACGGTCGTTTCATACTTGATATAATCCAGCCATTTTCCAGTCCCATTTTTGTTAACGCATTTTTAAGGGAGTTAGAAGATAACAACATCAACTACGATTTACAAGACGTAAGTGATTTGTATTTGCCAAATATCAGGCTGCCATGGACTACGTAATGGGAATATGAATTTATCCGATATACCAAGCGACAGAACCGCAAGCATAGACGAGCCCGCCGCTTCAGGTTAGCCGTCCCCTGAATTTCTTCATGATTTCTTTTTATTAAATCAATAGTATTCAGAAAACGACCACACAAGCGGCGGTCCGATAAACCGCAACAGCTTTGAATAATCCGTTTCATATATTCCGAAATATTCAAGCGCATATTTTACGCAATTTGTTATGCTCTCCTGCGGATCTGTCAGCGTTCCGTCAAGGTCAAAGAATATATTTGTATCTCATTATTTTCCCGGATTACTTTACCCAGTCCGCCCACTCTATCTCTTCAATTGTTTCGGGAATATAATCCTTTGTAAGTTCAAGCGAAACGATGGTATTTAAGCACCACTGCGCCACAAAGTTGGTGGAAATCCAGAACATTTCCTTTAGCTCCTTAGCGTTAAAGTAGTTCTCAACTACCGAGGTGTCAAAATTGTCCTTCTTGTCCTTGCCGGCAAGCGAGTGAACAAGCACCTGCCATACCTTATAGGCAAGGTCTTTGTCGTCCGTTTCTCTTGCCGCATAGGAGCAAAGCGCTGCCGCCATATACGGATACTCAAAGCCGTCGCCCGGTATCAGTCCGCCGGATGCCTTGTGCTTTTCCTCGGGCGAGAGGAAGTAGAATTTGCCGTATTGGATAAGCATATCCTTAAATTCGTCATCTTTAAGCAGCGGAACAAGCTCCGTCCACGTTTCGGGGCCGCCCATACAAATTGCAAGGTGCGAACCGCCGGCAGC
>JAFSXU010000038.1 GCA_017443895.1 Clostridia bacterium
TATTCATTATTCATAATTCATTATTCATTATTCATTAACTAACCCCAAAAAACGGAGTATGCCTTGCATACTCCGTCTATCATATCTTGAATTATTCAACAACCTGTAAGCTTACCCATGAGCCGTGCAATACATTTGCCTTGCCTGCCGTTGCAAGATCCTGTGAAACCTGGTCAAAGTCTGAAACAGTGGAGGTAGTTAAAATATCCTCATTTCCAAACTCTATAATATCCATAGTCGGATTTTCATATATTTCTTTCATTTATTCTTACCTCCTGTTATTTGTACTCTACATATCCTGCTTGTTCATATGTAGCTTTTGCCGTAGCATCTCCGTCCTTTAAGTCAGTAACTACATATACAACCTCTGTAGGCTCTGATGTAACATCTAAATCTCCGTATGAAAGCGGAGCTGTCTTTCTTGTCTCACCGTTACTTGTTATATACCATGTAACATCACCTAATTTATGTGCATCATCTGCTGTAAAGCTTGCAAGGAATGCCGTTGCACCTACATCAAAGAATGAATATGTATATGCTTTAAGGTTATCTTTACTTATCTGGTTTGTACCCTGTACATATACTTTAGCATTATTCGGTTTCCAATCCCTGCCTGTGGCTACATCAGCCCATTGTTGTGCTGTTCCGTTATAGTATATACTTGTAAGGTTTCTGCAGATATCAAACGCATAAGTGCCAATGATTGTTACACTTTTCGGTATTGTAATGCTCGTAAGGCTTGGGCAGGCACTAAATGCCTCATTGCCAATAGTTGTTACACTTTGGGGAATTTCAATGCTTGTAAGTCTGTTGCACCCCGAAAACACTCTGTTGCCTATAGTCGTTACACTGTTCGGAATTGTAATGCTTGTAAGACCGGCGCAACTGGAAAACGCACCCTCGCCAATGCTTGTTACGCTGCTTGGGATTTCAATACTGGTAAGGCCGGAGCAGCTATAAAACGCATAACCACCAATGCTTGTTACGCTGTTTGGTATGTCTATGCTTGTAAGGTTTGAGCAAGTAGACAACGCATATTCGCCAATGCTTGTTACACCCGTGGGTATTGTAATGCTTGTAAGAGCGGCGCAACCATAAAACGCATATTTGCCAATGCTTGTTACACCGTTTTCTATAACAACACTTGTTATATCCGCTGAATCGTTATTCCAGGGCGCATCGTTACCATTGTCATAATCAGCCATAGCTCCCGTACCGCTAATGGTAAGAGTGCCGTTTTCAAGTGTCCATGTTACATTGTCTCCGCAGTTGTTAGCGGGTGTCTGTGGTGCACCGATGAAAATAACTTGAGCTTTGTAAGGTTTCCAGAAGCTACCTTGACTTACATTAGCATTCCACTCTGCCTCTGTTCCGCAATAGTATATGCTTTCAAGGCTGCTACAGCTTTCAAACGCATCGTCGCCAATCGTTTGTATAGTATGTGGTATTGTAACACTTGTAAGGCCGGAGCAACCATAAAACGCATAATCGCCCAAGGTTGTTACACCCTCAGGGATTGTAACGCTTGTAAGTGACTTACAGCCCTGAAATGCACCGTAACCAATGCTTGTTACGCTGCTCGGAATGTCTATGCTTGTAAATGAACACTGAGACAATGCCCATCTGTCAATGAGCTTTACAGTGTTTGGAATTGTAACACTGCTGACAGTTGTACAGCCATTAAAAGCAACCGGGCCAATATTTGTTATGCCTGATTCTATAACAACGCTTGTTATAGAACTTTTGTAATTGTCCCATGGTGAAAACACCTGGCTGTAGTCAGGCATATCTCCCGTACCGCTGACTGTAAGAACACCATTGTTAAATGTGGCTGTTATGTCACCTGCCGCATTTGCAGTTACCGCAAGCGATACAAATGATGTCATTGCAATAGATAAAGCCGCAATGACGGATAAAATTTTTGTCTTCATTCGTAGAAAACTCCTTTCTTAAAATTTATTTTTTATTTTTAAACATAAAAAGCACATATCACAAGGATAAACCGATTTATAAAATGGCGCAAAAATGCTATTGATTGATGTTATTATACGCTTCGCCATTTTGTCAACACATCTCCAATATAATATTTGAATTTTATCATAATATTTTTGTACTGTCAATAATTTGCAGGATAAATTTGATTAAATGAATAAAGAATGATTACGGTGGTTGACGGTAAATTTTGGTTTAGCGGTGTAATTTTGATTAAATGAATAATGAATAATTATGGTGGAAAAATCTCCGATTTTTCTATAATATGGCGGTTGGGGGTAAATTTTGATTTAGCATACCAATTAAAAAATCGTAAATTGGTATGGTCGTAGGGGCAGGTCTCCGTGCCTGCCCGTATCCCCGATAATGCATACTGGGAACGGGAGGGCATGGAAACCCTCCCCTACAATTTGTGATACCCATTTACACACATAAACCAAAATTTATAATCCCCACGACAAAGTGGTCTGCGCAAAAAGCGCCAAGATTGATTTATTTTGGATGCAGAACGGAAAAAGAGCATTATTTTGTTCTATAAAAACGGCAGGAGCAAGCCCCTGCCCTACAAAGCGTTCTGCGCCACCGCCCCCACTACAGCGTAGGACTGGATGATTTTAGATGCAGAACGGAAAAAGAGCAGGCTCAATAGTATGTTGATACATTGAGTCTGCTCTTTTTTTGTAGCTTTAGCGGTCTGCGCTAAAAACTCCGAAATGCGTAGGAGCGAACGATTTTTGATGCAGAACGGATAAAAAACACCTTCGATAGTACAAAAGTACATCGAAGGTGTTTTTTGTTCGTAACAAAGTGGTCTGCGCAAAAAGCGCCAGTCCTACTTAATTTCACTGTTGGGGACTTCCTTATTATCTATCGTGATGTTTATGTCTTTATACATACTCATACCGGTACCGGCAGGGATGAGCTTACCGATGATAACATTTTCCTTGATACCGTGTAATGGGTCGATCTTACCCTTGATAGCGGCATCGGTGAGGACCTTGGTGGTCTCCTGGAACGATGCGGCGGATAAGAACGAATCGGTAGCAAGGGATGCCTTGGTAATACCCAAAAGAACAGGTGAGCCGGTAGCAAAGTTAGTACCGCCGTTCTTCTTTACACGCTCGTTTGCATCTTCAAGCTCGAACTTATCAACAAGTCCGCCGATAAGAAGGTCGGTATCGCCGGCGTCCTCGACTCTTACTTTTCTGAGCATCTGACGGGTAATAACCTCCACATGCTTATCATTGATATCAACACCCTGCATACGGTAAGTTCTCTGTACCTCACGGGTGATATATACCTGAACGGCATGCGCGCCGTTAATAGCAAGGATATCGTTAGGGTTAACAGATCCGACTGTGAGCTCGCCACCCTTTTCCACATAATCGCCGTCATGGACTTTGATTGATGCGCCGTAAGGAATGGTATAGGTCTTTGCCTCGCCCAAATCATCATTCTGGATAGTTACCTCTCTCTTTCTTGCAGATTCAGATACGGTTACAGTACCTGCAATTTCTGAGATTATAGCAACACCCTTTGGTTTTCTCGCCTCGAAAAGCTCTTCGATACGAGGAAGACCCTGTGTAATATCGCTGCCTGCAGCAACACCGCCGGCGTGGAAGGTACGCATTGTAAGCTGAGTACCCGGCTCACCGATTGACTGCGCCGCAATAATACCTACTGTCTCGCCGACATTTACAAGGTCGCCTGTTGCAAGGCTGACACCGTAACACTTAGCGCAAACACCAACTCTTGAGTGGCATGTAAGCACTGAACGGATTTTTACCTTTTCTATACCGCACTTGACAATCTCATCGCCCTGCTTGTCGCTTATAAGCTCTCCGCCCTTGACGATAAGCTTACCTGTAACAGGATTTACAATATCCTCTCTTGCAGTTCTGCCGACAATTCTGTCATACAACGGCTCGATTGATTCCTTACCGTCTGTAATCTCAACAACCTCTTCATAATCGTCTGTTCCGCAGTCAAGCTCACGAACGATAACATCCTGCGATACATCAACCAGACGACGGGTCAGATAACCTGAGTCGGCTGTTCTTAAAGCTGTATCTGTAAGACCCTTTCTTGCGCCGTGAGATGATACGAAATACTCAAGTACATTAAGACCTTCACGGAAGTTTGCACGGATAGGAATTTCGACTGTTCTACCCTGTGTGTCCGCCATAAGTCCACGCATTGCGGCAAGCTGACGGATCTGGTTTACGGAACCTCTCGCACCTGACACAGCCATCATGTTGATCGGGTTAAATTCACCGAAATGCTCCATCATGGCGTCTGTTACCTTTTCAGATGCCTTCTTCCAAATCTCGATTACCTGCTTATATCTTTCCTCGTTTGTCAAAAGACCCATGTTATACATGCTTGTGATGCTTTCAACTTCCTTTTCGGCGTCTGCAAGGATCTCCTTCTTAGCCTCGGGAACGATGATATCCGACACTGATACGGTCAATGCACCGATTGTTGAATACTTATAACCTGTAGCCTTGATAAGGTCAAGGATCTCGGCAGTCTCGGATGTGCCGTGTTCTCTGATACAACGGTCAATTATCTTACCTAATTCCTTCTTGCCGACTATCTGGTCAATCTCGTAATCAAGCTCCTTTTCGGGGTCTGTTCTGTCAACAAAGCCGATATCCTGAGGGATATTGTTGTTGAAGATTATTCTTCCGACAGTTGTCTCGATTATCTTTGACTTAACCTCGCCATGAACGGTCTTTGTTACAAGAACCTTAATCTTCTCATGGAGGGTTGCCTCATGGTTATCATAAGCCAAAACTGCCTCCTCGGGAGATGAATATGTCTTTGTAACAAGTGCCTTTGCCTCTGCCATAAGCTTATTTGCAGAGATTTGCAGTGTTCTGTTCTTGAACACGAGGGTTATCGGGTTAATTCTGATATTTGTTTCGTTTAAGGCAACATCCTCGTTCTCTTTTAAGAAGTTCATTGCCTGCGCAAGATCGGTAAAGCTCTTTATCGGCTCACTGTCGTCTATAAACTCGAAGCTCTCCTCCTGCTCGATATTTTCAAGTCTGTTTACAAGATAGTTATATTTCGTTTCATCAGCCAAAACTGCATCGATTATTCTGTCATAATGCTCTTTTGCAACCGTGAGATAGTATGAACCCAAAATCATATCCTGTGTAGGAACTGTTACAGGGTTACCGTCCTGCGGCTTTAAGAGGTTATTTGCAGAAAGCATCAAAAATCTTGCCTCTGCCTGCGCCTCGGGTGATAACGGCACATGGATAGCCATCTGGTCACCGTCAAAGTCCGCATTATACGCCGTACATACAAGCGGATGAAGCTTTAAGGCGTGTCCCTCAACCAATCTCGGCTCGAATGCCTGAATACCCAAACGGTGAAGTGTAGGAGCACGGTTTAAAAGCACGGGGTGTTCACGGATTACATCTTCAAGCACATCCCAAACCTCCGGCTTTGTACGCTCTACCATTCTCTTTGCGCTCTTTATGTTATGCGCAAGACCACGGGCAACCAGCTCCTTCATAACGAAAGGCTTAAACAGCTCGATTGCCATTTCTCTTGGCACACCGCACTGGTAAATCTTAAGCTCGGGACCTACAACGATAACTGAACGGCCCGAATAGTCAACTCGCTTACCGAGCAAGTTCTGACGAAAACGGCCCTGCTTACCCTTTAACATATCCGAAAGTGACTTTAAGGCACGGTTTCCGGGGCCTGTTACGGTTCTTCCGCGACGGCCGTTATTGATAAGCGCATCAACAGCCTCCTGGAGCATTCTCTTTTCGTTTCTTATGATGATGTCGGGAGCGCCAAGCTCTAACAATCTCTTTAATCTGTTGTTTCTGTTTATAACTCTGCGGTACAGGTCGTTTAAGTCAGATGTTGCAAATCTGCCACCGTCAAGCTGTACCATAGGACGAAGCTCGGGCGGAATAACGGGAACCTCGGTTAAAATCATCCATTCAGGACGGTTACCCGATAATCTGAACGCCTCAACAATCTCAAGACGCTTAACCAATCTTGCTTTCTTCTGACCGGTTGAAGCCTCAAGCTCTGCCTTTAACTCCTCTGAAAGGGCTTCAAGGTTAATCTTTTCAAGAAGCTCCTTAATGGACTCTGCGCCCATGCCTGCCTTGAACTTATCACCGTACTTATCAAGGGCGTCACGGTATTCTGCCTCTGATAAAATCTGGTTTTGTTCAAGCTGGGTATTGCCTGCATCGGTTACGATGTATGATGCAAAGTATAAAACCCTCTCAAGCTGACGGGGTGATAAATCAAGGATAAGTCCCATTGATGAGGGAACACCCTTGAAGTACCAGATATGAGAAACAGGAGTTGCAAGTGAAATATGTCCCATTCTCTCTCGTCTTACCTTGGACTTGGTTATCTCAACACCGCAGCGCTCGCAGACCTTGCCCTTAAATCTTATCTTTTTATACTTACCGCAATGACATTCCCAGTCCTTTGTAGGTCCGAAAATCTTTTCACAGAAAAGTCCGTCCTTTTCAGGCTTTAAGGTGCGGTAGTTTATAGTTTCCGGCTTTGTAACCTCGCCGTATGACCATTCTTTGATGGTTTCGGGTGACGCAAGGCCGATTTTTATCGCTTCAAAGCTATTAAATTCTAACATTTAAAAACCTCCAAATTCAAATCATAGTATGTGATTATTCAAAGTCGTCGTAATCGTCGTCGAAATCTTCCTCTCTGACTACAGCTTCTTCAAAATCGTCATCACTGTCAAAATCCACTGCATCATCCGCTTCGTCGTCAAGCTCATCATCACTGTCAAGCACCATGTCGGCGTCTGCGATGTTGTCCTCGCTCAAAGAGTTCTCAACTCCGTCGCCCTCCTCCATGGTAGCACGGATATCGTCTGTAACAACGAAATCGTCATCATCATCAAATGATGCGTCAAGGTCGATTTCCTGCATATTATGATCCAAAATCTTCATATCAAGAGCAAGTGACTGTAATTCCTTAATGAGTACCTTAAACGATTCGGGGATACCCGATTTTGGAATATTCTCGCCCTTTACAATAGCTTCATATGTCTTAACACGGCCCACAATATCGTCCGACTTAACGGTCAAAATCTCCTGGAGAGTGTATGCCGCGCCGTAAGCCTCCAACGCCCAAACCTCCATCTCACCGAATCTCTGGCCGCCGAACTGAGCTTTACCGCCCAAAGGCTGCTGGGTTACAAGTGAGTACGGACCTGTTGAACGGGCATGGATCTTATCGTCAACAAGGTGGTGGAGCTTCAGATAATACATGATACCTACGGTAACATCGTTATCAAACTTCTCGCCTGTTCGTCCGTCGTATACGGTGGACTTAAAGGTATCCTTTAAGCCGGCTTCTTTAAATGCCTGCTTTATATCCTCGTCCTGCGCGCCGTCAAATACAGGTGTTGCAAGCTTTACAAATCTGTCGGGGCGCTTATGGTCGTAGGCTGATAAGAATTGCTTTTTAAATTCCTTATCAATTATGATATTTTCAAGCTCCTCCCTTGTCTTTAATGACAGAGTTCTGTACGCATAGCCCAGATGCATTTCAAGCACCTGACCGATATTCATTCGTGAAGGTACGCCCAACGGGTTTAACACAATCTGGAGCGGTGTACCGTCCTCTAAGAACGGCATATCCTCGCGCGGTAATACTCTCGATACGACACCCTTGTTACCGTGACGGCCTGCCATCTTATCGCCGACGGAGATTTTTCTCTTCTGGCAGATATAGCAGCGTACAACCTGGTTTACGCCTGCAGGTAATTCGTCGCCGTTTTCACGGGTAAATATCTTAACATCAATAATGATACCACGCTCGCCGTGAGGTACTCTCAACGATGTATCTCTTACCTCTCTTGCCTTCTCGCCGAATATTGCACGGAGCAGTCTTTCCTCAGCGGTAAGCTCTGTTTCGCCCTTTGGCGTTACCTTACCGACAAGGATATCGCCTGCAACTACCTCGGCGCCGATACGGATAATACCGTTATCGTCAAGGTCTTTTAAGGCATCCTCGGAGACATTCGGAATATCCCTTGTTATCTCTTCAGGTCCGAGCTTTGTATCACGCGCCTCGCACTCGTATTCCTCCATATGAACAGATGTAAACACATCGTTCATAACCAATTCTTCACTTATAAGAACAGCGTCCTCATAGTTATAACCCTCCCAGGTCATAAATCCGATAAGGATATTCTTACCGAGTGCCAGCTCGCCGTTATCCATTGCGGGGCCGTCTGCAATGATGTCGCCTGCCTTAACCTTCTCGCCCACATCAACGATAGGACGCTGGTTAATGCTTGTGCTCTGGTTTGAACGGGTGAACTTAATAAGCTTATGCTCATGTGTTACACCGCTCTTACCCTTTATAACGATGTGGTCTGAATCAACCTTTTCAACTACACCGTCCTCCTTTGCGCATACAGCAGAGCCTGAGTCTTTTGCGACCTTGTGCTCCATACCCGTACCTACAATAGGTGAGTCGGTTGTCAAAAGCGGTACCGCCTGACACTGCATGTTTGATCCCATCAATGCACGGTTAGCGTCGTCGTTTTCAAGGAACGGGATACAAGCGGTTACAACCGATACAAGCTGGCGCGGAGATACATCCATGAAGTCTACCTTTTCGGGGCGGACCTCTAAGATCTCGTCACGGTATCTTGCTGAAATCTTTTTGTCGATAAAGTGTCCGTTTTTATCGAGTGGCTCGTTAGCCTGGGCAATAACAAAGCTGTCCTCGGTATCGGCGGTCATGTAAACGATCTCGTCTGTAACCTTCATTTTGCCTTTTTCGTTTATAACCTTACGGTACGGTGCCTCGATAAATCCGTATTCGTTAATCTTTGCAAATGTGGCAAGAGATGTGATAAGACCGATGTTAGGACCTTCGGGAGTCTCTATCGGACACATTCTGCCGTAATGTGAATAGTGAACATCTCGAACTTCAAAGCCCGCACGCTCTCTTGAAAGACCGCCCGGTCCCAAAGCTGAAATTCTTCTCTTGTGTCGTAATTCTGCAAGCGGGTTAGGCTGGTCCATGAACTGTGAAAGCTGTGACGAGCCGAAGAACTCGTTAATTGCAGCAATTACCGGTCGTATATTTATTAAAGTTGATGGTGTGATTATTTCAAGCTCCTGAGTAGACATTCTCTCACGAACAGTTCTTTCCATTCTTGATAAACCAATTCTGAACTGGTTTTGTAAAAGCTCGCCCACGCAACGAACACGGCGGTTTCCCAAATGGTCGATATCGTCAACTGAGCCTGAGCCGTTTGCAAGACAAAGAACATAGTTAATTGATGCAAACATATCCTCGATTATGATATGCTTTGGCGATAAGTCGCTTACTCTTCTGCGGATAAGCTCCTCAACCTCTTCACGGGTCTTGGCCTCGTCAAGGATTTCCATGAGCGCCTTTCTTGAAACCTTTGTTAAGTGCAGCTCGTCCATGAGGTCCTTTACATCGAAATCAACATACTCGTCAAGGTAAACCATATCGTTTGAGAATACCTTAACACGCTTGCCCTCGATTAAGAGATAAACCTCGTTTACGCCGGCACGCTCGATGGTGTCTGCCATTTCTTGGGAAACCTCGTCGCCTGCCTCGGCAAGGACTTCGCCTGTTCTTGGGTCGGCAACAGGCTCTGCCAATGTAAAGCCCTTAATTCTGTCGCCGATAGCCATTTTCTTGTTGTATTTATATCTGCCGACTCTTGCAAGGTCGTAACGCTTAGGATCAAAGAACATATTTGAAATAAGGCTCTCTGCATTCTCGACATTCAAAGGCTCGCCCGGACGCAGACGCTTATAAATCTCTAAAAGGCCTTCGTCTTTGTTTGTAGCGATGTCCTTTTCAAGAGTAGCTTTAATTCTCTCATCGTCGCCGAACATTTCAAGAATGTCGGCATTGCTTGAAAGACCCATAGCCCTTAATAAAACTGTTACGGGGATTTTTCTTGTACGGTCAATTCTTACAGAGAAAACATCGTTTGAGTCTGTTTCATATTCAAGCCATGCGCCACGGTACGGAATAACGGTTGAGGCATAGAGCGGTTTACCGGTCTTATCCCTTGTAAATTCGTAATACATACCCGGGGATCTTACCAGCTGGCTGACGATAACACGCTCTGCACCGTTAATTATAAATGTTCCCTGCTCGGTCATAAGCGGGAAATCACCCATAAAGATTTCCTGTTCCTTAATCTCGCCCGTTTCAGTGTTTAAAAGGCGGACAGAAACCCTCAAAGGTGCGGCGTACTTAACATCACGCTCCTTACACTCCTCAACAGAATACTTGGCATTGTAATCAAGCTTATAATCGTAAAATTCGAGAATAAGCTTACCTGCGTGGTCGGTTATGGGAGAAATATCGTTAAATACCTCTTTTAAACCTTCCTCAATGAACCATCTGTATGAGTCCTTCTGAACCTCGATAAGATTAGGCATCTCTAAAGCTTCCTTGATTTTGGAGTAGCTAAGACGAGTATTCTTACCTGCTTCTACCTCATGCATCATAGTTTTTAATCACCTCATCATAAAAAAGTTGTCTGTTTCTTCTTTTTGCAAACCGCCAATGCCCAATCGCCTTTAATATATGAAAAAACCTTGTTTTTTCATAGGTAAAATAACCGCAGTTTGTTTACAAATTAAAGACATTATCCACAAGGTATTGTATTTTTTAAGCATTTGTGCTATTATATCTTGTGTCAGGGGAAAATCCCCGTTAAAAAATTGGATAAATTGGTAAATTTGCGTAAAAGATACCGAGTATCATACTATCACAAAAACCACCCTTTGTCAATACGGAAAATTTGATTTTTTCGTATTTTTTTGTACAAAAAAACAGTAACCATAATGCGGTTACTGCTATTTTTGTATTTACACCCTTAAATTACTTATTTCCATACATTTCTTCTATTAAATCCTGCGTAATTTCCCCATTCTGATTTTCAAATTCACAAACACACTTCTTTACAAGCTGTTCAAGCTGTTTATTTGATGTCCTGCCCTCGTATTTTGCAATATATTGCAGTTTGTCAAGTAATACCCTGTCTATTCTCATTGTATAGCGCGGTAATTTATCTTTCATAATCTTTTTACCTCGTTAAATGGTATATCGGGAAATTTAATATTTAACAAATCCCCTGCTTTCATATCCAAAGCATCAGCTATATTATATAAAACCTCAACCGAAAACGGGCGAATGATGTTAGGTGCTTCAATCGAGCTTAAATGTGAACGGCTTATGTGAGCCATATCCGCAAGTTTTTCCTGAGATAAGCCTTTCATTTTCCGTATAGCCGCAATGGTTAAGCCTAATTCAATAAAACGATCACGGTTTCTAAATTCTATATCCTTGCTCATTATAACACCTCCAAAGATTTATATAGTGTTATTATAACTTGCCATTATATAAAAATCTGTCCTTATGGTTGAGCCATTGACTAATATATTGAGCAATAGTATAATATTTAAATGAATTTACTATTATATTAGACAGATAGAGGTGTTTTTATGTCCGTAACATTTTGCGGTCATGGCGATATATACTATGACAGCGATATTAAACAAAGCCTTCAAAAAGAGATAGAAACTGCAATAAAGCGTGATGAAACGGAGTTTTTACTCGGTGGGTACGGAAATTTTGATTTATTGGCAGCCACCGTTCTTAAAAATTTGAAGTCAAAATATCCAAAAATCAAATCCACGCTTGTTACTCCGTACATAGACAAGAAATATGATACCAATTTATACGATGAGAGTGTTTATCCGCCATTGGAGAATGTTCCCAAAAAATTTGCCATAATTAAAAGAAATGAATGGACGGTTGATAAATCCAATCTGATTATTGCATATGTAAAACACAGCTGGGGCGGTGCCTCACGGACACTTAACTATGCCGTTAAAAAGAAGAAAGACATAGTTAATCTTGCAAATCAAAACTCAAATACCTGATTTGGGTATAATGGGGGTTTTCATTTTAGGCTATTGAAATAAATTTAAAAACGCTGTATAATATAGGCAGTTAAATTGATAATTTACGGAGATACCAATGTACGGATACACTATTTTTCATGAGGATATTTTAAATTCGCTTATTAAATCGGTACGCTCAAACCTTGCATCGCAGACCTATATTTTTGAGGGTGATGCAGGGCTTAATTTGCTTGATGCGGCAAAGCTGTTTGCAATGGCGCTCACCTGTGAAAACACCGACACCGCACCTTGTAACACCTGCCATGTTTGCCACGAATCAAGCGTTGGGACAAATCCCGATATAATTATGGTTGAAAAGCCCTCGGACAGAAAATCAATCGGCGTTGACCCGATAAGGGATTTAACGGCAGATGTTATTATAAAGCCGTTCCACGGGCTAAGAAAGGTATATATTATCCGTGAAGGCGACCTATTGACCGCCGAGGCGCAAAACGCCCTTTTAAAAACACTTGAAGAACCGCCCTCATATGCGGTATTTATAATCATCACGACAAACCGAAATTTAATGCTTCAAACAGTCCTCTCCCGTGCAACGGTAGTATTCTTCCCACCTGTAAAGGACGGCGTTATAAGAAACTACCTTGACGAGCACTATCCCGAGGCGCAGAACAAGGAAATGCTTGTTAAGCTCGCAGGCGGAATACCCAAAGAAATCGACAATATGATGGAGGACGAACAGTTTTATGTAACACGGCGTGAGGCGGCAGGAAAGCTCCCTCTTTTGCTCACAAAAAACAAACTCTACGCATTTGACATACAAAAATACCTTGTCGATAACAAGGACGATGTACAAAAAATACTCAATATGTGGATTTTAATGCTAAGAGATGTGCTTATAATATCCTTGGGCGAGGCGGATCGGGCAATAAATACCGACCTGTCCTCAGAGCTTGTACCGCTTGCACAAAAGGTCAGCCCGAAAATTTTGGTATCGGCAATTGACGAGATTTACTCCGCACTCTCCATGCTAAACCGAAATGTCAGCCTGAAATCTGTTGCACTTCGCCTTCCGCTCCGCATAAACAGATAAAACTTGACAAATTATTCCAAATTTGGTATAATTATTGTAAAATAACATATAATATTTATGGAAAGGAGTTTTATATTATGAAATCAATAGGTATAGTAAGGAAGGTTGATGAGCTTGGCAGAATTGTATTGCCAAAGGAATTGAGAACCCAGTTTGAAATAGAGGAAAAAGATCCTCTTGAAATTTACACAGAGGACGATAAGATAATTTTAAAGAAATACGAGCCACAGTGCATATTCTGTAAGGATGCAACGGATGTGTTTGTGTTCAAGGGCAAAAACATCTGCCCGCATTGCGCAAAGGAAATAATGGGAATTGTAAAATAAATTTTAAAGCCTGCGATTATATGGTCGCAGGCTTTAATTTTGAAAATATTTAAAACAAGTTTATAATTCCATAGCTACGCATCATAATAAATGCAAAGTAGCACCCATAAAACACAAGCATAAACACGCCCGTTCCGCGTGTAAATTTTTCTTTTTTATAAAGCGGTACAAAGAGTATCAGGCTCATAATTACCAGCAGCGCCAAATCAAACAGCGGTTCTTTATACTGGATAATCATTTCAACCGTCGGCACAATCGGGTGCACCGCCGCACTTACGCCCAAAATCATCCACAGATTAAATATGTTTGAGCCTAAAATATTGCCGAGTGCAATATCTGTTTGTCCCTTTCTTGCGGCTATTACCGAGGTTACAAGCTCAGGCAGGGATGTTCCAAACGCCACAACCGTAAGTGCAACAAAGGTCTCCGTCATACCAAGTGCAAGAGCCAGATTTTTTGCGCCCTTTACGACCAGCTCGCCTCCGCCGACAACTGCCGACAAGCCTAAAATTATATATAGCGCACACTTTAGAGGCGGCAGGGATTTTATATCCTCAACCTCTACCGTTTCTTTTCCGCTTTTTGCTGATTTTATAAGCATTATGACATAAAGGATAATTGCCGCCAAAAATACTATGCCGTCAGCTCTGCCAAGTCGCATACCTACCGCGCCCAGTACCAGCATCGACACCGCCGCAACAAGCGATATTAAATAATCACGCTTTAGAATTTTTCGGGTTGCGGGAATTGTGGTTATAACTGCGCTTATGCCGAGTATCAAAAAGAAGTTCATAATATTTGACCCGACAACATTACCCATTGCAATTGCATTCGAGCCGGCAAGCGCCGCCGATAATGAAACCGCAAGCTCCGGCGCAGATGTACCGAATGCTATAACCGTAAGGCCTATAACCATGGTCGGGATATTAAAGAGCTTTGCAAGCGCCGCCGCACCGTCTACAAAGTAATCCGCACCCTTTACCAAAAGCACAAACCCTATTACCAAAAATAAAATATCTAAAGCTATCATTATTTGTCATTACTCCTTTAAAAAACTGTCCGCCAAAGCCATGGACACAGCTTGATTATTAAGATTTACTCCCTCACCTGTCCGTTGCCGTATACGATATATTTTACGGAGGTCAGCGCATCAAGTCCCATGGGGCCTCTTGCGTGCATTTTCTGTGTGGAAATGCCAATCTCCGCACCAAACCCGAACTCGAAGCCGTCGGTAAATCGGGTGGAGGCATTAACATAAACCGCCGCCGCATCAACCTCATTTAAAAACTGCTGTGAGTGGTTATAATTTGTGGTTATAATCGCCTCGGAATGTTTGGTGTTATATTTATTGATATGAGCGATTGCCTCATTTATATCACTTACTACCTTAACCGAAATTATATAATCGTTATATTCTGTATAATAGTCCTCCTCGGTTGCCACAGATATATTATCCTTACCCCAGATATTTTTCGATACCTCATCGGCACGGATTTCGACATTATTCTTTATAAGCGCATCAAAAATTACAGGCACAAACTCCTCTGCAATATCCTTATGAATAAGCAAGCTCTCCGCCGCATTGCATACTGACGGACGCTGTACCTTGGCATTTAAGATAACCTTTGTTGCCAAATCCATATCGTATTCGTTATCAACATACACATGGCAGTTTCCTGCCGCCGTTTCAACCACGGGCACGGTCGCATTCTCGACAACGCTCTTTATTAAGCCTTTACCTCCACGAGGTATGAGCATATCTATATATCCGCTCATTTTCATAAGCTCAACAGACGCCTCTCTTGATGTGTCCTCAACTAAGTTTAAAGCTCCCTCGGGTATACCTTGACTGTATGCGGCATTTTGCATAATCTCCATTATCGCCTTGTTTGAGTTTATCGCATCAGATCCCCCACGCAATATGCACACATTCGAGGTTTTAAGGCACAAAGCCGCCGCATCAACCGTAACATTCGGGCGAGCCTCATAAATTATTGCAATAACGCCCATCGGGACTACCTTTGTGCCTATCAAAAGACCGTTGGGTCGTTTCCACATACTTTTTACACTGCCTATGGGGTCGGATAATGCACAAACCTCGTCAACTCCCTTTGCAATACTTAAAATCCTGTCCCTTGTAAGAGTAAGGCGGTCAATCATTGTCTGTCTTACGCCGTTTGCCTTGGCGTTTTCTATATCAAGCTTGTTTGCCTCGATAATTTTATCCGCATTTTCAACCAACGCTTTTGAGATTTCGGACAATGCCCTGTCCTTTACCTCGGTCGTTACGGTCGCCATTTTGTACATGGCTTCCCTTGCAAGATTACCTTTTTTCAGTAGCTCATCTCTCATGAAAATATCTCCTTTTAGTGGAAATTTATTTTTAAATACATTTTCTCAGTTTAAGACAAAGGAGAAGCGAGTAGGTTGCCGATTTGAGTGAGCGGTGCTGTTTATGCACCGCAAAGATGTGCGGCAGCCGTTAGGCTGACTTTTGGCTTTGCCAAAAGTTGCTGACCATAAGGTACCGCCCCGAACGAAAATCGGTAAGATACGACGCTTATCGTTTGTCATTTGGCTATAAACAGAGTTCCCTCTATTATTCCGTCTAAAATATTATATATAGCGTCTGTTTTTTCGCCGTTTGTTATAACCATATTTATACCATGCTCGGTTGCAATTTTTGCGGCGTCAAGCTTGGTTACCATTCCGCCCGTACCGCGCGCTGTTCCTGCGCCGTCTGCCATACCTCGCACAGCGTCAACATCATATACAATGTCTAAAAGCTTTGCATTCTTATTCTTATGCGGATCGCTGTCATAAAGTCCGTCAATATCGGACAAAAGAATAAGTAAATCCGCATCAATGAGCTTTGCAACAACAGCGGATAAGGTATCGTTATCGCCTATCTCTATCTCGTCATACGATACGGTATCATTTTCGTTTACAATCGGGATTATGCCAAGCTGCAGGAGCCTGTTTACGGTGTTTTTAGTGTTTTCGGCACGCTTTGGAGTTTCTATATCCTCACGAGTCAATAAAATCTGCGCCACGCTATGGTTATAACCGCCGAAAATCCGATCATAGAGCATCATAAGCTCGCACTGGCCAACCGCCGCAATCGCCTGTTTTGTCACCATATCATCGGGGCGCTTTTCCATGCCCAGCTTCCCGACCGCAACGCCTATTGCGCCAGAAGATACCAAAACAACCTCCCTGCCCTGATTTGCAAGGTCGCACAAGGTCATTGCAAGGCGGTCGATGCGCTTTAAGTTAAGGCTTCCGTTATCATATGTAAGAGTTGATGTTCCAACCTTTACAACTATTCGTTTTGATGATTTAATACTGGATATTCCGTTTGCCATTTTTAATTTAATCCTTTCACAAAAGCAGCGGTATAAATGTGTAGGGTGGGAAAGAAGCAAGCAGGTCACAGTTTTGAGCGAGTGGTGCTGTATATAGATACCGCCCCGAGCGAAAAATGCGAGATGCGCCGCTTATTTCTCACCCTACCTTTTATTTCCAGTTAATTATAACGCAAGTTTTGGGATTTGTAAAGGAAATACCGATACTATTCTTTACAATATTTTTATATTGTGATATAATTCGGCTTTGAAAGGAATGATAAAAAAATGATTGTAGCTATAAAAAGTGCTGTTTTACATATTTTGGACTCGAATAACCGACTGCCCATGCTATCGGAGCATGAAATGGATGTATCGGACGGCATGATAAACACATACCTTACAGGGCATATTGAAAAGGTATATGACGATGCAAGTCACAGAAATGCGGAGTTTCGTTCAAACAGCGGTCTGAAGTTCCATATAAACCAATACTCATCGGGGAACGAGGATTTTGTTACCCTCTCACGAAACATAGGCGAGCGTGTTTTTGAAGGACTTATAAACACGCAGGACGGCGGAGTTTGCGACATTGCCGTTTGTGATTTAATCATAAACGAAAGAAGTGTAATAGGAATTTTAAAGCTAAACGATAAAGTTGGGTTTACACATCAGGTTTTAAAAGACGATACGGGGATTACAAACACAATAATAAACCACTATTCAATACTCCCCACACAGACGCAAAAGGTCACAGAATACGCATTTATTGATACTGAGGATTTAACAATCCGATATAAGGGTGCAAAATACCCTATCGACGGGGAAAAGGTTGATTTATTTGCCGAGATTTTACTTGAATGTGATTATGAAATATCGTCAAGGGAGGCGGTAAACACCGTTACAAAAACGGCGAAGAAAATCACGGCCGAAAACGGCGGTGATACGATGGAAACGGTCGCAAAGATAAAGGAATGTGTGATAGAGAACATTGAGCAGAAAATTCCGTTTAAGACCGCCGATATTGCAGACCATATCTTTGACGGACGACCTGTAATGCGTGACGAGTTCAAGTCAAAAATGGAGCAGTCGGCAGTTCCCGACGAGATTGAGGTAAACAAGTATGTTACCAAAAAAATGACCTCGAATATTAAGCTTGTAACGGATACGGGAATTGAATTATCGTTCCCTGCCGAGTATTACACAAACAGCAAGTATGTTGACATTATAAACAACGAGGACGGAACAATTTCAATTTCGATAAACAATATCGGGGAGCTTATAAACAAATAAGGAGTTTTGTAAATGAAAGAGCTATGGGATTTATTTTTCACATTTGCAAAGATAGGTACATTTACCTTCGGCGGCGGACTTGCGATGCTGTCGCTTTTGCAGCGTGAAATAGTTGAGAACAAGAAATGGGCGACGGATGAGGAGCTTTTGGACTACTATGCAATCGGGCAATGCACGCCCGGCATAATTGCGGTAAACACCGCAACATTTGTAGGCGTTAAACGGCGCGGAGCTTTGGGCGGAATTGTTGCAACGCTCGGTATGATAACGCCGTCAATTATAATAATAACAGCCATTGCGGCATTTTTGAATATGTTTTTGGAATACGAAATTGTCGGGCATATCTTATCAGGCATTCGTGCCGCCGTTGCGGTGCTTATTATAAATGCGGTTATAACGCTCAGCAAAAAAGCGTTTGTGGATAAGATAACCGTAGGCATTGCAATTGTTACATTTATACTGTCGTGTATTTTTACATCGCTTTCGCCTATATTGGTTGTAATTTGCGCATCTATTTTAGGGATAGCGATAAAAGGAAGGGGTAAGGCAGAATGATAATTTTAAAAACGCTGGGAATTTTATTTTATGAGTTCTTCAAAATTGGTCTTTTTGCGATAGGCGGAGGCCTTGCAACTATCCCGTTTTTAAAAAACCTTGCCGCAATAAGACCTTGGTTTACCTCGTCAATGCTCTCTGATATGATAGCGGTCTCCGAAAGCACGCCGGGACCTGTCGGCGTTAATATGGCGACATATTCGGGATTTATGGCAGGGCATCAGTTCGGACTTTTCTGGGGAATTGTGGGAGCTATAGTTGCCACATTCGGACTTGTTACACCGTCTGTTATTATAATATATTTCGTATCAAAGGCGTATAGACGGTTCAAGGAAAATCCGCTTGTAAATAATGCGTTTTACGCCGTCCGCCCGGCAGTATGCGGTATGATTGCAACGGTTGGTATGTCAATTATCGCATCGGCTGTTTTAAAAGAGGGGTATACGGTACGGGAATTTTATAAGTATCTAAATTTAGAACCGCTTGTATTGTTTGTGGTTTTGCTCTTACTTATGAATGTGCCGAAAATAAAGAAATTGCACCCCGTTGTGTTTATAGTCCTTGCAGGAATTTGCGGCGCAGTATTTTCAATGTAGTAAGTTTGGGTTTAGCGATGTAGCAAATGTTTATTGGTATCGTGGTAGGGGCGGATAATATCCGCCCCTACAATCTCATACCAATTTACGGTTTTTCAAACGGTACGCTAAACCAAAATTTACCCTCAACCGCCATATTATCAAAGAAAAATCGAAGATTTTTCCACCATAATTATTCATTATTCATCATTCATTATTCATTTAATCAAATTTACACATATAAACCCAAATTTACAAACCAAATATTTGCTTTGCTCTGTCCAATATGCCGTTTAAATATGCGATTGCTATACCGTAATTTGTTATCGGGACATTGGCGCTTTGCGCAAATTTAATTCTGTTTTCCATTGTTTTTGATGTTATCATACACCCACCGCAATGTATTACAAGGTCGTAATCGGACAGATTTTCGGGAAAATCATGATGCACGCTATAGTCAAAATGTAAATTCTTACCTGTTTTTTTCTTTAAGAGGTTCGGGATTTTCACCCTGCCTATATCCTCGTGTGAGGAGTTATGCGTGCACGCCTCGGCAATGAGGATTTTACTTCCGTCTTTTAGCTTATCTATTGTATATGCGCCCTCAATAAGCGCTTTTAAATCGCCCTTTTGTCTTGCCATAAGAATTGAATATGATGTAAGCAAAACATTGTCGGGTACTATCTTATCAACATATGAAAATGCCTGTGAGTCGGTTATAACAAGCCGTATCCTGTCGCCAAGCTCGGCAATGGTATCTGAGAGTTCACTGTCCCGTACAACTATGGAGCGTATGCCGTTATCAAGGCAATCGCGTAAAGTTTGCACCTGCGGAAGAATAAGCCTGCCCTTTGGCGCCTCTGAATCAATCGGGATAACATGAACAACCAAGGAGCCTTTTTCAACCAATCCCGAAATGATTTTTTCGTCATTTACCTTGATTTTTGATAACCGCTTTGCCAAAATATCTTTTAGCGTGTCAATTCCCGTATTCTCCTTTGCAGACACAAAAACGGCGTCGGGGTACTCATTTTCTAAATCTCCCACTCCCAAATCGGTTTTTGTAAAAACCAATAAATGCGGAATATTAAAATTTTTAAACTCCAAAACCGCCTTTTCGTAATCGGATTTATTAAACGCACCCACATCTGCTGTATAAACGGCAAAATCCGTACGAGATAAAAGCTTGCGCGCCTTTTTCTCACGAATGGCGCCAAGAGATGATACATCGTTAAAGCCTGCGCTGTCCATAAGCACAATGGGACCGTAGGGCAAAAGCTCCGCCGCCTTTTTTACCGTATCGGTTGTTGTACCGCTCGTATTTGATACAATGGATAAATCCTGTCCTAAAAGCGCGTTAAAAAGCGTTGATTTACCTGTATTGGTATTTCCGAAAATGGTAACATGGGTACGCAATGAATTTGGTGTCTTTTCCATAAAAACCTCCAAAATTTAAAGGGGCTGATGCCAAAGCTTCAGCCCCAAAATCCTTTAAACAATTTATTTACCTGAAACTGTAACAGGTGTTGTATCAACAACAAGATTTGTTCCGTTTATTCTGACATTCTTTCCGTCTTTCTTTGCGTCAAACGCTGTGTTATAACCACGGGTAAGCTCATATGAGTTAATAAGGGCAAAGTTACCGCCGTTATTGTTTAATGCCTTAAATGTAAACTTCATAACTGCGCCGTCTGATGTAATCTTTTCATCTATGATAACAAATGCCGCCTTTGCCGCACTCAACGACTGATAATCAGGGTTTGACGCGCCCATTGTAGCCTCAATATCGCTCTCGTCTGTTGCAAGAGTTGCATCTACAAACTCAAAGCTCTCTTTATCGTAGGAAATAAGCGCTGCTGCGGTTGTCAGGTACGCATTTTCGGGGAAGTTCTTAATATTTACAAATACATTAACCTCATCACCCTCTGAAACCGTATCAACATCTGTTGATAATGAAACAGTAGGAATAGTTACATTTGCCTCCTCGCCACCGATTGACGGAAGCTTTTTGCCGTCCTCTGTAACGATTGATACGGTGTATGTATCCTGATCCCATGAAACATCTGCGCCGAATGCCTCTGAAATTGCACGGAGCGGAAGCATTGTGCGATCGTTTATTATTTGCGGTGCAACATCCAATGTAACAAGCTTTTCATCAGATGTCATAACGCTTGTGAAGTGATAGCATTTCATTGTGTTATCACCGATTGTAACATAAACTCTGTCAAGGTTGTCCTCACTGTCAATCTGCGCGGTTTTTGTTTCGTCAAGCCACTTCACATCACAGCCCATTGCCTGGAATACCACCCTTGCAGGAACTAAGGTTCTGTCCTCAACAATAACGGGCGCCTGATCTGTAAAGCTTATCAAAGCGTCATTTACATAAACCGAAACATCCTCTGCCAATGCTGTTATGCTCAAAGATGCGAGCATTGCAAGAGAAAGTAACATACTTAATATTTTTTTCATTTTTATTACCTCCAAAAATCTATTCAAGTAAAGTATAACATAAACTTTGAAATCTTACAACAAAAAATCTGAAAAAAATAATATTTACAGTAGAAAAAAACTCAAAAATATAGTATAATAAAAGTTGAGGCAAATAATTTGAGAAAGGATTAGCGTTATGCAGGCGTTTTTTGACTACATTTTAAAATATATCCAGCTTATAAGAATAACGGATATTATAGATATATTCGTTGTTGCGATTATTATATATTACATACTTGCCATTGTTAAGGAAACGAGGGCAAAACAGCTTATAAAAGGAATAGCCCTTGTTTTTGCGGTATTTTTTATAAGCCAGTGGATGCACTTAAATGCGCTTAACTATATTTTAAGCGCAACGCTCCAGGTCGGCGCATTTGCGCTGGTCATTATTTTCCAGCCCGAGCTTCGCAACCTGCTTGAGCGAATGGGCAGGATTAAGGTCGGGAGATTGATTGATTTTGGCTCCGATACATTAAACGATGAGCTTGAGCGGAGTATTGAGTCAATAGCTGTTGCGGCGGAGGATATGTCGGCAACAAAAACGGGTGCGCTTATGGTAATCGAGGGCGAAACAAAGCTCGGCGAATACATAAGCACGGGAACGGTGCTTGATGCAAGCGTTTCAAGCGCATTGCTTGAAAATATATTCGTTCCAAACACACCCTTGCATGACGGCGCGGTAATTATCCGCGGTAACAAGATAATAACAGCAGGCTGTCTTTTGCCCCTTACCTCAAACACAAATCTGTCGAGGGATTTGGGAACAAGGCACAGAGCGGCAATAGGGCTTAGCGAGGTAACGGATGCGGTTATAGTTGTTGTATCGGAGGAAACGGGCAAGATAAGCGTTGCAAGAGAAGGGTCTCTTACCCGAAACCTATCGGGCGAGGCGCTTACACGGCTTCTTGCAAGGATTTTGCTAAAACCGCAAAACGACGATGCAATCGGAAAAATTAAATTTTGGCGTACACGCTCATAGACTACGGAAAGGAATTTGGCGATGATGAAGAATAATAAAAAGCCTCGCGGTAAGGTAAAAACAATGACAATCTCCGTTGTTGTCGCAATTCTTATCTGGGCGGCGGTAATATACATAAATCCGCCCGAAATGACAACAACTATTTCAAATCTGCCCGTCCGTATAGTCGGTGAGGAAACCTTGCGTGAGCGAGGTCTTGCGGTTGTAGGCAGAAATAATATTCTGGGGCTTTCCGTGTCTGTAAAGGGAAAGAGAAACGATTTGTTAAATATGTCGGGCGGAATATATGTAGATGTAGATGTATCGGACATAACGCGTAAGGGCGAGTATGATTTTGAGGGCAATGTATCCCTGCCGTCATCAAAGCTCACTCTTGATGATACCAAGTTTGACTATGTACCGTTAAAGGTCGAGGAGATTACAACAAAGGAAATCCCTGTACGGACAGAGGTGGTCGGGAAAAATGATGCATATCTGATAGAACCGCTGCCCGAAACGAATAAAATAACGCTTGAGGGAGCAAAGAGCGAGATGGATAATATATCCTATGCTCTTTTGAGTATTGATTCTGCCAATATGAACGAGGATGTGACGGTGGAAACGGGATTTGTTTATATGAACAGCGATAATATTCCAATCCCCGAATCTGAAACAATAAGAGCAAATACCGATATTATAACCGTTGAATGCAAGGCATACCATGCGGTTACGGTCAATGTTGTGCCGACGCTTTCTAAAACGCTTGAAAAAAGCTATGTTTTAAATACGGATAAAACCACAGTATCTCCTCAGACGGTCAAAATTGGCGTGTATGATAAAAACAGCTCCGTAACAGATGTAAACGCCGTTGTTACAGAGATAAAGGACGAGGTTATAGCGCCTTTGGAGGAGGCTGACGGTATATTTATTCCGCCTGCACTAAATACCGTAACGGTAAGACCTGTTGCGGATAAAATAATCCAAAAGCCGATTACGGTAAATGTAACGGCGATAAATGTTATTCCGGGTCTTACTGTACGGGTTAATCCCGTAACGGTTACGGTATCGGGCAAGGAAAACGATATAGTGCCCGAAAATATCCGCGCGTCCGTAAATCTGAGCGGTATGACGCAGGGTGAATACAGTGTTGAGGTTGAAATATCGTCAGATAACCTCACAATTGAGGGCAAATACTATGCCGAGGTTACAATTTCATAAAGAAAGGTTTTTACACAAAATGAATGATGTTATAGTACGAGGTACAAATTTAGAGGGCACAATGCGTGTGTATGTTGCAATAACCACACAGCTTGCAAACGAGGCGCACAAAATCCATAACACCTCGCCGGTCGCATCGGCGGCGCTTGGCAGAACGCTTACAGGCGCGGCGATTATGGGCGTATCCTCATTAAAGAATGAAACGGACTCCGTTACCGTTCAGATAAAGGGCGATGGAGATATCGGAATGATTGTTGCGGTATCGGATGCAAAGGGATCAGTCAGGGGCTATGTTGAAAATCCGCTTGTTGACCTGCCACTAAACAGCAAGGGAAAGCTTGATGTCGGCGGTGCGGTAGGCAAGGGCTATTTGAATGTAATAAAGGATTTGGGTTTAAAAGAGCCGTATATCGGTCAGGTGCCGATAATAAGCGGAGAGATTGCAGAGGATTTGACAAACTATTATGCAACCTCCGAGCAGGTCCCGTCCGCCATTGCTTTGGGCGTGTTGGTTGATACGGACTATTCAGTTAAGGCATCGGGCGGATTTATGATTCAGCTTATGCCCGGGGCAACCGATGAGATGGCAAATAGGCTTATGGAGACTATAAACTCACTTGAGCCGGTAACTACAATGATTGATAAAGGAATGAGCGCCGAGGATATTTTCTTTAAGATAACCGAGGGCTTTTCAATGCTTATGGAAAACGCAGCCATAACGCCTCAATATAAATGCACCTGCTCAAAGGAGCGAATGGAAAGGGCGTTAATTTCAATCGGGCGCAAGGAGCTTACAAGCCTTATCGAGGAGGACGGCCATGCCGAGCTACAGTGCCATTTCTGCAATAACAAATACGATTTTAATAAAGAAGAATTGGAAGAATTATTAAGACAGGCAAGGAAATAACAATGGATAAAGTAACTTTGGGAAGAACAGGAATTACCGTATGCAAGAACGGTTTTGGCGCACTCCCTATGCAGAGGGTATCGTTTGAGGAGGCGTCGTCTCTTTTGCGCACCGCATATGATAACGGAGTAAGATTTTTTGATACAGCACGGGCATATACCGACAGTGAGGAAAAGATAGGCTTTGCAATGTCAGATATTCGGGATAAGATATATCTTGCCACAAAAACCATGGCGCAGGATGTTGATGGGTTTTGGCGTGATTTACATACAAGCCTTAAAAACCTGAAAACCGACTACATTGATATTTACCAGTTCCATAACCCTGCATTTTGTCCAAAGCCCGACGACGGCACAGGTCTTTATGAGGCGATGCTGAGTGCAAAGGCGGAGGGCAAAATACGGTTTATTTCAATTACCAACCACCGCCTGAGCGTTGCAAATGAGGCGATTGAGTCGGGACTGTATGACACAATACAGTTTCCGTTTTGCTATCTTGCAACCGATAAGGATATTGAGCTTGTTAAAAAATGCAAGGAAAATAACCTTGGCTTTATTGCAATGAAGGGCTTATCGGGAGGTTTGATAACAAATTCCCGTGCCGCATATGCGTTTATGAATGAATATGATAATGTCCTGCCTATCTGGGGCGTTCAGAGAATGAACGAGCTTATGGAGTTTTTAAGCTATAACGATAATCCGCCTAAAATGGACGGTGAAATTAAAGAGCTTATTGAAAATGACAGGGCGATGCTTTCGGGTAATTTCTGCCGTGGCTGTGGGTATTGTATGCCATGCCCTGTGGGAATTGAGATAAATAACTGCGCAAGAATGTCCCTGCTTCTTCGCCGTTCCCCGTCAGAGCTTCAGCTAACAGAGGAGGTGCAGGCAAAAATGAAAAAGATTGAGGATTGCCTCCACTGCGGAAAATGTAAGTCAAAATGCCCCTACGGGCTTGACACCCCGACACTGCTTGAAGAAAACTATAAAGATTATGTCGAAATTCTAAACGGAAAAGAATTTTAAAAAAGATTTAAAATCATCAACCCCGTCACATAAATGTGCCTGCCCCAATCTTGGGGCGGTGTGCCGATGGCACACAATGTAATCTTTTTTTGAATAAGCAAAATCGCTCACCTTGCGAGCAATTTCCTATATTATAAAAAATTTTCTTGCCTTTAAGGTTTATTTAAGAATTGTATGCTAAATTAAGGTTGTACAGCAGATAATGTCCATAAAACCAATGCCGTTAAGTTAAGTGAATACAATATAGCTTGACAGTATCCCCCAAAACCCTATTGGTCTAATGGCATACCTGTTATGTACTGCTTAAAATTCATGTTTTCATAAAATCCAATCCAAAAGAGGGTTGCTGCATTAAGGCGGCAGCCCTTTTGGGTTTCTTATGCGATAAATTTACCTAAATTCCTTGACAAAATGCGTATATTTTTATAAACTATAAGAAGTAATTTAATTAGTGAGGTATCAAGATATGAATAATTCCGATAAGACACTTGATAAGATTGTAAACCTTTGCAAGGGCAGGGGCTATGTATATGCAGGCTCGGAGATTTACGGCGGTCTTGCAAATACATGGGATTACGGTCCTTTGGGTGTTGAGTTTAAAAATAATGTAAAAAAAGCATGGTGGAAGAAGTTTATACAGGAATCAAAGTACAATGTAGGACTTGACTGCGCAATACTGATGAATCCCGAGGTTTGGGTTGCATCGGGTCATGTGGGCTCGTTCTCGGACCCGTTAATGGACTGTAAGGAATGTAAATCCCGTCACAGAGCGGACAAGCTCATTGAGGACTTTGCCGCATCAAAGGGTGAGGAAATCGTGGTTGACGGCTGGTCAAAGGACGAGATGGAAAAGTATATCACAGAAAATAACATTCCCTGCCCCGACTGTGGCAAGCACAACTTTACCGATATTCGCGAGTTCAACCTTATGTTTAAGACCTTCCAGGGCGTTACGGAGGACTCGTCAAATGTTGTGTATCTAAGACCCGAAACGGCACAGGGCATATTTGTAAACTTTGCAAGCGTGCAAAGAACATCAAGAAAGAAGATACCGTTTGGTATCGGTCAGATTGGTAAATCGTTCAGAAATGAGATTACCCCGGGACAGTTTACATTCCGTACAAGAGAATTTGAGCAAATGGAGCTTGAATTTTTCTGCGCGCCCGGCACCGACCTTGAATGGCACGCATACTGGAAAGAATATTGTATGAATTTCCTCTTGTCGCTTGGTATGAACAAGGATAATTTGCGTTTCCGTGACCACTCACCCGAGGAGCTTGCATTCTATTCAAATGCGACTGCCGATATTGAGTTTATGTTCCCATTCGGCTGGGGCGAGTTGTGGGGTATTGCGGACAGAACTGACTATGACTTAAAACAGCATATCGAGCATAGCGGAAAGAGCCTTGAATATGTAGAAACAACCACAGACGAGAACGGCAAGGCAGTTACAAGAAAGTACATTCCGTATGTAATCGAGCCGTCCTTGGGTGCGGACAGAGTTGCGCTTGCATTCCTCTGCGAGGCATATGACGAGGAAACCTTAACAGACGATAAGGGAAAGACTGATACAAGAGTTGTAATGCATCTTCATCCTGCGCTTGCGCCGATGAAGGCGGCAGTTTTACCGCTGTCAAAGAAATTAAATGACGGTGCAACAAAGATTTATGAGGAATTGTCAAAGCACTTTATGGTGGACTATGACGATGCAGGCTCTATCGGTAAGCGTTACCGCCGTCAAGACGAGATAGGTACTCCATACTGTATCACATACGATTTTGATTCTGAAACAGACGGCTGTGTTACAATCCGTGACCGTGACACAATGGAGCAGGAAAGAGTTAAAATTTCAGACTTGGTTGACTTTATAAATTCCAAGCTTGAATTTTAAAAAAATATAAGGGGGATTTTATTATGAAATTTATGGATGAGTTTAAGGAGTTCATTTCAAAGGGCAATGTAATGGACATGGCAGTCGGCGTTGTTGTCGGCGGTGCGTTCAAGGCGATTGTTGATTCGCTTGTTGCAGACATTATCATGCCTGCCGTATCTTTAATCACAGGCAAGGTAAACATTGCGGAATTGGCAGTTACAATACCAAATCCAATGGATCCCGATACTGCTCTTATCAGCTTAAACTACGGTAACTTCTTACAGCAGATTGTAAACTTCTTGATTATTGCATTTACTATATTCTGCGTTGTAAAGGGTATGAACACATTGCGTGCAAAGTTTGAGAAGAAAAAGGAAGAGGAAGCAGAGGCAGCCGGTCCTACAACCGAGGAATTGCTAACCGAAATCAGAGACTTGCTCTCAAAAGAGGATAAATAACACTAAGGGCTGTTGAAAGCAACAGCCCTTTTATAAATCAAATTTTGGTTTAGCGTACCATTGCAAAATCGTAAATTGATATGGGTTGTAGGGACAGGTCTCTGTGCCTGTCCGCATCCCCGACAACGCATATTGGGAACGGAAGGGCATGGAAACCCTCCCCTACAAATTTCGATACCCATTTACACATATAAACCAAAATTTATACCAAGGAGCTAACATGAAAAATAAAATTCTTTCCATACTGAAAAATGCCGACAATTATGTTTCGGGTCAAAAACTAAGCTCCGAGCTTAATGTTTCACGCTCTGCCATATGGAAGCACATAAAAAAGCTAAAGAGCGAGGGCTATAACATCGTTTCCGTTACAAACAGAGGTTATCGCCTTTTAGATGATGTTGATATTCTAAACGCCAACGAAATTGCAGACGGACTAAACACCTCGTTTATAGGTCAGAATATTGTATTTTACGATACGGTTGGCTCAACCAACAACGAAGCAAAGCGTAACTTTGACAGCGCCGACGGAACAGTGTTTGCAGCGGATTTCCAAACCGCAGGCAAGGGCAGGCTCGGAAGAGCATGGCAAGCCCAAAAAGGCACAGCTATTGCAATGTCTATTTTACTAAATCCCGAAATCTCCCCTGCCGATGTTTCAAAGATAACTCTTGTTGCAGGGCTTTCGGTGTGCCGTGCATTATCAGATTTTGGCGCAAAAATAAAATGGCCAAACGATATCGTAACAGACGGTAAAAAGATATGCGGAATTTTAACCGAAATGTCGGCAGAAATAAATATGGTAAATTATGTGGTTTTGGGTATCGGCATAAATGTAAACGATACATCGTTCCCCGACGAATTAAAGGATAAGGCAACCTCACTGTACCTTACATCTGGCAAAAAGCACAGCAGAGCAAAAATAATCCGTAAGATACTTGAAGAATTTGAAATACTATATGGCGAATTTTTAGAAAACGGACTTTTAAATATCATTGACGAATATAAGAAAAACTGCGTAAATATCGGTAAGGTATCGCAGGCTGTATATAAGGATAAAACCATAATCGGAACTGCCGTTGATATAACGCCCGACGGCGAATTGGTCCTTAAAACCGACACCGAAACCATAAATATATCCACAGGCGAAGTGTCCGTGCGTGGCATTTACGGGTATGTATAATATTGTACATTAAATTATACCTCCATCCATTCAATGCTCAATTATACTCGCTAATTCTTGTGTAAATATTATCGCTATACCTACACAACTTGAAATTATCGGTAAAATATGATATAATACTTTTCGAATAAAAGATTAGGTGTAAACAAAATGAATCCATTATTAAAGTGGCCGGGCGGCAAATCCGGAGAGATAACCAAAATCGAAAAATATATACCATCATACAGTAGATATGTTGAACCTTTCTTTGGTGGCGGAGCTATGTTCTTTTACCTCAACCCCCAAAGAGCAGCAATCAACGACATATCCCAATCATTAATTGATTTTTATAAATTGATTAAAAATCAAGATAATGTATTGTATGATTTGTTGTTGTGCTATAATAACAGTTTTTCAAATCTTCTTACGGTGTGTTATGATAATTATACGGATATTTTAAATTTATATAATCAATTATCTCAAGGCAAGATAGATAAAAATGAATTAGAAAAACAGTTGCTTAGAATGCTGTCAAGTTTATCGGATAAAATAAATTCCGGTTTTTCAGAAAAGCTGCTTTTAGATAACAGTGCTTTTACTAAAAGAATTAGTAAAATGGCTATTGATAAGATGCGTCGGACAATAAAAAACAACGAAAAAGAACCGTTTTCAAAAGAAGATTTGAAAAATAATCTGATAACAGGATTTGCAAGCGGATATTATATGTATTTCAGAGATGTGTATAACGATATAAATCTTGACCGTATTCAATCTCCGTCTTTGCAATATAAAATTGCAAATTTCTGTTTCATTCGTGAGTATTGTTACGGTTCCATGTTCAGGTATAATAAAAAAGGTGAATTTAATATTCCATACGGTGGAATGAGCTATAACAAAAAGAATTTTAGAGATAAAATTGAGAATATGTTTAACAGGGATATTAAAAACATCTTTGTAAACACCGATATTGATTGTATGGATTTTGAAGATTTCTTTCGTAAATCCAATTTGACAGAAAATGATTTTATGTTTCTTGATCCTCCATATGACACTGACTTTTCAGACTACGAAGGCAGGGATTTTACTAAAACAGACCAAGAGCGTCTTGCACATTCTTTGACGAGAACTTCAGCTCGATTTATATTGGTTATAAAAAATACGGACTTTATCCATTCACTATATAAAGACAAATTTAATATCCTGTCATTTGATAATCAATACACCTACAATGTCCGTAGCCGTAACGATCGTAATGTTGAACATTTACTAATAACAAATCTCCCTGTTTAATTGCAGGAAGATTTGTTTTGATTATAAATTTATTATATCATTTATTCTTTTTCTCATTGAATTTTTGTATTGAGAACTACAAGATTCTAAACAATGTTCCCAATCACTAATATATTCTGCGGCTTTTTCTGAAACTAAAAACTTTATTTCATTGGATATAAGTTTTTTTATAAAATCTAAATATATCTTTTGGGTTTTATCGTCATCTTCATATTCGTTTTCATATAAAATATAGTCAACAGCATATAATCCCCAACAATTGTAAATAAATGGATCAATAATTTCATAGATGAACTTTAATGTTTGTAAATACAAACTTTCTATTCTAACTGCTCTTCCAAACATACTTAACTCGCGCCGAACTTTATAAAAAATCAGTAATTGATTTATATCAAATGATATATCTGTTAATCGAGTCAACCTTTGAAGCATTAAGTTCCATTCACATATCATTGAGACTTGATTTTCTTCTAAAATTTTTGAATTAGCAAGAAACTCAAACGCACTGCAAACTTGTAAAAAGGATAGTTCTTCCCACTTGTCAATAATTGTATCTTGTAAAACGGCAAGTCTATTGGCAAATAACAATGCGCCTAAGCCTAACTCTTTCATATTTCTTGTAACAGTTACAATCATTTTATCCATGGCAAAGCTCCAATCTATTTTGGGCAGCTTCAAAATATACGCTATCTATCTCACATCCACCAAATTTTCTGCCAAGCTGTAATGCGGCCACTCCCGTTGAGCCCGTTCCCATAAATGGGTCAAAAACAATATCGCCCTCATTACTTGCAATACTAATAAGATGTTTTAACAACTTAACTGGTTTTTGAGTCGGATGTTTTGGATTTTGTAGCCTTTCGGGACTCATACAAATAGGGCTTTCAAAAAAATTGTGCATTTCTCTTTGATTTGAAAAATTCCACCTATGTCCTTTATTCCACATGCAAACTATCATTTCACAGCTATTTAAAAAACCGTTTTTAAATATTTTTGGCACAGGATTTGTTTTGTGCCATACAAAAAATTGAAATGTATCAAACTCTTTATCAAACGCTTCATGCCATTTCCCGATTAAATTATAGCTTGTAAATGCAAAAATATTTCCATCTTTTTTTAAAATCCTTTTAAAATCATAGACTAACTCCTGTGGATTAAACTCAACCTCATCCCATTTAGCTATATCGTTATTTAATGCTTCTCTTCCGGGTAAGTATATGTTGCCTGTTGAGTATTTTGCAATATTATATGGCGGATCGGTTAGAATTAAATCAACGCTGTTATCCGGCATGGTTTTCATAAATTCGTAGCAATCCGTATTATGTATGCTGATTTTAGCCACCTGTCACACCCCAAGACATTTCTTTATCATAATTTTAATTCTTTCATTTAAGCCTATTTCATCCAATGCTTCTTTATAAATGCGAGTAAAATCATTAAATGAAATTTCTTCCGGCAAAATCTTATTCCACAAAGCAGAGCCAATTAAGAACATTGATGGATAGTTCAAATGCTTTTTCACCGCACCTTTCCAAACATTGCCTTCCCCGTCTTTGTTATACAATGTTGCAAAATATGCTTTGCAATTATCTATGCCCATATCAACATATATTGTCAAGAGCTTCTCAACATTTGACGGTGCATTGGAGCTATCTAAGTCACCGCCTGCCTTTAACTCACATATATTCCAGTCCGTGCCATCGTAAAATGCCAAGTCAACCGGCTTTGAATAAATTTTTGTTGTTCTATATTCATCAGCAAGCGGGAGCAGGTATTCTTTTATACTTTCTTGTGTTACTCTGCTTTCAACCCTGTCACGACCTCTGCCTTTTGCCTCATTATTTGCTCTGAATGCCGCTATTTGTCCTCTTAAATCTCCATTAAAGGTATCAACATCTGTAACAACAATCTGATTTGAAACGGTATCCGGATCTATATCGTGCTTCAAACCACGCGGATTGACAATTGATGGTACATTTTCTTCTCCAAAACGGAGTCTTGCTATTCTTTTGGCACACGCTTCAATGGCAAAGCCACTTTTGGACTCAAAACTGCTTACAAATACCATATTTGCCGTAATCTGAGCATCCATTTGACTTAATAGGAAATTGTTTACCTTTCTGTCGTAGTTGATTTTAAAATCAGCTTCAATTGCTTCCATTAGTTTTGAAAACTCTTCATAAACGATGTTTTTTATCTGTTTCCTCATTTGTCACACCCCTTTAAACAATTCTGATAATGTCAAATCAAGTCCATTGGCAATTTTTTCGAGATTTACAATAGATATATTTCTTTTGCCTGATTCAACGGAAGAAAAGTATGTTCTATCCATACCGATTTTAAGTGCAAATTTTTCTTGACTTAACCCTGTTTCTCGTCTTAACTCTCTTATCCTTATTCCGATTTTTTCTTGAATCATATTCAACACCTCTTAACTTATTTTAACATTATGCTGAAAATGAAACAACGGACTATAGGTAACAATTGGTCTATATTATAAAAAAATACCAGCAATTAACATTGTTTTTATAACTACTATCTGAACTATATTTTGCCGTAAATATGAACTGAATGTAAACTTTTAGCACTCAAGTGAAAAGAGTGCTAATTTTTTATTGACTTTTAGGTGGGTTGTGCTAAAATAGCATATAGAAATATTTGACAAATTTATATAGAGGTGATTTTTATGGCAAAGGGAAATATTTCAGTTGATTCGGAGAACCTGTTTCCTATCATAAAGAAATGGTTATATTCGGACAAGGATATATTTTTAAGAGAGCTTGTTTCAAATGCGTGCGATGCGGTTACAAAGCTAAAAAAGTTAGCGGTGCTTGGCGAGGCGGATATCAGTGCCGATGAGCAGTACAAGGTTACGGTAACGCTTGACAAGGACGCAAAGAAGCTTATCATAAGCGATAACGGTATCGGAATGAATGCCGAGGAAATTGACAAATACATCAATCAGATAGCATTTTCGGGCGCATCTGATTTTTTGGCAAAGTACCAGCAGGACGGCGACAAGGAAAACTCACAAATTATAGGTCATTTCGGACTTGGTTTCTATTCGGCGTTCATGGTTGCGGATAAGGTAACAATTGACTCACTCTCATACCGTAAGGGCGAGAAAAGCGCAAAATGGGTATGTGACGGAAGCATGGAATATGATATGACGGACGGTGAGCGCACCGAGCGCGGTACTACAATAACTCTTGATATTGCCGAGGATTCGGAGGAGTTTTTGGACGAGTTTAAGATCCGTGAGATTTTAAACAAATACTGTGCATACCTCCCAACCGAGATTTATTTTGAGGTTGTCGGCAAGGAAAAAGAAAAGGACAAAGACGGAAACGAGATTGACCAAAAGCCGATAAATACAACAAATCCGCTGTGGATGAGAAAGCCGTCGGAATGCACCGACGAGGACTACAAGGAATTTTACAGAAACACATTTATGGACTTTAACGAGCCGTTGTTCTGGATTCACTTAAATGTCGATTATCCGTTTAACTTAAAAGGCATACTCTACTTCCCCAAGCTCAACCATGAGTTTGCAGGAACAGAGGGACAGGTAAAGCTGTTTAACAACCAGGTATTCGTTGCGGATAATGTAAAAGAGGTTATCCCCGAATTTTTACTGCTGTTAAAGGGTGTTGTTGACTGCCCCGATTTACCGCTTAATGTATCAAGAAGCTTTTTGCAGAATGACGGATATGTAAAGAAAATATCAAGCCATATCACGAAAAAGGTTGCAGACAAGCTAAAGAGCATTTATAAAGACGATAAGGCTGCATATGAGCGCTACTGGAGCGATATTGATATATTTATTAAATACGGCTGTTTAAGAGACGAAAAGTTTTATGAGCGAGTAAAGGATATTATAATCTATAAGGATATAAACGATAAGTATATCACAATTGATGAATACCTTGAAGGGGACAAGAAAACCGTATACTATGTAAGTGATGAAAAAATCCAGGCGCAGTATATCAATATGTTCAAGGAGCAGGGACAAAATGCACTTGTTATGCCGTCCGTTATGGACACGCACTTTATTTCGTTTATGGAAACAAAGCTTGACGGCGTTAAGTTTGAGAGAATTGACTCGTCAATTTCAGATGCGGTAAGCGATGAGAAAAAAGACGAAACCGATAAGGATAAGGAGCTTGTTGAACAGTTTAAGAACACATTAAATGACGATAGCCTAAAAATCGAGGTAAGAGGCCTTAAAAATGCGCAAATTCCTGCGCTTATACTCTTATCCGAGCAGTCAAGACGAATGCAGGAGATGTATAAGTCAATGGGACAGCAAATGTCGTATATGGCAAATATGTTCCATGACGAATTTACACTTGTTCTAAACTCAAATAATGAGCTTATACAGAAAATTGATACCTTATCAGACGAGGATAAGACACTTGCAATTGAGCATATATATGACCTTGCAAAAATCTCAAACGCACCCCTTGAGGGCGAGCAAATGACAAAGTTCATTGAGCGTTCACAGAAGCTACTGGGAAAATTATTCTAAAGGGACACAAAAACATACGGTTTTGTATAACGCAAAACCGTATGTTTTAAAAATTTTTATTAAACTTTCTTTTTCATCTTGACTTTTATTGAAAAACAGCATATAATATTATCAGATAAAGGGCAAGACCGCAAAGCGGTTAGCCAATTAAGCAATGTGATAACTGCCCATTTTGGTGTAGGGGGCAGTTATTTTTTTACGGTAATAATCAGCACTATAAGTGTAATTATATACAACATTATGTACACATATTCCATATGACCACCTCCAATCTCCGCTGAAAATCAGCCGGAATTAAAAGGTGGCTAACCGCCCTCAGGCTTGCCCTGTTATCCGGTCGGATTTCTCCGACCACTGCATTTTATAACAATCCCACAGGAAAATCAATGTTTTTTATTTTAAATTATTGTTACAGCTCAACGGCATAAATAACGCACATATCGGGCGCTTGTTACGGCGTTGTTGCTCCCAATCGCAACACGCCTATAAATCGCAAGCGATTTATAATAGATAATATCCGCCCCTACCACCCATACCAATTTACGGTTTTTTAAATGTTACGCTAAACCAAAATTTATATCCACCCACGCAAAAACGGCTGTTAAAAACAGCCGTTTTCACAAAGACATATCGAAAGCTGGGGTAATATGTCATAATATATAAAAACTTATATATTATTCAAATAATGATGTAGCCTGAATCTGACCTAACGGCTCATCAGCACTCTTTATAAAATCTTCTGCTGTACTTGCGCAGATAATATTCTCTTCCCCGAATGACATAACCTCCATATTGGGAGTTTCATATCTTTCTAATTCCATTATTCATTTCCCTCCTTATTGTGGTTATACTCATTTACAGATGCACCCTTTACAGGAGACCATACCGCCTTATCACCAATCTTAATAAATGACATAGCATAAATCGGTGTATCAAGCTTATTTTCAGGCACTCCCATAATATCAGCACTGAATGTTGTCTTTTGACCTGCTGTATTTCCCTCAAGGTAAACATTTGATTCCTGTATGCTAACTTCATTACCAACAAGTGCAAAATATGTACCGTATGCTGTTACTGTATCGTCTGAATTTACCTTTGTGATAAAACGGATATTGCCCTTGTCCTGTGAATCAACATATGCATCAACATACAAAATATCTGCGAGATTATATAAATAAGTATTGTTTTCACCTGAGTTTGTACCGTTTACTGTGATATTATCAGTTCCGCCGGTTAATGTTGGCTTAACAGGCAGAGTATCTGTTCCTGTTTCACCGCCCGTAATATAACCAAGTGATGCCGTTACACCCTCTGGCTTAGTTAAAGTGATATTTGAAACAGACGCATTCTCTAATTTACCGTCAACTTGATTGTTGTAGGTCACATAAAGTCCTACTATTCCGCCTATGCCCATTTTCGTTTTTTTGCTGTTTGCATAGTCTTGAGTAGCATTTGTTCCTACAGTAACATTGCTTACATTTATGTTTGTAATTGCTTGATGGTTATATGCTATACCTGTAACACCGCCGACTCTCCTTGTACCCATAACGGTAATATTTGAAACCTCTACAGTATCGAGGAGACCGCTCTGTAATCCGACTACACCGCCGACATTGTCGCCCTCCAATTCATTAGCAGAATATTCAGCTTTAACATAGTTTTCGCTATCCGTACTACCTTCTACTTTAATATTTTTTAAGTGAATATAGCTGTACCCAACGATACCGCCCACATAATAATTTCCGCTTATTTGTATAGTACCTTTTACAGTAATATTTTGCCATACCGAGTTTAGAGCATTACCTACAACAGCACCTACATGCTGCTTACCTACGATGCTTACATTTTCTATGGTTAGGTCTTTACAACCAACCGCCTCTGCCGGTATAACATCCTTAAGGTTACAATAACCAAATAAACCTACATAGTCCATATCAGGCCGGTTGATTTTAAGATTTTTAATTGTATAGTTCTGTCCGTCAAAATATCCCATAAATGGATAACTCGCTGTACCAATCGGTGTCCATTCCTGATTATCAAGGTCAATATCGGCATCAAGCTTTATGGTTTTCTTATTAAAATCACTACCCGCATTTACCAACTGTGCAAGACCTGCAAGCTGTGCGCCTGTTGACAATGTAAATACTGTATCGTTTTCGTGACCGGTGTACCAGTCTGTATCTGCGTTATCGCTCCACGCATCGCCCTCTGCCATTACAGGCACGGTTAAAAGCCCGATACACATTGCAAGTGTTGCAAGCAATGCAACTATTTTTTTAATTTTCATTTTTCATCATTTCCTTTCCTGTATGTTTGTTGTTTTATTGCGTGTAAAACTACACACCCCCTTATCAATCACGCACTGTAAATTATAATATTTGCAAAATAAAAATGCGCCAACACGGAGCTGACGCATGAAAACGCAAACCCCTGTTGTCGCCAAACAAACAGTGCATGATGAAAATATTTATATCAAATCAAATGCATAGGATGGGATTTACAGTTTTTCCGAAAATCTCCTATACATTTTTCACAAAAATAAGCATAAAAATACAAATATTTTCATTACGCAATATTAAACTGTTTATTTGGCAATTTTCAGTATAACAAATTAAAACCAATTTGTAAATACCAAATCAAAAATTTTTTGCAACAATTCGGAATAACACCAAGAACACCGCTATGCGGTATCATCAGGAATTATTTCCTACAGTTAATATTTTTAATTCCAAAACGGAATTTTACTTTATTATAATTCCAATTTGGAATTATGTCAAGAATTTTTTTACTTATAATAGGGTAAACTATTCTTAAAAGGACTTATTGATTATGAAGACAAGGAAACAGGTATATGGGGACAAAAACATTGTTGGCAGAAATATAGAACGGATAAGGAAAGCAAGAGGGATAAAGCAAAAGGATTTTATTGCGCAAATCCAGATTATGGGTTGTGATATGAACCCGACAAGCTATTCAAAGCTTGAAGGTCAGGTACGGAGCGCAACGGACAGGGAGCTTTTTGTTATTGCCAAGATTTTTGGCGTTCCTATGGAATACCTTTTTGACGAAAATTCAAAATAGAAAAACGGCATTTGCAAAGGAGCAAATGCCGTTTGGGTTTGTTTTTTTAAATTTGTTGGTATATAAATTTGGATTTAGAATATCGTTGAAATTATTGTTAATGGGTATGGTTGTAGGGACAGGTCTCTGTGCCTGTCCGTATCCCCGATAATGCATATTGGGAACGGGAGGGCATGGAAACCCTCCCCTACAAATTTCGATACCCATTTACACATATAAACCAAAATTTATCCCAAAACGCCACATTATTAAAAAATCGGGAGGGCATGGAAACCCTCCCCTACAAAATTTGATACCATTATTCGTGCGCTAAACCAAAATTTACCTATGTTAATCGTGCAATTTTCTGTTATCAATAACCCGTCTTGCCTTGCCCTCACTGCGCTCGATTGATTTTGGTCTTAGAAGGTGAATTTTTGCGCCGATACCGAGCATTGATCTTAACTGTGTTTCAAGATTTTTCTTTTCCGCTTCAACATCACCGTTGAACTTAGGACTAAGCTCCACATTTATATCGAATGTATCTGTATTATTAACTCTGTCAACAACTATCTGATAGTTTGGCGATACCTCGATACTGTTACGGAGAAGTACCTCCTCTATCTGTGACGGGAATACATTTACACCTCTTATTATAAGCATATCGTCAGTTCTGCCGGCAGGCTTTCTCATTCTTACATGCGTTCTTCCGCAAGCACAAGGCGTATAGTCAAGACGGCACAAATCCCTTGTTCTGTAACGAAGAAGAGGCTGTCCCTCTTTGGTTATGGTGCTTAAAACAAGCTCACCAAACGAGCCCTCAGGCAATACCTCGCCTGTATCGGGGTCGATAATTTCAGGAATAATCATATCCTCGCAGATATGCATACCCTGCTGATACTCGCACTCATATGAAACGCCCGGTCCCATAATCTCGGTAAGTCCGTAAATATCGTAAGCCTTAATTCCCAAGGACTCCTCAATTTGCTTGCGCATTTCCTCAGTCCATGGCTCTGCGCCGAAAATTCCTGCCTTTAATTTAAGCTGATTTTTAACGCCCATTTCCTTAACTGTTTCGCCAAGATACATTGCATATGACGGAGTACAGCAAAGGTGGGTACTGCCCAAATCACACATAAAGCGTATCTGTCTTTCGGTATTTCCCGAAGATGTAGGGATAACCATTGCTCCAACCTTTTCAGAGCCCTGATGTGCGCCTAAACCGCCCGTAAACAGGCCGTATCCGTACGATACCTGAACGATTGATTTCTCATCACCGCCTGCGGCAACAAGCTGGCGTGCAAATCCGTTTGACCACTGGTCAAGGTCGTTCCTTGTATAGCCTGCGACAATCTGCTTACCTGTCGTTCCCGACGATGCCTGTATGCGGACAATATCACGCTTATGCACTGCAAGCAACTGGAACGGATAATAATCCCTTAAATCCTGCTTCGTGGTAAACGGAAGCTTTGAAATGTCGGACAACTCCTTAATATCCTTTGGCTTTACACCTGCATCGTCCATTCTTTCTTTGTACATGGGTACATTTTCGTAAATACGCCTTACCTGCCATTTGAGCTTTTCAAGCTGATGCTTTTTTATTTCCTCCCTTGGCATGGTTTCAATTTCCGGCTGAAAATACTTTCTTTCCAAAATTCAATCACTCTCCTTATATATATGTATTCCGTCTCAAAAATTCTGTATGCTCTTATTATATCCCCATTGTAAATAATTGTCAATAAATGATGTGTATGCTTTTTAAAATTTATGCTTCATATTTTAAAATACGCACTCATATATTTGTAACAAATCATGTTTTTTGGGGGCTGTAAGTTATAGCCCGGAAAGGTCGGTGGATAGATGAAGGACTATATAGAACAGCGCGCTGTGGAGCTTGCAAAATACATCGTTTCAAATAACGCCACAGTCCGCCAGACTGCAAAAACCTTTAATATCAGCAAAAGTACGGTACATAAAGATGTTCATGAGCGCCTGAAAAAAATTAACCCGTCACTGTATAAAAAAGCACAGGCAATCCTTGAATTTAACAAATCCGAGCGCCATATACGGGGCGGAATGGCAACTCGCCAAAAATATAAGTGCATTCGCCAAATGAGCGCACAGGCAAACAAATCCTTCACCTGAATTTTTGTAAAATTTCCATAATTTACCTTTTATTGCCGTTTTGTGTACCATAAAACGGTCAGAACTTACATTTTTCAAAAAAAGCGAACAAATTTTCGTAAAAAGTGCTTGACACCGAACATATTTTCTGGTATAGTAGTCTCATAAGAGAGAACAACTGTTCGCTTTGGCTATGGAGGATAAGGATATGAGAAACGAATCAAGAAGAGAAATAAGATACAAAAAAGAGAGAAGAGCCCGTAAAAGACGGAGAAAGGTTTTAGGAAGACTTGCGGTTTTATTTTCAACGCTTGCGCTTTTAACGGCGCTTGGAATTAACTTTATCGGAACAGCGTTTGCTCTTGACAACGGCGCAAAGTACAGCATAAAGGTTGCGCCCGGCGATACATTATGGAGTATTGCGCAAAGGTATAATACAAAGAACCGTGATATAAGATATGTTGTTGATGACATTATGCGTGCAAACGATTTGGACTCAACAAGATTGCATGTCGGGGATACGCTGGTTATCCCTGCAAGATAAATGCTCAGGCATTTTTAAATATGCCCCCATTCATTCAATACTTTTATTTTTCTAAAAGGAGAGCCAAAAATTGAACCGACCCCCAAAAGTTAGACCAAAAAATCTAACGATTGGGAGGTCGGTTTTTATGTCTAAATATGATTTTGAATTTAAGCAAAAAATTGTACAAGAATATTTGAATGGTGAAGGCGGTTACTTTTATCTTTCAAAA
>JAFSXU010000039.1 GCA_017443895.1 Clostridia bacterium
AAGGCGCATAAAAAATATCAATGGCTCAGGTACAAGCGAGCGTGTTGACACATCAAAGTATATAGGCCTGAGTACAACAAATTGGAACAAGATAGTTATAGACGGAACAACCGGCGGCAAGGTAAGCTGCTATGTAAACGGTGCGCTTTTAAGTACGGTTGACGGGAAAATATCCAATTTAAAGATAGGCTCAATATTTAACTATGCAGGTTTCAGTGTAGTTGCAGTAGATAATGTAACCATTGCAACACCAAAAATAGTGCTCCCTGAGGATACACAAGTACCTTATCTTGACAAAGTTCATAATGAGGACGATGATTCATATAACTACGGTTACGGAGTGGAATCTGTAGATTTATCAAACTACAATGCCATAAAAGTTACCGTTAATGGCACAGTAATGGGCGGATTCTTATTATCTGATGTTTTTGATGACAGTGTGCTTTCAGCAACTGAGCCGGTTTCAATAGGCTTCCAGATAAACCGTATACCTGCTGCTCTTGGTGATGCTCTTGTGAACGCTGTGGGTATAAGTCTCAGTAATGCAAAACTTAATGCGGAATAAGGAGGGGTGCGATATGAAAATATATAATAAACCTCGGATAGAGATAATAAACTTTGAGAATGAAGATGTTATAACGGCATCAGCGATATATACGAACGAAGTTCAGAAGCTTATAGACAAAGGTGTTGCTGTAGGAAAAGTAGATTATTCGGATATCAGATATATGGAATTTTATGACTAAGTATATATTATGAAAATAATGTTTCTTGAATTTGTCCGATAAAATGTTATAATTATATGAAAGGGCACAATAAAAGTATGAAAAAAATATTATCATTTGCTTTAGCCGCAGCGGTCATTATGACTGCTGCCGGCTGTGGCGGAACAAAAACAGCAGTTCAAACGGATCCATCAAAAACAGTTATAACAATAGCAGATTGGCCGTCTGAGGAAAATAAAAACTATGAAACAATGCAGCAGTATAAAGCTGATTTTGAAGCGGAAAATCCCGATATCTCCATAGAGACTTCCCCATATGTTTATGCTACCGACACATTCCTTCCAAAGGCAATGTCCGGCCAGCTTCCTACGCTATACAAGACCTATTATACCGAGGTCGAGAAAATAATTAACTCCGGATATGCTGCGGATATAACCGATATGATGAAAGAAATGGGTATGGCGGACGCACTCTATGATAACATCAGAGATGTTGTCGAAAAAGATGGCAGAATATACGGAATACCGCAACAGCTGTATGTTCAGGGATTGATGTGCAACATAGCGCTGTTTAAAGAAGCAGGGCTTGAAAATGCTGACGGAACTATTCAATTCCCGACAACATATGAAGAACTTGCAAATACGGCTAAAATCATAAAAGATAAGACAGGAAAGGCGGGATTTGCAATCCCTACAACGACAAATCAGGGCGGTTGGCATTTTATGAACATTGCATGGTCGTTTGGCGTTGAGTTTATGAAGCAGGAAGAAGGAAAGTGGAAGGCTACATTTGATACTGAGGAGTGTATCAATGCACTTCAGTATGTAAAGGATCTCAAGTGGAAGTATGATGTATTACCGTCAAATGCTTTCCTTGCCATGGGTGATCTTGAAACACAGTTCTCTACAGATCAGCTTGCAATGTATTTCAGACCTGCTGACAGTACATCCACCCTTATTTCAACTTATGGCATAAGCAAGGATAATATTGCCTATGCAAGAGTACCTGAGGGCAGTGCCGGCCGATTTGCTCAAATGGGCGGAACAGTGTATATGATTTCCAACAGCGCAACGCCGGAGCAGATATCCGCTTGCGGTAAATGGCTTGACTTTATCGGACAGACCGCAACAGTCGATGCTGATAAGGAAGAGCGTATGGAGAGTGACTGTAAGAAAAACAGCGATAATGGATATATGGTTGGTATCAAAAGTATGCCCATATGGAGTACTCCGGAGAGAAATGCGACTATAGAAAGGTTGTCGGAGAAATACTGTAACATAGACAGGCGTTTTGTAGAAGATTATGAAAAATATGAAACAATAACCATAACGCCTGAGGAACCGGTAAAATGTCAGGAGCTCTACAGTATATTGGATTCTTGTATCCAGTCAGTACTTACAAACAAAGACGCAGATGTTGCACAGCTTGTACACCAGGCAGCTTCTGATTTTCAGACAAACTACTTAGATAAGATAAGAGACGATGAGATGTAAGCAACAAGGGAGCTTTGGAATGAAATATACTGCTAAAAAAAGAAAATTTTTGCCGGGCAGATTTATGCAAGATGTATCTGCATGGGTGCTCATTGCCCCCGCATTATGTGCACTCATGCTCATATGCTGGAGACCGATATTTTTAGGATTTAAAATGGCATTTTTTGACAATGACGGCTTAAAGTATGTCGGACTCGATAATTTTAAGCTGGTTGTTTCGGATGTGCTGTTTATAAAAGCACTCAAAAACACAACTTTGTATGTTGTGTGGTCGCTTATAATAGGAATGGGACTGCCTGTGGTTGTGGCGATTTTGATGAATGAGTTAATACATGCCACAAGCCTTATTAAGTCATCGCTATATCTGCCTCAGATTGTTCCGGTAATTGCAGTATCACTATTGTGGTATTTTGTGTATTTGCCGGATGGCTCCGGACTTTTGAATAGTATATTGGGATTATTCGGCTTAAGTCCCCGTGTATGGCTTCAAGATGCACGGCTTACCATACCGCTTATAATCATATCCATGACATGGAGAGGTTTTGGTTTTACATCAATACTGTATCTTGCAAGCTTGCAGGGTATAAACCGGGAGCTTTATGAGGCGGCTGCAATAGACGGTGCAGGTTTTTTGCGCCGGACGGTAAAGATAACTATTCCACATATGTATCCTATGATAATGCTTTTTGGAATAAACCAGATAAAGAGTGTATTTAACATTATGGTCGAGCCTCTGTCAATGACCGGAGGCGGACCTGACAACGCTTCTTTAAGTCTTGGTCTGCAAAGCTACCGCTATGCATTCCAATATTTCAGAATGAGTGAATCTGTTGCGTTAAGTATTGTGATGTGGTTTATTATCATGGGCGTAACGGTTATATACATATATGCGGACAAAAAGCTTGAGCAGTAGAGGTAGAGACAATGCATATTGATTGGGAAAGAAAAAAATCAGGCGCACTTTTGCCTGTTGAACTCAAGAATATCAGGGGTAAACTGATATACTTTACAATATTGGTTATCGTTCTTATTATCGCACTCATATGTCTTGTGCCGGTACTGTGGCTGGTTATCACATCAATGAAAGATGTTAAGGAAATTTATCAGGTCCCACCGACATTATTACCTAAACATATCGACTTAATGAAATTCAAGCGAGTGTGGGACAAGATGAGCTTCTTTAAATACTACAAAAACAGCTTTATCCTTTGTGCGGGCGCAATTCTTGCAGATATTGCAATCAGCGGTCTTGCGGGTTATGTTCTCTCTCGTTTGCGTCCGCACGGGATAAGGGCTGTGCATACAGCAATATTTCTTACCATGCTTATACCGGGAACGGTGAGCTTGGTGCCGCTTTTTAAGACATTTTTGGATATGCCCATAATCCATGTATCACTTGTTGATACATATATACCCATGTGGCTTATGGCGTGCGCAAATTGTTTTAATATTCTCATATTTAAAAGTACTTTCGACTCAGTGTCAAAGGAGTTTATTGAAGCTGCGCAAATAGACGGGTGTTCAAATTTTGGCATATTTTTGAGGATAGTGATGCCATTGTCGCTTCCGGTTATAATGGTCATAGCCATACTTGACTTTACGGGCGTATGGGGTGAATTCCTGTATCCGTACCTGCTTTTGCAGAATAAGGACCTCTATCCTGTGGCAGTTAAGATATATGATTTGAAAGTGAGCGGTGGCGGTATATTGCTTGATGAATATATGATGGCATTGTTTTTTACTATAATACCGCCTGTAATATTATTTATAGTATTTCAGAAACAGATGATGAACGGTGTTTCGTTCAGTGGCGGTGTAAAGGGGTAATTGTTTATGAAGTTCAGAGGCTTGTTGGTTTCATTTATATGTATGGCGCTGTTTGGCACAAGCGCTTTTGCTATCACGGACAGTCTTATGTACCAAAGTGATGTGAGAGTCACGGATAGCTATAGCGGTCTTGTTTTCGGAACGCTTGATTCGGGATTGTTTTCATATTCCGGTAACGATTCGGGAATAAGTTTCAGCGGTGTTCTTGATATAGTAACGAGCAAGAGCTTTAATATTTTTACCCGTGAAGATGTAATAGATGCATTAGCGTCGCAGATAGGCGACGCTAATGCACGGCTTACACTTAGCATAAGTGTAGAAAAATGTGAAAATTTTGGGATTGGAATAAAAGATAAAAAAGGAGCTTTAATCAAGCTATATAACGGTGCCCTTAGCAGTGGGGACAATAAAATAGAAGTTTATATAATCAACTCCCACGCAGTACTTTCGATAAATTCTAAAGCTATCGGTTCGTGTGCGTGTGAGGGGTTGCCGATAATTTACATATCCGGTAGCTCCGTGGATATGGCAGTAACAGACGCCGAGCTTGGTATAGTACCGGATATAAGCCCTGTACCGGACCGTGATAGATATTCGGTATTGTGGACCGAGGATTTTGAAGATGAAATAGATACCTCCGTTTGGTCCGTCATCGGAGAACTGCGTAGCGGCGCTGTAGGCAGTACAGATGTGCCGGGTATAAACATCATGAGAAAATACATAGATGTATACGGCGAGCAAGGGTCTACTGCTTTTTTTGGTGCCTCTTTATTGAGTGGTGCGAGCCGGAATGAAATAAAACGCAGCATAAGCGTTGAAAATTGCGTGGTTACTGCGTATTTTTACGATGAGATGAATGCAGCGGTTCCGCTGTTTTATATAAGAGCAAACAACAATACAGGTGTCGGTTGCTCAAATGATAATGAGTATTACACATACAGAAAAGACGGAGTTTATACTGTGTCCGTAATTCCACGCTCACGAAATTGGCATAGTGTTGTTTTTGACGGACTTTCAGAGCCCGGAAAAGTCAGCGTGGTTTTGGACGGATTTGAACTTTTTACCACTGAGGACAAGATAGAGTTTTTATCTCTTGGCAATTCGTGGACAAATAACAGCTATTCGGTGTTTTGGGCGGATAACATATCAGTAATGATAGAGAAGAATACAGAAGGAATAAGATTTTTCCGTAACGGACATGAGGTATCAACAATTCCCAACAGTGGTAGTGTGACATTGAGTGCAGATAATCCGATATATGATGCCAAATATTATGTGGCGGCGTATAGTAGTGGAAAATTGAAATCAATTATTATCTCAGACGCAAAGCAAATTGGTACAGGTGTGGAAATCTCTTATGAGCAGGCTGATAAGATAAAAGTGTTTAGGTGGTATAACAAGGGTATGGTACCTCTTGAAACCGTATATGAAAGAAACAATTAACAGGAGGCTGGGAAATATATGAGAAAGTATTTATATAAGAAAGCGACTGCCGGTGTTTTATTCTTAGCTATGATTTTTGGAATTATGCCTATATCCGGTTTTGCTGCATCACTTGACGATAGGCTAAGAGGTTTGGGTTTATATGAATATTACAGCTTACTTCCCGAAGTTGATCGGAATGAGGTAGCCAAAGCACTTGATGCATTGTCGGGTGATGATGAACTGACGGCGGAATATAAGTCGGCATGGGATAATACCGTTTTTGGTGAGGAGAGTACTACAAGAGAAAGAGTGCTTTGTGACAGATTTGAAACGGGTATAGACAATGTCTGGACAAAGCAAAAACAGCCCGGAACAGATGATTATAAATCACTGTCCTCAGACGGCAGTGAAACGAAGGCATTCTATATTTCGGGCGGTGCGTTCGGAGGCGCAAATACATATATAACAGCCGATTTGGGCTATGAAAACATATTCATAAGCATGTATTTTTATGAAACTGAAAGCGAATGGAGTAAATCATCTTTTGGTATAAGAGTAAACGATGAGTTGACATTTGGCGTATACGGCACGGCAGAAGAATATTCGATAAATTCGGGCGGTGTGTGGAAAAGCTCGGGCGTAGAGCGTGCAGAGGGCTGGCACAGGCTCGTTTTTGACAATACCGACGGCATGAAAATATATATTGATGGCACAAATATATTTGATGGTGAGGGAGAAGTGAAATATCTTCAGATAGGTAATCTGTGGAACAATTCGGGTATTGACGAATGGTTTGTTGATAATGTATCGGTCATTGCGGATAAAGAAGTTGCTCCGCTTGATAAACTCAATGAGGATGTATGCGAGGATAATATTGCTACAGTACTTGAAGAGAAAAGGGCTGATCTTTTTTCAAAGCTTCCCGAGTGTGACAGAAAAGATATAGTTTCGATTATGGACAAATATGTGCCTTATGAGTCTTTGACAAAAGCTAAAGAGCAATTTGAGAAGGCTCTTGTCAGCGTGACGCAATATGACAGCTCTAAATACGGACTTGTATTTTCGGAGGATTTTTCAAACGGTATAACCTCGCTTTGGCAGAGTGAAAAGAAACCTGCCATAAATACATTTCTTTCAAATACAGTGGATAATCTTGATATAAGCGGAGCAGAGCAAAATGCGGCCGCATTCTGGGGCGCATCAATCAGAGCAAATAACGGTGAAGGTTCAGTAACCGGCGAAGGACAGACAATCAAGCGGGATATTCCTAAGAACGCATATGTAAATCTGTACTTTTATGATCCGCTAAATGATAAGACAGGCACATTTGGAGTTAAAATAAATGATTCCGTTACAGTAGGGTCATATGCAGCTGCAAGCAATTATGTTGTGAGCAAAAATGGCGGAAGTTCATGGGAAGAGTTTAGTGTAGCGAAGGCTAAGGGCTGGCACAAGATTACTTTTGACGGCGTTGCTTCGGCAGACAAAATCATTGTTTATTTTGACGGATATAAGGTGGCAGAGGTAACCGGCGATACAGAATATTTGGAGATAGGCAACCCATGGTCTATTGCGAGCTTTTCATATTACGGTGTTGATAATATAACGGTTGCAAGGAAGTTTGTTCCGCAAGCGCAGAATGTTCTTATAATTGACAATAAGACTTCTCTTGAGGCGAGCTATGACTATTACAATCCGGGGAATATTGCAGAGGGCAATACAGAGTTTCAATGGTATAAAAAGAATGTAAACAATGAGTTTGAAGTTATATCGGGTGCGAATGACAAGGTATATAGCTATGATATTCCGGATGATGTAGGCGGAACATACCGTGTTAAGGTAACTCCCGTTGATAAAAACGGAGTAAAAGGTGACGATGTATACAGCAGTGAGCATACAGAAACATATCTTGGACAGTACCAACCGCTTGTATCAAATGTAAGGATAGAAGGCGAGGTATATGCAGGTGCTACAGTAACTGTAAAATATGATGCGGATGGCGAAAAAAATGGCGGACAGGCTAAATACAGATGGTATGTATCAAAAGACGGAGTTAAAACAGAATTAGAAGGACTCAAGACAGGCACGGTAACGCTTGGTGCCGATATCGTCGGCGGAAAGGTTACAGCTGATGTAAGCGTTGAGGGTGAAAACGGGTCGTTCAGCGATTGGTGCCAAAGCGAAGAAGTAGCGGATACAACGACCATTCCACAGATGATAAAGGCTGTTAATTCGTCAGAAGGTATTAGCAAAAACGGTGTTATGCTCGATTTGCTTACAGTGCTTGACACTAAATTTAGCGGATATACTCAGACAGACAAGGAAAAGATAGTTTTAAAGCTGGTAAACAATAACAATATCTCATCGCTTGCGGATTATAATAAAATTGTAAGCAGCGTTTTAAACGACAAATCTGAAACAGCAAGCCTCGGTGGCGGTTCAGATAGTGCAAAGCCTATTGTAAACACAACTGCAAATACCGGCTGGGGTAGTGTCAATGAACAGACAAAGCACATAAGCACTAACAGCTTTGATGATATTGATCATGTTGATTGGGCAGTTCCGGCAATCAACTCACTTTCGGATAAGGGAGTTCTTAAGGGAAAAGCACAAAGACTGTTTTGCCCTGACGATAAAATAACTCGTGGAGAGTTTATAACCGTGCTTATACGAGCATTTTTCGGCATAGACAAAACGGCAAGACAACCATTTGTGGATATCAGCGATGATGATTGGTTTGCGCCATATGCAGCGACAGCATATAAGCTTGGTATTGCTAATGGTAAGGCAGGTGGTGCTTTCGGTGCATATGACAATATAACCCGTGAGGAAATGGCTGTTTTCTGTGCACGGACGGCCAAACTGGGTGTATGTGTTAAGAATGAACCTGTTAAGTACACACATTTCTCGGACGAAACAAGTATTTCAGAATATGCCTATGACAGTGTTGTCAAAATGGTGGAAAGCGGATTTTTAAACGGCGTAGGGGATAATCGGTTTGCGCCGGGCGAACTGTCTACAAGAGCTATGGCGGCAAAATTGATTTATTCTATGCAAAAGCCCGATGCCCGTCTTGCTAGTAACGGCTCATATGTAAGAGAGGACTTTGAACATGGCACAGGCATATTTACCGGAGGCTCACCTTATGATGAACTGATAAGCGAGGCAGTATCATATGATTTCGGATATTCCGGGAATAGTGGATTAAAAATACTGGGCTCCGTAGGAGCTTATACAAAAGCGGATGGCAACATGGTTTTCCGTGTGATGATGTATGACAGTACTAATAAAAGCGGAGCGTCTGCATTTATAAATGCTGATGGATATGGGATAGGTATATGCAGTACCTCAAAATCGCCGAGAATAGAGAATTATACACTTCTTGTTGAGGGAAACGCTGTTGATGCAGGTGTGTCCCGTAGTGATGGCTGGCATGAGTTTATTGTGGATATGTCAAGAGTCGGATATGTGGATTACTATATAGACGGTGTCATGGTAAAAACAATCGAGAAAGAGGTAGTGCCTGAGTATGTGAGCCTTGGCAATCCGTGGCAGGGTACAGGCACGGTGCTGACTTACCTTGATGAGTTTATTATGGCGCACACTTTGGATATGCTAAATTTCGGCGGAGATAACAGCTACGCCAACGGCAACAGGTTACTCACAGACGCTCAACCAAAGCTTAGTGCACTCCCTGAAAAGGTAAGGGAGAAGGCGGGACTTCTTCATGCCCTTAAAATACTTTCTGTCAATTATGATGGAAGTATAGACTATGAAAAGAATATTACTGTTGAGGAATTTATGTATCTTTTGTGTGGTATGAAGAATACTACCGCAAGACTTAATGATTCGTCTGTTCTTTATCTGAATAATACCGACCCAAAGTATGCTCCGTTTGTGGGCTATGCAAAGGAGCAAGGCTGGCTTGACAGCAATTTATATAAAGACGCAAAAGATAATGTTAATTTGAATTATGCCATAAAGTTTATGCTGACTTTGCTCGGTTACGGCGGTATGGGTGAGGGAAAAGCTGATGAATGGTGGCTTGAGCAAGCTACTGTCAACAAACTCTATGATGGAGTTTCGGGCGGCGATAATCTCACAATGTCAGATGCCATAGTGCTTTGTTATAACACACTTATGGCAAATGTTGTGGAGTATGATATAGTATCATATAATAAGGCACAATATACCAATTCCGGCAAGTTTGATCTTCTTAGCCTGAATTTTGATGTGTATTACGGAGAGTATACTTTAAACGGAGTATATGGCACAGAGCTTAGCTCGGAACACAATCTGAGCGAACATCATGCGTTGCTTGATAATAATAATGTGCTTTATTACGGTACCAATTTGGGCGAATATGTGGGAATGAAGCTTCGCTCGTATATATATGCCGATGAGGATAATGGTGATACACTGATATTTGCCTATGACCGTGGGAAGAGCAGCAAGAGAACAATAGCAGCAGATGATATTTATGAGATCAAGAAGAGCGGAAGCGGTTATGTTGTTGAAAATGAAGGAAAACAACTAAAGATTAGCGATAATCCGACCGTGATATATAACGGCTCATATCTGTTTAATTATACTGTAGATAATCTTAAACCGGAAATAGGCTATATTAGGTGTGTTGATGGGGATTTGAACGGCACATATGAAATAGTGTTTGTTGCGGATTATATACCGGTAAAAATATCGGGAGTTGATTACGAAACAAAGATAATATATAATGAGTATGATGCCAAAGCATATGATTTGTCTGTCGCAGAACCGTTGACATCGGGATTTGATACTTTGGCGTATGTGGCGGGAATATCAAACGGGCAATGCTTGTTGCTTGCACACTCAGCCGACGGCAAAAGAGCAGATATTCTTGCTGCCACCGAGACCGTTACGGGAATAATCAACAGCACAAAGGACAAAAAAGTGCAGATAGGAGATACCACATATAAGTATCCGTCTTTATTGAAGGAATACTATGATAAAAAAGATATGGAAGGAATATCAGCCGGTGTTTCGGGCGATTTTGTCATAGGTGAGTTTGGCACTGTGTTGGGTATGGATAATGCCGAAAATTCAAGAAAAATGTTTGGGTACCTCATACACACATGGAGCGAAAATGAAGGTGAAGCTTACGGTGCCCGTATTTATTCGGCGCTTGGCAATATGGCAACATATGTCATATCAGACAAGGCAAAGATAAACGGTGCCGCATTCAAATCCGGTGTATTCCTTGCTCTTTCACCGCAACTTGTACGCTACGAGTTAAAGAAAGACGGAAAAATATCCTCAATAGAAACAGCTGATGAATCACATCAGAATTCAGAGGAGCTTAAGGGCAGTGATAAATTCTGGCTCTACCGTGATGCGGATGTGTGGTACAGAGATAACGGATATAATTTCGGTATGGTTATGTATATAACATCACAAACTCCGTTTATGTTTGTGCCTACCGGTGAAAATTTGAATGATTATAATATGTACAGTATGGGCACAGCATCTTCATTCTCAAACGGACAGACATTCCATTACAAAGCTTATAATGCTGATGAATACAATTTCCCGGATATCGTGGTCGTAGAGACACAGACCGCAGGGCATGTGTTATCAGGTAATGAGTCGCCATTGTTTGTGGTTACAGCCGTAGTGAATGAAACGGATGACTATGGCGATAGACATAAGTATTTGTACGGTTGGGAAAAAGGTGTCATGAAGTCATATGTGATTAACGATGATATTGATTTTGACGCAATAAAGCAATCCTATGGATACACGGGTGCTGTATCCGCAGGCGATACATTTAATCCGTATTATAATCCTAAGAATGAAGTTATCGATATGCGAAATATTACGCATATGGCAGGTAGCGAGGATAAGTATACTGATATGTCCAAATGGAATTTTGTTATGGATAATAGTAGCTGTTGCTATGCAATGATTGAAAGCTACGGCAGGGCTCTGAAGATAACAGACGGAGCACATTCCTGTATAATAAAATCGCCTGAAAGGATATATGTGTATCATCGCAGCAGTCAGCTAATGATGACAGGTACATCAGAAGATCTTATAAAAGGCAGAGATATTGCAGTTCGTACCTGCCACGGCAATACAAGAGAGGTGATAGTTTATGTTGACTAAGAAAAAGCTTTGTTCTTGTATAACAATTTTGTTTGCTCTCTTTCTGAACTGCGCCGTAACGGCGCTTGCCGCTGATTATTATATATCAAACAGCGGCAGTGATGAAAATACCGGTACAAGTCCCACCGCCGCATGGAGAACTCTTGAAAAGGCGTCTGCGGCGGAGCTTTTGCCGGGCGACAGTATATTACTTGAATGCGGAGGAATATGGAACGGACAGCTAAGGCCAAAGGGCTCCGGAAATGTTGATGCGCCCATAACCATTGCCTCATACGGTGACGGGGCAAAGCCGATAATAAACGGCGGCGGAATTGACGGCCAATATAAGGGCGGTGCAATTGTGCTGTTTAATCAGAGCTATTTTACAATACGGGATGTAGAGGTTACGAATAAGGCCGAAAAAATGGCATGGCGAAATGGCATACTTGTATACTTTGAAAATACTATAGGACACGGTATAACAATAAGCAATGTTGATGTACACGATGTTATGGGTGGCGCAGGCGTGATATCCGGCACAAGTCATATGAAAGATAATCATTTTGAAGGCGGTATAGCTGTAAGAGCGTGTGCAACAGGTAAGGTTCCGACATATGTTGATGATATTATTATCGAAAATTGTACGGTGCATGATGTGCGCCGTACCGGAATTTTGCTTGATTCCAATTTTGCGGGCCCTATGGCACTTGTTGAGGGAGGATATTCGCATAATGTAACAGTACGGGGAAATACGGTGTACAACATCTGGGGCGACGGAATAATGATAGGCGGTGCAGATGGTGGTGTTATTGAGCATAACCTTGCATACGATACAAATTTAATGAGTATGAATGGATATCCTGAAGCAAATATTTCTATATGGGGGATACATTCAAATAACCTTGTATTTAGGTATAATGAGGCATATCTTTGTCATACCACCAAAGACGGCTACGGATATGACATAGACGGTGACTGCAAAAACATCATATTTGAATATAATTACAGTCATGATAATGACGGAGGATTTATTCTCCTTGTAAATTATAGAAATGAAAACGCCATAGTTCGATACAATATAAGCGAAAATGATCATCAGTGGTTTATAGCAAGTGCGCATATGCCGTCGGCACCGTCATCTTTTTGGAATATAACAGCACAGATATATAATAATACTTTTTACTCAAAGGAGAGGGGCGTAAAAAACCTTCTCATGCTTGGCAGGCCCAAGCATATGGATGTGTATAATAATATATTTTATGCTGAAGCTGATGAAATATCGGAAATTCCTTGCACATATCCACTGAATGTCAGCAGAAGTAATAATCTCTATTATTTTGGCAACTCTGACAAGACGATAAGTATAGATGAAGAAAATGCCGTAATCGGTGTTGATCCAAAATTTGTCGGTGTGGGAAGTGGTAAAAATAATGATATGTCTTTACCGGGATATAGGCTTTTTGAGGATTCACCGGCTATAGGTGCGGGGATTCTTGTATCCGGCAACGGTGGCAGGGACTATTATGGAAACAATGTTTCCAATACCGCAGCGCCGAATATCGGCGCATACGGTGGCACAGGAGTATCATATAACGATTTGGCAGCTACAGAGCTTGCAAAAAAACTTGATGTTCATTTAAAAATAGGAAGCCCCGTTATGACGGTGGCGGGCGAGGATAAATCTGTCGATTCCCGTGATACTATGGCAACGCCGTTTATACATGAGGGTGTTACAATGGTGCCGATACGCACTCTTTCTGAGGCACTCGGAGCAGAGCTTTCCTGGAACTATGAAAACAAAAGCGTCACAATAAGCAGTGCGGGACCAGATATAGTATTTTCTGCAGATAGCGTGAACTATACAGTTGGGGGTATGGAGAAATCGTGGCAGAAAAGGCCTGTGATAATAAACAATATTGTATATGTGCCGCTAAGACAGATTGCAAAGGAGTTTGGAAAATCTGTCATTTGGGATAACGGCAATTTGCATATAACGACTAATGAAAGGTTGTATCAATGAAAATAGCAGTTATGACAATAAAAACGCTTGCACTGCTTGCAATTATAATGTGCTTGTGTTCGTGTGCAGGTAGTGACGATATAGTTTTATATATCAATGATACTCCTGTAACGGAACAGGAATTTTTACTGTATGCCGTAGAGAAAAAAGCGACAACTGCAGGGTATTTTATGGACAAATATTCTGCAGAGTATGGAGACGGATTTTGGGAGCTTGACTTTAACGGAGAAAAACCAAAAGACAAGCTAAAATCCGAGACACTGGAAGAAATAGTAACTGTAAAAATAAAGCAGCAAACAGCCGTTGAGTACGGAGCTTTGGATAGTTGCGATTATGAGGATATCCACAAAAAATTTACAACAGAAAATGAACGGCGGTCCAAAACAAAATCAGATGGCGGTGTCGTTTATGGTGTATCCGAATATTCGGAGCAGCAGTATTTACATGATTTTAATGCAAAGCTTGAGATAGCAACAAAAAATGTGTTGCGTGAAAATACAGAAATAACAACTGATGAGCTACGGAATTACTATGAAGAGATAAAAGAAGAATTTTATAGATTTCCGGAGGCTGATGAAATAAGAGTATATGATACAGGCTCTGAGGACTCTCCCGTAAATCGTGGCAGTAAATACCGGGATTTTAATGATGTGGAAGATAATGTGCTTACCATGTATATAGATAAAATATATAATAATATCATAGATGCAGAGAGAGAAAACTGTAAAATAAAATATACAGACAAGTTTGATAAAATAAACTTTGAGGGGATATAGGATAATGAAAAGGCTGAGTATAGTCACTATTGTATTTTTGGTGTTCATATTAGGTTCGGTATCTGTGTATGCGACGAATTACTATGTGTCAAACAGTGGCAATGATACAAATGCAGGGACTACGCCCGAAAGTGCGTGGAGAACAATAGAAAAGATAAATCACCGGACACTTTTGCCCGGGGACAGTGTCTTGTTTGAATGTGGCGGAGTATGGTCAGGTTGCCTTTGGGTAAAAGGCTCGGGAACAAAGCTGGCTCCAATAAAAATAGACAGTTATGGTTCCGGCTCTAAACCGTGCATTAACGGTAGTGGAAACAATGCAGCAGTGTACCTGTATAATCAGGAGTATATTACTGTATCAGGGCTTGAAATTACAAACACCGGCACAGAAACATGGAAATACGGAGTATATGTATCTGCTAACGATTGCGGTGAACTTAACGGAATAAAACTGAAAAATCTTACGGTGCATGATGTTACGGGCATGTATTCGGGACAATATACAAGAGAAGACACTAACGAAGCCTTGGATAATCATTGGAATGGCGGTATCGTTGTTATGGCACGAGGCAATGCAACAGCTACGCGTTTTAAGGGACTGTCAATAACAGGCTGTGAGGTATATGATGTTTCTCGTACGGGTATCCTGTGTTACTCAAATTATAATACGGCATTTGATAAAAAGGTTAATGGTATGTCGCAAAATTTGAATGTTATAGACAACACCGTGCATGATATTGCAGGAGATGGCATACTGATAGCCGGAGATTACGGCGGTGTCGTTAATAACAATATCGCATATGACACAAATATGATGAGCTATAACGGTATTTCATCAGCAAATGTCGGAATATGGGGTCTGCACTGTACGGGAACAACATTTTCTGAGAATGAGAGTTACCTTTGTCATACGACCAATGACGGCTTTGGCTTTGACATTGACGGTGATAACGATAATGTGACATTTGAATACAATTATAGCCATGACAACGATGGCGGATTTATTTTGCTTGTAAATCACAATACGCATAATGCCGTTGTCAGATATAATATAAGTCAAAATGACGGACATCAATCAATAGCAGTAGCTTCACCTGTCACAAATACGGCGCTCCTTGATATGACTGCAAGTGTGTATAACAACACTATATACTCAAAGGTATCCCAGAGACATAGGCTTATAAATGTTAGCCAATCCTCGGTTGTACCGAAGAGACTTGAGATATATAATAATATTTTCTATATAGATACAAGTAGTTATGTGTATAACAATAATGTAAGCAATACAGATAAGGTTATAATGAGTAACAATTTGTATTACGGAAATAACTATGTATCAGCATTAAGCAGGTATGATAATACTGCGTTATGTATAGATCCTATGCTCAAGGCACCCGGAAGCGGTGGTATAGGACTGTCTACTTTGTCCGGATATGAGCTTCTCGAAAAATCACCCTGTATAAATGCGGGTAGGGTTATAGAGGACAACGGCGGCTATGATTTTTGGGGCAATGTAGTAAGTAGTGTGAGTATGCCAAATGTGGGAGCATATGAAGATTGATATTTTGGAGGCGTTTTATGTCGCAAAAATACAGGAACTATTTCAAAGAAAAGATATACCGAACAAAATTTCATAAGCAAAGAAGCGTTGCAAGTAAGATAATGCTATCTTATCTTCTTGTACTCATAATTCCTATTGCAATATGCGGTATTATGGAATTTTTTGTAATATCCCTCGTGCAATCAGAGGTAAGGACCTCGGGTATGCTTACAGTGGAAAATGCCAGAGTGGATATAGACGGGCTTATAGGAGATATGGACCTTATATATGAGTATATCAATTCAAATGAGAATATTACTACAATCTATGAGTATGCCCAGACTAAGAATGATTATGAGCTAAGGAAAAGTATAAATGAGCTTAGAAATGTTGCAGTCAGTACAAATAATGTTGATGATATTTTTATTTACAGCGGAAACAGCGAGATGGTTATTACATCTGAAGGCAGAAGTTTTGCAAAAAGTTTTGTAGAAAGTAAGTATAGTGATACGGATATTACATATGAAAAGTGGATAAAAGATATAGAAAATTTAAAAGGTACAAAATACCGTATAATTTATCACAGCAAAACTAAAGATGTGGCATATGTGGAATATATTGCGCCCCTTACGGGAAAATATATTGAATATTATAACAGCGCAAACAAACCGTTTCCTGCTGTAATGATAATTCGTATGAACATTAACGCATTTACATTATCGGAGCAAATACAAAAGTATAAAAATGACATATGTCTTTATATTGTGGATCCTGACGGTATGGTAATAGGAAATGGTGGTGCAGATGTAGATGCGGTATTATCAGAAACAAATGGAAATACTACAGCGGAATTCAGCGTTGGCGGCAAAAAATATATCTGCGCAAAATCAAACCGTAACGAATGGATATATGCAGCTTCTGTTTCTGTGTGGAAGTATAACTATTACGGTATATTGTCAAGCGTGATTGTAGTTCTTGGCTCAATAATAATTCTGCTGCTCGGTATTGGGCTTTTAAGGAACTATATCAGAACAAACTACGGAGGTATAATCAGAGTAAACGAACTGTTGCACCGTGAAAAAAAGGTGCCGGATGATAACGACTTAAATAGCCTAAGCAGATATTTTGAAGTAGCAATTTTAGAACGGCACAGTTTGGTAGAAACTATAAAAAAGAAAGATGAAGTGATATTTGAAAACTATATAATACGGCTGTTAAACGGTGTAAATATTAAGGCAGATGATCAAGTTCACATTCGAGAGAAAATGCCGACAGATAAGTTTATGGTATTATGCTGTAATGTGGAAAGCTGTGAGCGTTTATATGAAGGAAGTATATATAGTGAATTGAGTTTGTCAGAAAAGTCCAAAGATGCGTTGTATATAGTCAAAAATGTAATAGAAGAGATGCTTGGTGAAAAGTATTATGTGATAAGCGCCGTGGTAAACAGTGGGCTTGCAATAATTGCAGGTGCAAAGGAATGCGGTCTGTCACAGGAAGATATATACTATATATCTGAACACTTTGCCGATGTTGCGGAAAAGAAATTCAAAATCGCCTGCGTCATTTCAATAAGCAATCCGGTATATGAATATCACAATATATCCGATGCTTATATGAAGGTGCGTGGATTGCGTAAATATTCGTTACTTTTAAGAGACTCCCATGTAATATATGAGGATCAGTATTCCGACAGGAATGATGTATATCATTTAACGCCGCAGGAGGAGCGTGAGATATACACAAATATTGTCGGTGGAAATATTGCCGGTACAATAGATGTTATAAATGAGCTTTTCAGAGAGAATATTGAAGTGAGGAAACTCAGCTATGAGATGATAGAGTGTTTTCTGATTGCACTTGGAAAAATATATGAAAGTGTCATAATAAATGAAGATATGGATTATGATGCAAGCTCTATAATCCCAAACATGTTGCGGCTTGACAAAATATTTGAAATAGAGACATACATGTATGATCTTACAAAAAATCTGTGTGACGAATTAAAGAGTAATAAAAGCAACGGTCAGCAAGAACTCGTGGAGCAGATAAGGCAGTATATCGATTCACATTATGATGATAGTAATATCAATGTATACTCTATTGCCGATACTTTTGCAGTGTCTCGTAATTATATATCTAAGCTATATAAGCAGTATAACGGTGAGGGTATTCTTTATGCTATACACAGGCGGAGGACAGACAAGGCAGAGAGCTTGTTAAGCAGTGATATGAGTATAGGCGAGATAGCGCAAAAAGTGGGATATGCAAATGCCAGTGTTTTTATAAAAACATTTAAAAAATATAAGGGAGTTACTCCCGGACAGTATAGGGATAATTTGTAAAAACTGGTAAGTGAAATTTCGAAGGTTTTCATATACTGAATTTGCAAAAAGTATACCCCAAAAAGTAAAAATAGACTTTAAAAATCTGCATATGGGAAAAGGGCGAATAAACTGATGACCAATGTGGATGTGCCGGTTTGAGGTAAATAAAGCCGGCAATCACACACATATAGCCTTCTCGTGAGCAGATAAGCTTAGATGCAAACATTAAAATATATGGAAGAGCTTGAAAAAGCAAGAAGGGAAATTGATAAAAGACAAAGACCGGTAACACAAAATTTGTTCAAAATAATATAACCCCAATAAGGCAATCTCAATTTAACTGAGGTTGTCTTATTTTTTTGTTCGTGGTATAATAACCTTACGGCGTAACGAAAAGCAAAGCTTTTGACGCCTGAGAGAATATTCTTGCGTATGTGATATATAAACTATGTTAATGTATAAATTTGATGTGTCATAAAGGCGAAAACACAAGTGTTTTGGATTTCTTATTAAAAAACCTTAGTAGTAATAAAGCCCTGTTTTACTACTATTTTACTACTAACGAAGGGCACAGTTTGCCACGATTTACCGCATTTTGAAAATTATGTGAATTATTTAACAAAATGTGATAATTTTAAAAACCTTGCAAAGTGAGGCATAACAGGGCATATTGTTGCATTTTGGGAAAGGAAAAATCTATGATAAAAATACTCTTTGTTTGCCACGGCAATATTTGCAGGTCGCCTATGGCGGAGTTTGTTTTAAAGGATATGGTAAAGGATGCAGGATGTGAAGATGAGTTTTATATTGCATCTGCTGCAACCAGCACCGAGGAGATATGGAACGGTATCGGAAATCCGGTATATCCGAGTGCAAAGGCGGAGCTTAAAAAGCATGGCATATCCTGTGATGAAAAGCGTGCAATTCAAATTAAAAAATCCGATTATGATAAGTACGACTATATTATCGGCATGGACAGTATGAATATAAGAAATATTTTGCGTATTGTCGGTGAGGATAAGGATAAAAAGATTTATAAGCTCCTTGAATTTGCAAACAGCCATAATGATATAAGCGATCCTTGGTACAGCGGAGATTTTCGGACAGCATACGATGATATTTACAGAGGCTGCAAAGGACTTTTGCAAAAATTAAATAGTGTCAAATAGGTCTTAGGCTGCATAGTATATACTGAGGGCAGGATGCCCTCAATATATGTATGTCAGGCAGCGGAGCTGACCTGTTAAAGTAATGCTTTTTACTGTGCATATATTTTCTATATGCACAGTATTTGTTTTAGGCGAAAGTATTGCATAAAAAGAGAGGTAACCGTTGCCTGAAAAAAGAAAGGAATGACTTTTATGGCAACACCATTTACCAACCAAGCTACTTTATTCTATAACGGCAATGTTATAAACTCGAATATAACAACAGGACAGATTGTTGACACTGTAGCCATGGAAAAGATAGCTTTGACAGACACTTACAGGCAAAACGGAAAAATAACCTATGTTGTAACCATAGCAAACACCGGTACTTCAGATTTAACAGATCTCATTTTAAGCGATAACTTAGGTGAATATACAATAGGCGAGGAAAGCTATACACCGCTCACATATGTTGACGGTTCCATTCTCTATTTTGTAAACGGAGTGATACAGAGTGCTCCTGTAGTGACAGCACCGCTTAGCATAACCGGCTTTTCTGTTCCTGCAAACGGCAATGTAACAATTATGTATGAAACGGTTGCAAACGGATATGCTCCTGTAGGACCGGATGCGTCAATTACAAATACCGTGAGCCTTTCAAGCGAGCAAAAGGCTTATATTGCAACAGCTACAGAAACAGTTGAGCTTGTACAAGATGCAGAGCTTAGCATTATGAAGAGCCTGTCGCCCGAAAATGTTGAGGAGAACGGAACGCTCACTTATACCTTCCGGATTGAAAACCGTGGCACAAAGCCAATCGAGCTTAGTGATGATGTAACGGTTAGGGACATTTTCACACCGGTTTTAAATAATATGAGCGTAACCTTTAACCAAGCAGAATGGATAGAGGGTGTAAACTACACTTATGATGAATTAACAGGCGAATTTGTATCAAATGCAAACCAGATAACCGTACCCGGCGCAACCTATTCACAGGATGTAACGAGAATGTGGACTGTAACACCGGGCGTAAGCACGCTTGTTATTTCAGGAACCATTTAAAAATAAATAATTATAGCCCATCTTTGATGGGCTAATACATAGCTTCCTAAACGGAAGTTTTTTTGTTGGAATTTAAGTTGAACTTAATATATAAAAAGCGTGCAGACTGATTTTGTCTGCACGCGTTATTTTTTTATATTTAGCAGGAGCAATTGTCCTCAGGCTCGCTTATATCCTCTTCTCCGCACTCTAAAAACTCGTTCTTTTCGGGAGGGAAGAACTCATCAACAGGGAATGAAATCCTGTCGAATAAATCACAAGGATTATCGTCTGTCGCGCCAACGCATTCCTTCTTGGGAATACAGAAGTCGTATGACGGAATCATAAGCTGTACCTTTCTCTCAAGCTTTATGATTGAGAAGATACCGATTGATACATAAACACGCTTGCGCTCGTTGTTTGTTCCGAATGTTCCGTCAAATATTCTGCAAACAGATGTCGGAATAGCGCTGATGTCTATATCATCATCACAGCAGCAGCACTTCTTGTCGTTTACATCAACGACTTTTGCGCCGAGTGCTATCGGGTCAACTACCTCAACTACCGCATGCGGCATATTTGTCTTTCTCCAAAGCTGTGGGTCAAAGGCATTTTCTGTGTACTTTGACTCAAACATCTTTGCATTGCCCTCAGAGCCGAATAATATAACCTTCTTTGAGAAGGTCGCAAGACCTTCAACCTCTGTCGGTCTTGTTGCGCCCGTAAATACGGCAAGCTTAACTCTGAAGAAATACTTTAAGTCTATCGAGTAAAAGCCTCTGTTAAACGGCACCGCCTCAATATCCGAGAACACCCATATAATCTCCGCCTTTGTACACTTAACACTTATCGCATCATCAACAACGCTCTGTGCAGGCGAGGTAAGGTAAACCCTTATATTTTCAAGGCAATCCTTATCCCTGCAACTGTCATATATCTTGTCGGTATGTATACATACTGCTTCTCTGAAATTTCTATTTGATTCGCTCAAATATATCAGTCCTTTCTATCAGATTTTTCAGGTTTCCCTGCTAATAGAATATGCCACTTAATAAAATGTGTTACGAAAAAAGAGGCAGGCTTAAAACCTGCCTCATAAAACTTAGTTTATAATAACCGTTCTTGTATCCTGATCCCATGAAATATCAATACCCAAAACCTGCGTTATAAATCTTAACGGAACCATAGTTCTGCCGTTTACAATCTTTGCCGAAACATCAAGCATAACCTCATCACCGTCAATAAATGCCGTTTCCGAATTTATCGCTAAAATAATATCAGTCTGTCCGTTTGTTATTTCAACTTGGTATTCCTCGTTGTTCCAGTTTACTTTCGCGCCCAGTTTTTCCGACACCGCACGCAGAGGTATAAGCGTGCGCCCCTCCTCAATTATAGGAAACTGATCGTCAAAATCAATAAGACTTCCCTTATATCTTACCTTAGCGCCTATGTAGTCAATATCCTTGTGATAATATCTTAGCACATGCTCTATGTACTGTGCATCACCGTATGTCGGATAGCTCCAGTTTGTTACATAGTTCTTTGCATTTGCACGCTCGGATAACCAATCATCGCCCTTTGCCTCAATTATGCGGTTTAGCACTGTTTCGCCAAAATTATACGCCTGTATCATCTTCATATAATCGCAATCGTATTTTATAAGCGAGTGTGAAATGAGATGTGCGGCATACGGTACAGCCTTTTCGGGATCAAGACGGTCAGCAAGTGTCCATTCCTCACCGGTGGTTTTAAGCCCGAATTGTGCAAATGACTTCTCATTTGTATACTCAATCTGCATAATTCCCCATGCAGGGTACTCCGTTCCATCATCACGGACACTCAGATTTCTGCCCGATGATTCCTGCATACAAATTGCCGCAAGCAAATTAGGGTCAACACCGTACCTGTCGCCTGCTGATTTAAAAAGCTCCGAATATGATTTAACCGCACTGTTAAGCGCAGATGTTCCGATACTTATGCCGTCCATGCTTGTTCCCTGATGGTCGGGGATATTGGCATCGGCAAAAGCCACCGTACCCATAAGACAAGCTGACAGCATAAGAGATATTATTGTTTTTTTCATAATATTTATTCCTTTGCATATGTAGTTAAATGCATTATACCATATTTTGAAAAAATATTCCACTGTTAATTTTTAACACTGAATAAAACAATATAATAATTGATAAACTAAACAAAAAACCGGAGGAAATAAAAATGGGAAAATATGTGGAAATATATGATGTTTTTGCCCGTGAAGTGCTTGATTCAAGGGGCAATCCTACAGTTGAGGTAGAAGTGCATACAAAAAAATCTATCGGCAGAGCGATTGTGCCGTCGGGCGCATCAACGGGCGAGTATGAGGCGATTGAGCTTCGGGATAATGATGAAAAACGCTATAGAGGCTTGGGCGTTAAAAAGGCGGTTGAGAATGTAAATAACATCATAGCCGACAGTATTATCGGTATGAATGTCCTGAACCAGCGTCAGATTGATATAAATATGATTTCACTTGACGGAACGCTTAATAAATCAAGACTTGGCGCAAATGCAATACTTGGCGTGTCGTTGGCGTGTGCAAGGGCAGGTGCAAATGCCCTTGATATTCCGCTTTATCGCTATATCGGCGGAACAAATGCATATACCGTGCCCGTACCCATGATGAACATTCTAAACGGCGGAGCGCATGCAAATAATAATGTAGATATTCAGGAATTTATGATAATGCCTCTGGGCGCCCCCGATTTTCACGAGGGACTGCGCTGGTGCTCGGAGGTCTACTATAAGTTAAAGGAACTTATCAAAAACGAGGGCGGAGTAACAGCCGTAGGTGATGAGGGTGGATTTGCGCCCAACCTTGAAACTGATGAAAAGGCACTGGAGCTTATCGTAAATGCCATAGGCAAGGCAGGCTTTGTATCGGGCAGGGACTTTAAGATTGCAATTGATGCGGCTGCGTCCGAGTGGGTAACTGACGATGGTTATGTTTTGCCAAAATCGGGGATAAGAAAGACAGCGGACGACTTGATTGACTATTTTGAGGCACTTACAAATAAATACCCTATTTTCTCGATTGAGGACGCCTTGGGCGAGAACGACTGGGAGGGCTGGGAACGGCTTACAGAACGATTGGGGGATAAAATCCAGCTTGTGGGTGATGATCTTTTCGTTACCAATCCTCAACGGCTTGCAAAAGGCATAGATATGGGCGTTGCAAACTCGATTTTGGTAAAGGTAAACCAGATAGGTACATTAACACAGGCACTTGATGCAATCGAAATTGCGCATAAATCGGGGTATAGCACCGTCGTTTCACACAGAAGCGGAGAAACGGAGGACACGACCATATCCGATATTGCCGTAGCCATAAATTCGGGGCAGATAAAAACAGGCGCACCTACAAGAACGGACAGGGTCGCAAAGTATAACCGCCTTTTAAGAATTGAGGAGGAGCTTGGAAACTCTGCCGTTTACGGACAAAACAGGGGAGATTAAACTAAAAAACAGTTTACAAGCTTTTCAATGTGTGGTAGAATAAAGATACCACATGAAAATCTTAATAGTTTAATCTTACCTTAGGGGCTGCTTTTTGCTTGTAAAAAATGCGTGCTCTCTTTTTCGCATCTCGTTAGGGTAAGTGATATAAGATTTTTGTGTGGTAACAAAATGAGCTGCGTTTTTGTGCGTGGCTCATGCCACGCATTTTTTGTTGCGAAAAATTCCTGCGTGAGCCTTGTACAAAAGGGGGATAGGTTTAATAGTATCACAAAAGAGCAACATTGTTTTAAAATCAAGGAAAGGGACAGACATATGAAAAAAATATCAATTATTCTTTTAGTCGTAATTTTAATGCAAACAGTTGGCTTTGCCGTAGACTATCCGCAGAAATTCTATGATGTACCAAAAGACCACTGGGCATTTTCGCAGATTGCCGAGCTTGTTGACAGGGGTGCAATAAGCGGTTATCAGGACGGAAGCTATAAGCCCAATAATACCGTAACAAGGGCGGAATGGGCAAAAATAATGATAAAAGCAGCGAACAAGAATTTAGGCTCAGACACCTCTTCATTTTCGGATATGTCGGGGCACTGGGCAAACCCGTATGTAAATGCATCAAAGGAGTATATGACAAGCTACGCAGGCGGTAAGGAATTTCGCCCCGATATTGCAATTTTGCGTGAAGATGTAACGGTTGCGCTTGTAAAGCTCAAGGGATATTCAACAGATAATGTTGACTTTAGCTACATAGCTGATTTCAATGACCCCGACAGCATATCCGCAAGCTGTAAGCAGTATGTTGCGTTAGCTGTTGAAAAGGGCTTGATAAGCGGTTTTGAGGACGGAACATTCAGAGGTCAGGACACCTTAACAAGAGCTGAGGCGGCAACACTTCTATGGCGTGCTTTTCAAAAAGGAAATGACGATAAGGTTATAGTAGGGGATAATGACGAATATGCTGTAGTTACAAATGCGCCACAGTCTGTATCGGAATATGCAAAGCAGGAGAATACCACTCCTGCTCCTGCTGTTACGCCTAAACCCGAAAAACAGTCAGAGGTTACCGTAACACCCAAGCTGACACCGACACCAAAGCCGTATAGAGTTGATACCGTTACATACGGAAAAGATGTAACATCTATTATAAAGGACGGCGATACTGTCTATTATATTGACGGTGATACGGTATACTCTTATAAAAACGGAACTACAGAAACACTAACCTCGGCAGAGGATTTACTTAAAAACGCTCCTGAGGCAGGCATTGAAATTGATGCAGGTGCAAACGGGACAGTACTGCCTGAGGACAAGCCCGATGGCTGTCATTTGCTATCGCTGATTTATGATTATGAAAACAATCTCCCGTTTTTGTTTGTTTCATATGATTATCGTAATTATGCGGGATTTTATGAGACATATCTGCTTACAGATATGTCAAAGCCGTATGTAAGCGCCGATGAACTGATAACCCCGTTTTACACTTTAGGTGCGAGGGAGGCAACGGCTTGCACGATAGAAAACGGTGCAATATATTTTAAAAGAACAAGAGGTATTGACCGTTTTGATTTAAAAACAGGAGTTTCGTCAAAATGGAAGGATGTTGACTGGGTTGTTTCATCAGTAAATATGTTTAAGGTAGGTAATGAAATTTTCCAAGATCGGGAGAGTGCAGGTTTTGCTGTTTTTATCAATTTTGAGGTCAGAAATAAAGGCTATATAGAGGCTGTCAAGTATGCCGCTGTAAACAGTACACTGTATTTTACGGACAGGAGCTTGAATTTTTATAAAGTAACAAATATTGATTCCGTAAGAGCGGAGGAAGTCATTTCGGCAGATGATATTGACATTTTGGACGGTAAGGAATTTGTTGCACCAAAGCGTGTGGAAAAGGCTGAAATGTTCTATGACGGCAAGGATACCGTTTTATTCTTTGATAAGAACAATAAATCCATAAGAGAGATAACAAAACGCTGAAATATTCTAAAAATCGTCAGGTGTAAGCCTTGACGATTTTTCTTATTTGGTATACAATATTGTAAATTTATATTAGGAGAATTTACAATGAAAAAACCTGAACTATTGGCACCGGGCGGAAGCCTTTCAAAATTAAAAACAGCTATTGATTACGGTGCAGATGCAGTATATATAGGCGGTGAGGCGTTTTCGCTAAGAGTGGCGGCGGAGAACTTTTCGCTTGACGATATAAAGGAGGGCATACGCTATGCGCATGATAGGGGTAAGCGTGTTTACCTTACCGCAAACATCATACCGCATAATGACGATATAGACGAGTTTGAAAAATATATTGAAGAAATTAAGCCGTTAGGCTTTGACGCGGTATTGATTTCCGATCCCGGTATGTTTGATATGATGAGAGAGCTTGCGCCCGAAATTCCAATCCATATAAGCACGCAGGCAAATAACACAAATTACCGATCCGCCATGATGTGGCATAAGCTTGGGGCAGAGCGTGTGGTTTTGGCAAGGGAAATGAGCTTTAAAGAGATAAAGGAAATAAGAGCAAAAATCCCTGCGGATTTGGAGCTTGAAGCATTTGTACACGGTGCGATGTGTATTTCATATTCGGGCAGGTGTCTGCTTTCAAACTATATGACGGGCAGGGACTCAAACCAGGGCGCTTGTGCGCACCCGTGCCGTTGGAACTACAAGCTTGTCGAGGAAACACGCCCGGGAGAGTATATGGAGATTACCGAGAACGAGCGTGGTACATTTATCTTCAATTCAAAGGATTTATGTATGATTGAGCATATAAAGGACCTTGTTGAGAGTGGAATAACAAGCCTTAAAATAGAGGGCAGGGTAAAAACCGAATACTATGTTGCAACGGTTGTCGGGGCATACAGGCGAGAAATTGACAGGTATTTTGCCGATCCTTGTAATTATACCTTTAACAAGGCGGAATATGATGAGCTTTGCAAGGTTTCGCACCGTCCCTATACCACAGGCTTTTATTATCATAAGCCCGATGAAAATTCACAGGTTTATACTTCAAGCTCGTATATCCGTGACTATGACTTAATAGGCATTGTGACAGACTATGACTACACCACAAAAACGGCGACTGTTACACAGCGCAACCGCTTTTTTAAGGGTGATGAGATTGAAATTATGCGCCCGATGATGCCGTGGTTTACACAAACAGTTACCGAACTTTGTGATGATGAGGGAAATGAAATTGAGGTCGCAAACCACGCAGAACAGATTTTAAAATTAAATGTATCAGAGCCTACACCTGTAGGCTCAATGCTAAGAAAAAAGCGATAAATTTTGGTTTATGTGTGTAAATTGGTATCACAATTTGTAGGGCAGGGGCTTGCTCCTGCCGTATCCCCGATAACGCATATTTGGAACGGTTGGAGCAAGCCCCAACCCTACGACCATACCAATTAACGATTTTTGCAAATGGTATGCTAAACCAAAATTTAATATCATAAAACAAACCGTTTTTATTGCCGTATTTTTACGGCAAATTTTTTTGTTAAAAATGTACTATAAAGATTTAGCAAATTTTACATAATGACAATTGAAAAATTATCGTAAATATTATATAATATATGTCAGAAATTTTATATGAGAGAGAAAGG
>JAFSXU010000040.1 GCA_017443895.1 Clostridia bacterium
ACGTATTCGTCAAGACTTTTCGGTCTCAGGCCATATTCTATTTCGGCGTCCTCATCCATAAAGCCGCCGGTTACAAATCTCTCATCATCATCAAACAAAGGTGTTACCTCCAAATCAGTTTAGAAAAGCTTGGCTAAGGCTTGTTTAATCATATCCTCCACACCAAGTGATACTTCAACGCCCCTTAGCGCAGACTGGGCCTCGCTTGCGCTGTAGCCGAGTACGATAAGCGCGTTAATCGCTTCACTCTTTGTATCGGAAGTCGCTATGACTTCACTGTCCTCCTCAGGAATATCCAGATCCTCATTTTTTAGCTTATCCTTAAGCTCCAGAATTATCCTCTGTGCCATCTTCGGTCCAACACCCTGCGCCTTTGTAATTGTTTTTGTGTCATTTGTAACAACCGCTACGGCAAATTTCGCCGGCGGAGCAACGCTTAATACCGCAAGTGCAGCTTTTGGGCCAACGCCTGACACGGACAGAAGGTGAAGAAACATATTCTTTTCTTCAATAGTTGTGAATCCGTACAAGTCCATTACATCCTCACGCACGTGAAGATATGTGTACATTGTAATTTCGCGTCCTGTGTCGCCCGCATTATTTATGCTGGTTAGCGATGTGTTGATAAGATAACCGACACCACCCGCATCAATTACCAAATAGTTTTCTGCCTTTTTTACAAGAGTTCCCTTTATATAATAGTACATATCTTTCCCTTCACAGCAAAAATTTCACTCTAATAATACAACAATATTACAATTATGTCAACCCGTGACTTGTTACAAAATTGTTAACATTCATCCAAAAATTTAAATATTTTTTAACTTATAGCAAAAATAATTAGTATTTTTATCCAACTAAAAAATGTCTATATCCGTTTTATTTATCGAATATAGACAAAAATGCAATATTTCACTGATTTTTCACAAATATTAAGAAAATGTTAAGTCGCATACTATATATTGAATTTTATCCGAAAATGAACCTATATATAGATTACTTGACTTTGTTAAATCCAAGAGCCTTGCTCAAACCGGAGGTTTGCGTGTGCGTTATGGCGATTGCGAGAGCGTCGGCTGCATCGTCCGGTTTAGGAATGGCATTCAGATGCAAAAGCATTTTCACCATTGTTTGTATTTGCTTCTTGTCGGCGCGCCCGTAGCCGGTTATAGATTGCTTTACCTGCAGCGGCGTGTACTCATAGATTGGAATATTGCGGTTAGTTACGGAAACAAGCAATACTCCCCTTGCCTGGGCAACGTTTATTGCAGTTTTCTGATTTGAGTTAAAGAACAGCTCTTCAATCGCTACAGCGTCCGGCTTATACTCATCCAAAAGCAAATTCATTTCACGAAAGATAATCTGCAGCCGCTCCGTCGTAGGCATTCCCGCAGGTGTGGTTATGGCGCAGTGATGTATATAGCGGTGCTTACCGCCTTTATATTCTATAACACCGATACCGACTATCGCATAGCCGGGGTCAATTCCCAAAATTATCATTATAATAACTCCTTTAAATTTATACAGCTATTTTACCACAGCACGCCGCACTTTTCAAGTGATACGCAAAGAGCGGCTTAGCGCCGCTCTTTGCACCCTTTTATCCTATCCG
>JAFSXU010000041.1 GCA_017443895.1 Clostridia bacterium
TCAATTTTCAATTTTCAATTTTCCATTTTCAATTTATATTGTTACGCTAAACCCCAATTTATATTAAAATTAGAATATTGGCTATAGACAAATAAGGGAGTGTCTGCGTTTTTAATGCGGGCACTTCCTTAACTGCTATTTGCAGAAAATTTTAGCCATTTTTAAGCCATAAAAAAGGCGGGGAATTATATAGAAATAAATACTCCAAAACTCTGCAAAAAACAATACTTTTATGCAAGAAATAACATTGAAAAGGGTTTGAAAAAATTGTAAAATTTAACTAAAGTATATAGAAAATATGGCAATAAATATGTACAAATAAGCAGAAATATACATTGATAATGCAAAGATAGGTATGTGGTTTATAATCTGTGCGGCGAAACAATAATAATTGTCATGTTCCTGCAATTTGATAATGAAAATAATATACCGAATTTTCATTTTGATAGCATTGTTTGGCGTGACAGTGATAAACTCTGCCTCGAATAAAAATTAAATCTAAAGAAGGTAAGGAGGGAAAATAAGCGGTATTTTTGTATAATTGATATTCGGAGTTAAAAAAGAATGTAAAAGAAAGGAAGATAAGAAATGAAAAAACTAAAAAGTTCAGTGGCTTTGTTTGTATCGCTTATCATGGCATTGTCACTGATGCCACAAATGGCTATGGCGGCAACTGTTCAGGCACCGTCATATACTAACGCATATGAGTCATATTTCTACGGTTGGGAAAGAGGCAACGATGTTTCATCGGATGGAACCACTACATATTCATGCGTAACAAATGCGGTTAAGCACAGCGGAAATTACAGTCTTGCTTTAAAATATGCAACCGAAAAAGATATGGGCAGTTGGCTTATAGTAAAACAAAAAAACTGTAGCTTAGGCGAGGGAACATACACGCTAAGCTTTTGGGCAGCGAGAAGTGATGATGACAGTGATTATAACAAGCTTGTGCGCATAACAGGTGCTTCAGATATCTTTTTCGGCGATAAGCATTACACAGATGGCTGGGCGCATGTACATGAGGCGGTTATCCAAAAAGATGGTGATTGGAAGCAGTATTCATTGAATTTTACCGTACCTGCAGGAACAACAGTATCTGAGGTAGGATTTGCAAGTAACGGAAAAATAACAGGCTGGTACATAGACGATGTAAGCCTTATAAAGGCGGGAACAAGTCAAAATCTTATTAAAAACGGCGGTTTTGAAATCAACCCAAATGCAACATACACATCTGAGTTCAGTGACTATCTTAACTTGTGGGGAAATTGGACCGTAGGAGCGAATATTGATAATCAAACAGCATTCTATTGTGCAACGGATAAGTTTGCACATGACGGCAAACACAGCCTTGCTATAAGATATACAGCACCTACCGAGGTGGCAAATACATATATTTCGGTTGCACAGGATGTAAGCTATGGATCGGGAACATACACAATAAGCTTTTGGGCAACGGGTGACTATTCCGAGGACTTTTGTAGGGTTACCCTTAATGGAAACAATTGGCAATGTCACAATTTATCTGCCTTTACAAAAGAACAAAGTGACGGAATATGGACAAAGTATACAAAAGAGATTACTGTAAGCAATGATAACAATGCGATTACATTCCTGTGTGTAGGCAA
>JAFSXU010000042.1 GCA_017443895.1 Clostridia bacterium
GGTCAGAATATTAGTGTCTCCAAATTCCATAACTTCCATTTCGGGTGTTGTATATCTCTCTTTCATTACTTATCACCTCCGGGTGTATAATCCGTAAATTTCCGTAACCAGTTTATCTTGTTTGATTTAATCGGCGACCACTTTACTTCATCGTTTGATGTTTTTACATATCCTACGGCATAGTAAGAGCCATCGGTTGATGTACCCTGTGGAATTTTTACAATATCGCCATGGAATACCGTGACATTTTCTTCTTTTTTAACTACTGTTCCTTCCTCTGCCTCTGCACTGCTGATACCGTCTCCAATAGCACTTGTTTTGATATACTTTATTCCATATTCTGTAACATCATCATCTGTTTCAACCTTAAACAAATATCTCATCATACCGTAGTCTGTATTATCTGTTGTATCGGTATAATAACCTGCGTCTGTATCGGTTGTCCAGTCTGTTGCAAAAAGCTCATACATTCCGGTGCTGACTTTAAGCTCTGTATCTCTTCCGTCAAATGTATTGTTTTCAATACTGTATGTACCGCCACTTGTTACTCCGTCAATCTTTACAAAATTTTTGTCTGTACTGGTATAATTTGTGACTGCATTATCCTCAACTATAACCTCTGAATTACCCATTGCCGTTGCTCTTATAAATCTTTCAGATGTTATGCCATTTGAGGTATTTCCTACGATTTTAATAATGCCTGAATATGTACAACCTGTGTTTGCAGGAAGAAGTATATTATGCTGTGCTGTATTGTTTATTGTATTTCCCTCGATTGTTAAATTATTTGTTTCCCTAAGCTCCAATAGTCTCAATCCGCCGTTAAAAGTACAATTTTTTACGGTGATATTTGCCAATGACGGAATAAAAGTGTACTCGGTATCATCATTAGCATATTGGTATTTGTTTTCATAGGTTGTTGATCCTTCCTTATGCATCAGCATTACCCTATTATTTATACTGTTTACAGTACAATTTTGAACGGTAAGACCGTCTACCTTTATGTTTCCTCCTCTGAAACTTAATATGTTTTGGAAATTATCTGCATCCGGGGTAACATCTCCTGTAAAAGTAACTCCGTCTATAACAACATTTTTAAGCTCAATCAAACTGAGCATTTTAGGATATGTGCTTGACTGAGAGTGTTCTGTATCCCAATACACACCACCCTCTATCTTTATCGCATCAATTACAGAGCCGGTTGCACCCTTGATTGTCATATCTTCAAATACGGACAGACTTTCATATCTATAATCATTTCCGACCCAATCAATAGTTTTTGTTGCAGGATTAGTTTCAGACGGACGAAGATATACTACTCCGTAATCCACATTTTCTGCTAATTGAATAGTTGTTCCCGCTGTAAAATTATCCAGAGCAGCCTGCAACTCTGCCTGTGAACTAACATTTACAACAGTGTCCTCTGCCATTGCAGGCACACTTATCAATTCTATGCACATTGCAAGGACTGCAAGCAATGATATAAGTTTTTTGCTTTTCATTTTTTTATTCCTTTCTTTATTGTAGTGTAAATTTTTTGTTGCCTCCCTGCAACATTAACCCCCTTTTGCCAATCTCACGCATTAAATTTTCAACTAAAAAAGCGTGGCACAAAATCAATTACGCCACGCTCAAAACGCAGCCTTGATTTAATGTTACCACACATTTTCATTGTTATATACGAAACACTACAACTTTATATTACCTTGTAATTGAAGTAATTGTATCTCTAATATGAAGCCGCATTTTTGACAAACAAAAACTCACTTCAATCAAAAGAAAGACTACCCCTATTTGAAATACCCTCAGCCCATATATTAAGTTATAGTGTTATTATGACCAAAAGTCATAAAAACAATGAAAATTTGTGGTATCATAATTTTACCACAGCAAAATCTAAATTTCAATAGAAAAACAAAATTTTTTAATATTCATTTTTTGTCTTGTACATTTTCTTGTTTTGGTATATAATAGATGTATGTGAGATTTAAGGAGATACGGTAATGGAAAAGACAGCAAAGCTATATATCGTTGTTCCCTGCTACAATGAAGAGGCGGTTTTAGGGGAAACGGCAAAGCAAATGCGTGATATTATGCTTAAAATGCTTGACGATAATTTAATAGCATATAACAGCAAGATTGTATTTGTTGATGACGGGTCAATTGACTCCACATGGAAAATGATTGACACTCTAACCCGTCAGGATAATATCTTTGCAGGAATTAAGCTCTCTCATAATGCAGGGCATCAAAATGCAGTTTACGGCGGTCTTATGACGGTTATGGACGACTGCGACTGCGCAATATCCATTGATGCGGATTTGCAGGACGATATACAGGTTATTCCCGAAATGGTAAAAAAATTCCTTAACGGATATGATGTTGTATACGGCGTAAGGAACAAGCGCACAACCGATACAGTATTTAAAAGGACAACCGCTGTTCTCTTTTACAGGCTTATGCGCTTAATGGGCGTAAACCTTGTATTTAACCATGCGGATTTTCGGCTTATGAGCCGCCGCGCAATTAAGGCGCTTAGTGAGTATCCCGAGCGAAATCTGTTCCTTCGAGGTATGGTGCCGACTGTAGGCTTTCCGTCAACTTGTGTTTACTATGACAGAAATGAACGGTTTGCAGGAAAATCCAAGTACCCGTTAAAAAAGATGCTCTCCTTTGCATTTGACGGCATTACCTCGTTTTCGGTAACTCCGATACGCCTGATTGCTACCATGGGTGCGATTGCCTGTGTTATTGCAATAATTATGGCTGTATACACGCTTGTTGAGAAAATAAGCGGAAACACAAGCGCAGGCTGGGCGTCAATGATGTTATCCATCTGGTTTATAGGCGGAGTTCAGCTTTTGTCCCTGGGACTTATAGGCGAGTATATAGGTAAAGTCTACAAAGAAATAAAACGCAGACCACGCTATATTGTAGAGGCTTATATAAATAACCAAAATAAGTTCACCTCTCACACATTTGATGATTAAAATTTTGGAGTAAAATATGATTTATGATGTAATAATTATCGGTGGCGGTGCGGCAGGAATGAGCGCGGCTCTTTACGCCTCCCGTGGCGGTATGAAAACACTGTTACTTGAAAAGTTATCCTGTGGCGGACAGGCGGTAAAAACCTATGAGGTGGACAACTACCCCGGTTTTTACAATAATCCCACAGGTCTTGAGCTTTCTGGCGCAATTGAAGCACATGCTAAAAAATTCGGTGCGGAATTTGTATCAGAAACTGTAAAATCAATAACCGATGCCACCGGCTTAATAAAAACCGTAAATACACGCAAAAACTCGTATCGGACAAAAACGATTATCTTTGCTACGGGCGCAACTCCCAAAAAATTGGAAATCCCAGGCGAGGACGAGCTTCAAGGCTCGGGCGTTTCATACTGTGCAACCTGTGACGGTGCATTTTTTAAGGATAAAGATGTGGTTGTTATAGGAGGCGGAAATACGGCATGTGAGGATGCGCTCTACCTTGCCCGTTTTTGTAAAAATGTATATATCCTAAACCGTTCAAAGAATTTCAAGGCTCAAAAGGTAATTCTTGACAAGGTTTTAAACACTCCAAATATCACAATTTACAAGGATATGATTGCACAGCGTTTTGAGGGCAAGACCACGTTAGAAAGAGTGTATGCAAAGAATGTCGTAACCTCTGAGCGTGGGTTTATAAACGCCTCGGGAGTTTTAATAGCAATAGGTATCACGCCCGACTCTTCTCTTGCAAAATCAATCGGTGTAAAGACCTGCGAGCGTGGGTTTATACAGACAGATATGTATTTAAAAACCAATATTGACGGTATTTATGCAGCAGGCGATGTAAGGGTTTCACCTCTTCGACAGATAATTACTGCCGCCGCTGACGGTGCAACTTGCGCCACGCAAGCAATAAATTATGTGAATGGGAAATAAGTAAATGAAGATTATTAAAAATGCCTGCCTCCATACCATGGCAGGCGATATTTTTAAAAACGGTGTCATTGCATTTGACGATAAAATAAGATATGTTGGCACTGATATGCCCGAAATTTCAGATACCGATGAGGTTATTGACGCCCACGGAAATATAGTTATGCCCGGGCTTATTGATGCACATTGCCATGTCGGTATGTTTGAGGACTCTTTGGGCTTTGAGGGTGATGACGGAAACGAGGACACAGACCCCGTTATGCCGCAGCTTCGCGCAATTGACGGTATAAACCCGTTTGACAGAGCGTTTTATGACGCCGTATGCGCAGGTGTTACAACCGTTGTGACAGGTCCGGGCAGTGCAAACCCTGTAGGCGGTCAGTTTGCGGCAGTTAAGACATATGGCAACTGTGTTGATGATATGGTTATAAAAGCGCCTGTCGCCATGAAAATGGCGCTTGGCGAAAATCCAAAGGTTGTGTATAACGAAAAAAGTCAGGCACCTGTTACAAGAATGGGTACAATGTCGCTTATCCGTGAGCTGTTTATAAAGGCGCGTGAGTATAAAAAACAGCTTGATTTATACAACTCGGATAAGGAAAATAACCAAAAACCTGATTTTGATATTAAATATGATGCAATGATTCCTGTATTAAATAAGGAAATACCTGTTAAAATTCATGCGCACCGTGCAGACGATATTTGCTCCGCCATACGGATTGGCAAGGAATTTGATGTCAATGTCACAATTGAGCATTGCACAGACGGCGACAGGATAGCGGATATTTTAGAGCGTGAGGGCTTGCCGATAAATTTAGGCCCTACCTTTGGCGACAGGAGCAAGCCTGAGCTTAAAAACCTGTCATATACCACATATAAAAACCTCTCCGAGCGTGGGCTGTCGGTTGCAATAATTACCGACCACCCGGAAATCACAGTTGATAATCTTCCGTTTTGCGCTGTTATGGCAGTTAAAAACGGAATGCGTGAGGAGCTTGCGCTTTTGGGTATTACTGCAAATTCGGCAAGAAATTGCGGGATTTTGGACAGAGTCGGAACTCTTGAGGTTGGCAAAGATGCCGATATTGCAATTTTCTCACAGCTCCCGACAAGATTTGATGCCGTTTGCCTGATGACCTTTATCGACGGCAAATGTGTATATGAAAAGGACAGAATGGAGTCAACAAAATGAGTCAAATAGATAAACTGATATATTCTGTAATGCGAGGCAACCAAGATAATAACATTAACTTTAACGATTTAAGGCATATATTAAAATTTTTAGGTTTTGGTGAGCGAATACGAGGAGATCATTATATATATACTAAAGACGGAATTGATGAAATTATAAATATTCAACCTATCGGTGCGAAAGCAAAACCATATCAAGTAAAACAAATAAGGAATATAATATTAAAATACAGTTTAGGAGGTAGCGAAAATGTATAATTATGAAATTATTTTATACTGGAGCAATGATGATGAAGCCTTTATTGCCGAAGTCCCTGAGTTACCGGGTTGTATGGCAGACGGTAAAACTCGCAAAGAAGCAGTTGAAAATGCCGAACAGATTATACAAGAATGGCTTGAAACAGCTAAAGATGAAGGCAGACCTATCCCTACCCCTCGTGGCAGGCTTATGTATGCTTGAATAAACTTATTTTATTAAATCTGTGAAAAATCACTCTGCAGCGTAAATTGTGGGATTTTTGATGCAGAACGGACAAAAAGCCCCTACGGTAGTATGTTGATACACCGTAGGGGCTTTGAGTTCGTAATAAAATGGTCTGCGCAAAAAGCACCAATTTATAACCCGAGTTGAGTTTGAGCGTCGCTTAATACCTTATCAATAATCTTCTCTGCATCCTCGGTTGAATCGGCAAAGGTGCCAAGGTATATTTTAATCTTTGGCTCGGTGCCTGACGGACGGACAATGAAATAAGTCTTCTCATCCGACAGGTCATAACGAAGAACATTGGACTTTGGAAGTCCCTTCAACGGCGAAACATTGCCCTTGGTATCCTTAATTGTCTGGTTTTGATAATCTGTATACTTAATAATATCCATACCTGCAACATTTACAAGAGGTGTCTCTCTTAAACCTGCAAGGATTTTTGCCATTTTATCCATACCGTCCTTACCGGGCATGGTAAATGAAACAGTCCGCTCGGTATAGAAGCCGTACTTATTATAAATATCCTGCAGTGCCTCATATAATGACTTACCCTTTGTCTTATAATATGCCGCCATTTCAGCAATAAGCATTGTTGCAACAACGCCGTCCTTATCACGGGCATGGTTGCCTACAAGATAACCGTAGCTCTCCTCAAAACCGATAAGGTATGTGTGGTTTTTAAGTGTTGCAAACTCGGTCATCTTCTCGCCGATATACTTAAAGCCTGTAAGAACATTCATTATCTCCATACCGTAGCTTTGAGCAATGGCAGCGGCAAGCTCGGTTGTAACGATAGTCTTAATTACAACACCGTCGTCAGGTAAAACTCCCTTTTCTTTCTTTGAACGGAGAATATAGTCAACCAACAGCGCGCCTGTCTGGTTACCTGTTAATGTGCGGTAAATTCCGTCTGCATCACGCACTACAATACCTACTCTGTCACAGTCAGGGTCTGTACCGATAATTACATCAACATCATTTGCCTTTGCCATTTCAATGGCGATTGTAAAGCCCTCTTTATTCTCAGGGTTAGGTGATTTAACTGTCGGGAAATCTCCGTCCTCAGTATCCTGCTCCTTAACAACAAGCACATTCTTAAAGCCCATTCTCTTTAAAACTTCCTTAATCGGGCGTGAGCCTGTACCGTGGAAAGGTGTGTAAATAAGCTTAAATGTATCTGAAACTTTAGCTACTGCCTCGGGATTTTGCTGTTGTGTCATAACGGTCTGTATAAATTTCTCGTTTAGGTCAGGACCTACAACCTCTACTGTCCCGTCAGCTATAGCCTTATCAAGGTCGGTATATGTTACATCATCAAAGATGTCTGTACTCTCCATTGCATCAATTACAATCTGCACTGCCTCGGGCGGTAACTGTCCGCCGTCAGGACCGTATACCTTGTAGCCGTTATACTCCTTTGGGTTATGGGATGCCGTTACCATTACGCCTGCGGCACAGCCAAGCTCTCTGATACCAAACGATACCTCTGGCACTGAATGTACTGTATCAAAAAGGTATACCTTTATTCCCTTGTCTGCAATAACCTTTGCTGTTTCCTCGGCAAACTCCCTTGACATATGGCGTGTGTCATAACCGATAAGCACGCCCTTGTCTTGTCCGTTTGCATCAAGAACATACTTTGCAACGCCCATACTTGCCTGGCGTACATTATATATATTTATCCTGTTTGTACCTGCGCCCAAAATTCCGCGCATACCTGCTGTACCAAATTCAAGCTCACGGTAGAAACGCTCTTCAATTTCCTTGGCATCGTCCTTTATTGCCAATAACTCTTCCTTGGATTTTGCATCTACAACATCGGATGCAAGCCATCTGTCATAGTTTTCCATATATCCCATAGTATAATCACCTTTCTCTCTCATATAAAATTTCTGACATATATTATATAATATTTACGATAATTTTTCAATTGTCATTATGTAAAATTTGCTAAATCTTTATAGTACATTTTTAACAAAAAAATTGCCGTAAAAATACGGCAATAAAAACGGTTTGTTTTATGATGTTAAATTTTGGTTTAGCGTACCATTTTGATTATTGTTAATGGGTATGGTGTAGGGTTGGGGCTCTATCAACGGCGTTGTTGCCTTTAGGTCAACACGCCTATAAATCGCTTTGCGATTTATAAAGGCTCCAACCGTCCCCGACAACGCATATTCAGAACTGCAGGAGCAAGCCCCTGACCTACAAATTATGACACCCATTTACGCATCTAAA
>JAFSXU010000043.1 GCA_017443895.1 Clostridia bacterium
CACAATAACTTAGTTGGTGTTCTCGCATATCCAGTATAACAGATAATTTGAATTCGGGCGAGTATTTTCTGTAAATTTTACCTTTCTTTCCCATAAAAATATGCACCTCCAAAAGTGTCTAACTTTTGGGGTGCATATCATCACAACACATCCTTTTTTTGAAGCTCTATTCTGTTACTCCGCCCTCTACTACAAGGCTCTCCTCATAATCTGCGCCGTAAGTATCTGTCAAGGTTTCCTCATAATCCTTATGGAAGAACTGCTCCTCGCCAAGCGCCTTTATTTCATCATTTATCCAATTTAATAATGTTTCATTACCCTTTGAAACAGCAGGTGCAATCGTATCATGCGAGCCAAGCTCAGGAATACCTACAGTATAGCCCGGATTTTGAAGTGCAAAAGCTATAACCTCTGTATTGTCATTTGCCCATGCAACACCGTTACCGTTTTCAAGTGCATTCTTTGCGGTTGCATATGAGTCAAACTTAACAAGGCTTATTTCAGGGTTGTTTTGAGTTAAATATGTTTCTGCCGTTGTGCCTGAAATTACAATTACCTTATCATCGGCTGTAAGTTCTGATAAATCCTTAATTACCCTGCTATCGGGCGATACAACGCCCAATGCAACATTCATATACGGAAGCGCAAAATCAACTTCTTCGGCACGCTCCGGTGTTACGGTGAAGTTTGCAAGAATCACATCAACCTTCCCTGTCTGCAAGTACTCAATTCTGTTTGCTGCCTCTGTTGATACAAAATTAACCTTTACGCCCAAATCCTCAGCCAAGCGGTTTGCAAAATACACATCATAGCCCTGATACTCACCGTTTTCATCAACATAACCAAACGGGTTCTTATCAGAGAACACGCCGATATTTATTTCACCCGATGCCTTAATCTCGTCAAGTGTACGGAAAATATCGCCCGAACCGGTCTTTGCGCTTTCCTTACCGCCTCCGCACGATACAAGAGCCAGCATCATTACAGCCGACAGCACAAGCGCTAACACTTTTTTAAAACTCTTCATTTTCTTTTACCTCTTTTCCTTATTATTTTTATATCATTTGCTACTGTCCTTAACAGCATCAAATTCAAACATATTCAAAAATTGCTTTGCCCTCTCGGTTTTTGGGTTTTCAAAAAATTCACAAGGCTTTGCCTCCTCAATAATATGTCCGCCGTCTAAGAATATAACTCTATCGGCAACCGCCTTTGCAAACTGCATCTCATGAGTTACAATAAGCATTGTTCTTCCCTGCTTTGCAAGGCTTAACATTACATCTAAAACCTCTCTTACCATTTCAGGGTCAAGCGCCGCCGTCACCTCGTCAAACAGTAAAATTTCAGGGTGCATACACAGCGCTCTGACTATTGCAATACGCTGTTTCTGACCGCCCGATAACTCCCTTGGATAACTGTTTTCCTTGTCCGCAAGACCTATTCTTTCAAGCAATGCTCTTGCCTCGGCTATAACCTCGCTTTTATTTCGCTTTTGTACCTTTAACGGTGCAAGCAATATATTGTCCATAACGCTAAGATGCGGAAACAGGTCATAGCTTTGGAAAACCATTCCTATCTTTTCACGAAGCTTTGGCAGGTTTTTACTGTCCTTTTTAATCTCCTCACCCTCAAGATATATATGTCCTTCCTGTATTCCCTCAAGGGCGTTTATACATCTTAGCAGTGTGGATTTTCCGCAACCGCTCGGACCTACAATTACAATTACCTCGCCCTGATATACACTAAGGCTCAAATCGTCTAAGATAATATTATCGCCAAACGATTTTTTTATATGTTCAATCTTTAAAATCTCATTTTCCATTATGTATTCCACTTCCTTTCAAGATACTTTGCAAGCATACTTATCGGCCAGCAAGCAATAAAATACAGTAAAAATACCGTTAGGTACACTCCAAATGCTGAGTTTGGACTTACCATTCTGTTTGCTTCTATAATCTGCTGTGCAACCTTCAAAACCTCTACAACTCCGATAAGCAGTATCAGACTAGTTGTTTTAATCATTCGGGTTATAAGGTTTATGGAAAGAGGAATAAGACGCCGTACAGTCTGCGGAATTATAATATACAAATACACCTGTAATTTTGTAAGTCCCAATGCAGAGCCCGACTCATACTGATGCTTCGGTATGGAAATCAGCGCACCTCGCACCAAATCGCTCATTTCGGCCGTTCCCCACATCGCAAAAACTATCACAGACGCCGTTTCGCCTTTTAAATCCCAACCCCATACACGGGTTGTTTCAAAGAACACTATAAACAACAATACCATTTGTGGCATTATTCGTATAAATTCAAGGTATACCCGCAAAATTCCACGAATTACCTTGTTTTTTGATGTCATAAGCATTCCTAAAATTATTCCCAGTGGTATGCTTATCGCCACCGATATAATGCTTATTTTGAGCGCTACCCAAAGTCCGCCCAAGAGCCTTACCATATTCTTACCCTTAAAGAGTACATCAAGCCCCAAAGCCTGCATATCTTAACCTCCTTTCCAATACGCTTCCCAGTATTGAAATTGGAAGAAGTATTATTAAATAAAATACAACAAGCAAGAACAAGCACTCTGTTGTTTTATAATAAAGCCCGATAAGGTCCTTTGCGGTAAACATTAAATCCATTAAGCTTATGGCGCTAAACACGCTTGTTTCTTTAAGCAAAAATATTATATTTGCCATAAACGCAGGAACGCTTATAGACACCGCCTGCGGTAATATTACATATCTCATGGTTTTTGCACGGCTAAGCCCTAAGCTATACGCACTCTCGGTCTGGATTTTATCCACAGCCTCAAGTCCGCTTCTGAATGCTTCCGCCATATAGCTTCCGCCCAAAAACGCAAGGCCTACAACTCCGCACACCTCGGCATCAACCGATACCCCAACCTTTGGCAAGCCGTAATATATAAAGAACAATTGTACCAAAAGCGGTGTGTTTCGGCTTAATTCTATGTACACTGCAACTATTCTCTTTAAAACAGGCACTCTATAGTATGCAATAACTGCACATATTGCCCCTACCAAAATTGCAAAGACAATACCCAAAACGCCAAGCCTTAAAGTAAGCCATGCCGCTTTTTTGTACAAAGGAATATATTTAAAAATTACATCCCAATTCATAATTTCCCCCTAAACTTTTATTTCCTACAAAAAAACATACGGGAAATTAACATTGTAGGTATGATAGCATATATTTCCTACTTTGTCAATAGGTTTTGTATGATTTTTTTATTATTATTTATTTTACTGTGATTTGCCGTTTTTTTAAGCAAATCACGCATATAAAGCATATAGTATTTTATTATCATTCAACCTGCTTTGCCACAACAACAAAGCGCTCATTCCGCTTATTATACGAGCAGGTTGAAAGAGTCAGCAATTTATCGCCGTATTGTGCATCAAAATCCGTATTATACAATGATTTTGACTTTACGGTTTTTATAAAATTATCAAATTCCACCCTATCCATATCAATATATGTATAATACGAAAATGCATCGGGCGTTGTATAAAAAGCAGATATTACTCTGTATTTACCTTTTTTATAGAGCGTGTCAAATTCGATTGTGCCAAACTCATCAAAAAATGATTTTTCATCATATTTGTCAAGCTCGCCAAACATTGACCCGTCACGCATATTATGTGCGTAAATTATAATATTGTCGCTCTGCGGTTTTATTTTGCACTGGCAGTCCATGAACGGTATTCCGCAATATTTATAGCTTTTATAAAAATCACGGTGCATATAGTAGTCATTATCCCCTGTACGCACCACGGGATAATCAATGCTTGTACCCTCTACCTTTAGCCAGCCCGAAAGCTCCTTATTCTCCTCATAGAGCTTTGAATATTCATATAAAACGCCGTTATAGGCATATTCTGAGCTTTTACTATCAAGCACATTTTCACGAATTTTTGCATACTCGGACTTTGCGCTGTAGCTTTGATACATATAAAATCCAATATATCCCACAGACAGCACAAACACAAAAATTAAAAGGAGCTCAAAGACAGTCAGAATTTTTTTCACTATCATCAGCTCCTCTTTTATGTACTAATTATTTTTTCTCTTTCTGTACTCGATATAAGCCACTGCCATTATCGAAAGAAAAGCAAGCATTATAACCGCAAATACAGGTATGCTATCCCCTGTTTTTGGGTTCGCCTTCAGACTTTGAGCAGGCTTTACTGTTACCTTTGGCGTAACAGCAGGTCTTAGGGTAGTTTTTGCCGTTGCTTTAGCTGTGGTTACAGGTGCGGGAGTTGTTTTTGAAGGAGTATAAGGCTCAAGTTTTACATTTCCGTCAACCTCAACAGTTTCGTTATCCAAAAGGTTTATAACATAATTTTTAACAGCCGTATCTGAATTGTCCTCAGTCGTAAGCTTTATATTGCTCTTTAAGTAGCCGTCCTTTGTATACACCTTAACTCCGCCGTTTCCGCTCATAAGGTATCTGCCACTGTCTATGTTCTCGCCCACAATATATGTACCGCTACTAAGCGTTGCCTCCTTTGGCGCTATGGTTACATTCGGTGTTGTTACCGCATTAGGTGTGTTTGATATATCACCGGTATTGGGCGCAGTGCTTGTATTAGGTGTTTCGCTTGGCTTTGGTGACGGCGTTGCACCGTCTTTTAAAGTATAGCCGTCAGTTACGATTTCCCATTTTAGGTTTTGGGCGTCTTTCTTTAGGTCCTTAGCATCGTTGTTTACAGATACTGTAATATCGTATGTCTTGTTTTCCGATGCCTTATCATAGTAATTAAGCGTTAAAAGCTCAATATCCTTATATGTATCGGACACATCGGTTTTCTTTGCGTCCTTATAGTTATATACTACCTCGCCGTTGGTTGTTGTTATCAAGAGATTATAATAGTCAAAAACACTTAACGCATCAGGTGTCGGAGTTGCGCTTAAATTTACCGGTAACTGCTTAGCCGATGTTGGTTTTTCAAGCCTTAAATAAAACTTAACAGGCGTTGCGTTTACGCTCTCACTTGTTATTCTTATCTCCTGAGTAATGCTATTCTTGTCGGTAAGGTTTTTCAAATTCGTCATAAGTGATGTTATATCACGGGTTATTGTAGCCTGTTTATCGGGCGCATATGAAAAACTTATCGTATTTTTGCTTAAATTATTTGTTATTTTAACATTTGAGCTTGCGCCAAACACAGTAAGTGCCGATGCAAGAGTTAATATTACACTTAATGAAACTGCTGTAAGCTTTTTCATCAAAACATCTCCAATCATAAATATTCAAAATACATTGTACCACAGTTTTTTGCATTTGTCATCATATAATTTTAAAATTTTAGCCAAATTTTTGAGCAATATATAACCCTGTCATAATAACAATACCGCCGACTATCTGATAACCGCCCAACAACTCGCCCAAAAAGACCGCACCCAAAGCCGTTGCCGTTACAGGCTCAAAGGTTGACAATATACCTGCGGTCGATGCGCCCTCATACTTGACGCCCACCTGAAACATAGGCGTTGCAAGAACGGTTGCAATAAGCGATACAATCCCTGCATAAATCCACGCCTTTTGCGTAAGCTCAAACTGTATGCGGTTTATTGCCAGTCCAAAAACAAGAGTTGATGCGCTCATTAAAAGCATTACATAAAATGTAAGCTTTATATAGTCCATTTTATCAAGTCCCGATTTATCAAGGTATATAACATAAAAGCTATAGAACACACCCGATAAAAGCGCCAAAACCACGCCTATGGTATCGGCTCTTGTTTGTATTCTTACAAACATAAAAATTCCTACCGTTACAAGCACAACAGCTACCAGTTTAAAAACCGAAAGTCGTTCATGGTAGATAAATGCCGATACGAAAACTATAACAATGGGATATATAAAATGAAGCGTTGTGGCAAGTCCTGCCGAGATATAGTCATACGAGAGATACAGTAGCATTATAGGTACGGTACCGCCGAAAATCGAGAGGATTGTTATTTTTGATATTTCACTTTTACTTAGCGATATTTCTATATTCAGCGACCGCATAAGCACAAATAAAAGCGGTACAGTCATGGCAGCACGCAAAAATGTAAGCGTGATACCGTTTGCACCGCCCATATAGGTTATTTTTGCAAAAATTGGTGTCAGACCGTACAAAAACGCTGACACCAAAAGACAAATTTTACCCTTGTTATGTTCAATAATTTTTTGCATCTTGCCTTACTCCTTTTGTGTAATGTCATCAAGCTAACTGCATAAATCTTCAGATTGAAAACATTACTTTTTACAGGACAGGCAAAATATCAAAGCTTTTCTATTTCGTCCATCCAAATTTTATACGAGGCATCAGACGGCATACGCCAATCGCCTCTGGGAGAAAGTGCAACACTGCCCACCTTCGGACCGTCGGGAAGGCAGGAACGCTTAAACTGCTGTGTGAAAAATCTTCTGTAAAAAATCTTCATCCAGCCAAGAATGTACTCCCTGTCATACTCGCCCAAAAACGCAAGCTCTGCAAGCCTTAAAATTTTTGCAGGCTTCATACCAAATCTCATAAGATAATACAGGAAGAAATCATGAAGTACATACGGGCCCACAATATGCTCCGTCTTTTGTGAAATTTCGCCGTTCTCGGGCGGTAAAAGCTCAGGGCTTACAGGAGTTGCCAATATATCCTCCAAGGTATGCTTTAAAATATCGTTATCCGTTTTTCTTGCCTCATAGTCTACAAGGTATCTTATAAGGGTTTTTGGAACGCCTGCGTTTACGCCGTACATTGACATATGGTCGCCGTTATAGGTCGCCCAGCCAAGCGCAAGCTCGGACATATCGCCCGTACCGATTACCATACCGTTGTTTTTATTTGCAATATCCATTAGCACCTGCGTTCTTTCCCTTGCCTGTGCATTCTCATATGTTACATCATAGAGATTATCAGGCTGTGAAATATCCTTAAAATGCACTCTTACGGCGTCCTTTATATTTATTTCCATTAAGGTTACGCCTAAGGATTTTGCAAAGCTTACGGCGTTATTATAAGTCCTGTCGGTTGTGCCAAAGCATGGCATGGTAATTGCAATTATACCGCGCCTGTCAAGCGAAAGCATATCAAATGCACGGACTGTAACAAGCAGGGCAAGCGTTGAATCAAGCCCTCCGCTTACGCCCACAACCGCACACCTTGAGCCTGTATGATGAAGCCTCTTTTTAAGCCCCGATGACTGAATAGATAAAATCTGCTCACAGCGTTTTTCACGCATTTTATCATCACTTGGCACAAACGGCGTTTTAGAGAATTTGCGTGTAAGAGATGTGTCCTCAAAATCAAACTCAACCTCAACAATCTCATAGCCAAGTGCTGAATTTGAATTATAGGTTGTCACCTTTCTCCTCTCACTTAAAAGTTTTTCCAAATCAAGCTCTGTATATACGCACTGATTTTTAAATTCCTCCGACCTTGCCAAAATTGTTCCGTTCTCGGCTATTATATTATCGCCCGAAAACACCAAATCACCCGTTGATTCGCCATAGCCTGCGCTTGAATACAGGTATGCACAGTAGAGCCTTGCGCTCTGCCCCCTTACAAGCTCGCTCCTGTACTCGTCCTTTGCGATAAGCTCGTTGCTTGCAGACTGGTTTACAATAACAGTTGCGCCTGCAAGCGCATGATGCGATGATGGGGGTATGGGTGTCCATAAATCCTCGCAAAGCTCAAGAGCCATAACAAATTTGCTCATATTTTTTGCCCTGAAAAGTATATTTGCGCCAAACGGTACCTTTTTTCCGAACAGGTCAATATATTTAACCTCGGTATCGCCTTTTTCAAAATATCTGCCCTCGTAAAATTCGGAGTAGTTTGGGATATTGAGCTTTGGTACCAAGCCCTTTACCTCACCGTGATTTATCACCGCCGCGCAGTTATAGAGCTTGTTATACACAAGCATTGGCACGCCGACAACGGAAACGATGTCTAAATCCTTTGTCTTATCGCATATTTTTGCCAGCGCAACCAAAGACGCATCAAGAAGCGTGTTTTGCAAAAACAGCTCTCCGCAGGTATATGCGCTTATACAAAGCTCGGGAAACGCAATCAGCTTTGCGCCGTTTCTTGAAGCCTCTTTTATGGCATTTATAATATTTTCGCTGTTATATACCGTATCTGCCACTTTTATATCAACCGTTGCAGATGCTACCTTTATAAACCCGTCCTTCATTGGTTTTCTCCTTTTATCTTATCCCAATAGAGTTTTTTCGTATTCTCGTTTTTATTGTCCCCATATTTATAGTATTTTCTGTCCCTTATGTTATCGGGCAAATACTGCTGTTTAACATAATGGTTTGGATATGAGTGCGGATATTTATATTCCGTTCCGTGATTTAATGCCTTTGCACCGCTATAGTGCGAGTCCTTTAAATGAGCAGGTATATCGCCCGTATCAATGCTTGAAATGTCAGAGAGTGCCTCATCTATAGCACAAATTCCGCTGTTTGATTTTGGTGCGGTTGCAAGTAAAATCACCGCATCTGCAAGAGGTATTCTTGCCTCAGGGAAACCCAACTGCTGTGCCATATCCACACACGATTTTACAATAGGCAGTGCCATGGGATATGCAAGTCCTATATCCTCTGCGGCAATAACCTGCAGCCTCCTGCAAATGCTTGGCAAATCCCCTGCCGCAACAAGCCTTGCAAGGTAATGAATGGCGGCATTTTCATCAGAGCCTCGAATGGATTTTTGGAATGCGCTCAAAATATCGTAGTGGTTATCCCCGTCTTTATCGTATTTTAAGGCTTTTTTCTGTGTTGACTCCACCGCAACATCCAAATCTATATTTATCTCGTTATTTTTTTCGATTTTTGCGGATAAAAATGCAATCTCTAACGAGTTGAGTGCCTTTCTCACATCGCCGTTTGCCGTATTTGCCATATGCCGTATTGCATCATCGGATACGGATATGCTATAGCCCTTGTAATCGTCATTTTCTAAGATGTTAATTGCACGGCGAAGCGCTGTTTCTATATCCTCAGGCTCAATATTTGTAAATTCAAATACCACGCTACGGGATAGCACCGCATTATATACATAGAAATACGGATTTTCGGTTGTGCTTGCAATAAGCGTAATTTTTCCGTTTTCCATATACTCAAGCAACGACTGCTGTTGTTTCTTATTAAAGTGCTGTATCTCGTCAAGGTATAAAAGCACGCCGTCGGGTGCTAAAAAGCTGTCAAGTGACGCAACTATTTCCTTAATATCGGAAACAGATGCATTTGTGGCATTTAATTTCCTTAGTGTTTTACCCGTCTTTTGCGCTATGATATTTGCAACCGTTGTTTTTCCGACACCGCTCGGACCGTAGAATATCATATTCGGTATTTCGTTATTCTCGATAATATTTCTTAGTAGTTTGCCTTTTGACAAAAGATTTTTCTGCCCCACCACCTCATCAATGGTTTGGGGGCGTATTCTGTCTGCCAAGGGTGTTCTTGCCATTTCAGTCTCCGTTCTTCTCCAATGCGTTTAGCTCATCATATATTGACTCGCCTGCCTCATCATCGTCAAGCTCGTTATATTCATCATATATTGATGAGCCATTGCTATCGTCTTCTTCGTATCCTTCAAAATCCTCACTCGGTGCAACAGGCTCCTTTAATGTAAACACAGGCGTATCAAAAGCTTCCGATATCCTCTTATTTATTAAGTCATCAACTTCCTTTTTAAGAGTATTTACCGCATCCTCTGATACTGTTGTCATACCCGTTCTGTTACATTTATCAATATTTGATAACAATTCCTGCGCCTTTTTATAGTCGCCCTGCTTTGTGGCAATTTGCGCGCCATGATAATACCCCTCCAAAAATTCAGGGTTTTCCTCGCGGACATAGCCGTTTATCTCCTCTGCCATCTCATAATCGCCCTGAAGATAATAGCAAATTGACACATTATCCTGTATATCGCGGTCATTTTCGTCATAATCATATGCTTCTTCACAGAATTTTGTTGTTTTTTCCAAATCCTTGTTAAGCACAAGCATAATCATTCCCATAAGTGCATACAGTGTTTTCGTTGTATACCCTGCCTCATAGCAGTCCATACCGTCACGCAACGCCTCTTCATATCTGCCAAGCTTATAATACGCAAACGCACGCTGGCGTTTTGCTATAAACTTATTCTTAGGCTCTAATGAGCGCAGTCTTATATAGGCATTTAAAATATCCAAAGCCTTTTCGCTCTCGTCCATTTTTATAAGCATATACGCATATGACATTCTCTGATTAAAATTCATTCGCTTGTAGCTTTTCTCGCCATAACGCTTTACCGCATCAAAATCACCGTCAGAAAATGCGCGCTGTGCCTTTATAGCCTGTAGCCTTGGAATAGTGTTATATATTATATATGCTAAAACCATTGCCGATGCAATTATTCCGTACACTACGCCTGACTTAAACGCAAACGCAATAATTACCGCCATTAACAGATATGTTAAAAATCCCATTAGTGTGTCCTCCTGTTATCAACGATTTCTATATTATCAAGCTGACTCTTGAAATTTCTGCGTACCGCATCAAGATATTCCTGCCTTAGCACTGTGCGCTCCTTTATTTCCTCCTCGGTAAGTGCAATACCTGCTTTTACCTTTCTTGCAAGCTCATTTATTCTGTCTATCTTTTTCTGTTCCATTTATCAAACTATCCTCCGATTTTATCATAATGTAATTGTACATTATTTAAAAATAAATATCAAGTAAAATTTATGGACAAATAACATTTTATGCCCCACCCACATAGTATATACTAACATTGAATTGAAAGGAGGTTTTATCATGGATTGCTGCCAGAATGATGCATATGCTTGCCGTAAAAAAGGCTGTGACTTTGATACTGATATGATCCTTTGGGTTTTAATTATCATCGTAATAGTTTCTTGTATGTGCAACAACTAATCAATTTGAACATAGCTAAACTTTCTTTAAAAGGAGCGAATATCCCATAACTTGGGATTTCGCTCCTTTTTCCTGCCATAATTTTTTAAAAACTATTGACAAATATACATATTCTTCATATAATGAACATATGAACAACTATTCAAATATAGTTTGGGGGTTTTAGTATGAGTTCAGAATTAAATAAAAAGAATTGGGCACACGACGATTGTCATGACGATAACTGCCATTGCCATGATGAGCATACAGAACATAATCATCATTGCCACAGTGGGCATGGAAAACATAATCATCATCACCACGATAAGCATACGGAGCATAATCATCATTGCCATACGGAGCATACGGACAATGATTGTGATTGCCATGATGATGATTGTTCTTGCCACGCACACAAGCACAGCAGTCACGGTGACGGATGCGGTTGCGGACACGATCACGGGTGTGGATGCGGTTGTGAGCATGACGATGATGAAAACCTTATGCCACGCTTAATTTTGGGTGCGGTATTATTTATAGCAGGTATGGTGCTTAAAAATATTGACGCTGTTCCCTACTATATAAATATGCTTGTATTTATTGCTTCATATGCCGTGCTTGGCTATGATGTGGTTTTTAATGCGATAAAGGGAATTTTAAAAGGACATATGTTTAATGAAAATTTCCTTATGTCAATTGCAAGTATCGGTGCATTTTTAATCGGCGAACAGCCTGAGGCGGTTGCGGTTATGCTGTTTTATCAGGTTGGCGAAATGCTCCAGGATAAGGCGGTTGATAACAGCAAAAAATCAATCAGAAGTCTTATGGATTTACGGCCCGATTATGTAAGCATTGAGGATGAGGGCAAAATTAAAGAGGTAAATCCAAATGATGTAAAAATCGGCGATATTTTTGTGGTAAAGCAAGGTCAAAGGCTTGCCCTTGACGGCATAGTTACAGACGGCAAGACTTATCTTGATACATCGGCTCTTACAGGCGAGAGCGTTCCATATCATGTAGGCATTGGCGATGAGGTTTTAAGCGGAAGCATAAACACGGGAGCAACCATTCATGTAAAGGCTACAAAAGAGTTTTCACAAAGCACCGTTTCCAAAATTCTTGATATGGTGGAGCATGCGCAGGAGAAAAAATCACAGTCCGAAAAATTTATTACAACCTTTGCACACTACTATACGCCTATAGTTTGTGCTCTTGCCTTACTGGTAATGCTTATACCCTCAATTGTAACAGGAGATGTAAAAACCTGGCTTATGCGCGGACTTACATTCTTGGTTGTTTCCTGCCCCTGTGCATTGGTTATATCAATACCTTTGGGATTTTTTGCAGGACTTGGCTGTGCATCAAAAAATCAGGTGCTTATAAAGGGCGGTAACTATCTTGAAATGCTCTCAAAGCTTGATACGGTTGTATTTGACAAAACAGGAACCTTGACAAAGGGCGATTTTGAAGTTATAAAATCAAGCAGTGACGAGGCCTTAAAAACAGCCGCATATGCAGAATTTTATTCAGACCACCCTATCGCAAAATCAATAAAATCGGCATTTTCTGAAAATATTGACCAATCTAAAATCAGCGAGTATAGTGAACTTGCAGGTATGGGAATACAAGCAAAAATTAACGGCGATTTAATTCTTGCAGGTAACAAACGGTTAATGGACACCAACAACATAAGCGTACCCCAAATTGATGACTACGGCACAATTATTTATGTTGCAAGGGATAATAAATATCTTGGCTATATTGTAATTTCAGACGAGGTAAAGGAAAGCTCAAAAGAAACTGTTATGGCTCTTAACAGGCTCGGTATTAAAACCGTAATGCTTACAGGCGACAAGGAAAAGACAGCATTGGGCGTTGCAAAGGAGCTAAATATAAAAGATGTTGCATATGAGCTTTTGCCACAGGATAAGGTTGCATATCTTGAAAAAATTATAAACCGCACAAACGGATACACCGCATTTGTTGGCGACGGCATAAACGACGCACCTGTTTTGATGCGTGCCGATATTGGCATTGCAATGGGCGGTATAGGAACGGACAGCGCAATAGACGCATCCGATGTTGTTTTAATGGACGATAAACCGATAAGAATATTAAAGGCGATAAAAATTTCAAAGCATACCCTCTCCATTATCCGCCAAAATATTATATTTGCTCTGTCGATAAAGGTAATAATTATGATTTTAAGTACCTTGGGCTTTGCAAACATGTGGCTTGCGATATTTGGCGATGTAGGCGTTGCACTTATTGCAATCCTAAACTCAATGCGTGCATTGAATGTAAAATAATCGTTATGATAATGTCAAAAACTTGCACTATATTAGTGCAAGTTTTTTTGACGGATACTTTATAATGGCTTTGTACTATATTAGTGCAAGAGGTAAATATATGGATTACGCATACGAAAAACTTTTGGGAAAGCATATTTCCAATATAAGAAAATCACAAAATATGACACAGGACGAGCTTAGCACTAAGCTACAGCTTGAAGGCTGTGACATTACAAGAAGTGCTCTGGCAAAAATAGAATCAGGTCAAAGACGCATTTATGCCTCTGAAATAAAAGCTCTATCCTCTGTTTTATCCATCTCTTATGACGAGCTTTTAATATAAATATGCCAAATAATTCCAATAACTGGAATTATTTTCCAAAATACCCTTGATTTTATTTCCAAAATATGGTAATATTATTTTGTAATAAGGGGAAACATTAAGTAAACCAATTTAATGTCAACCTTTATATAATAAAAGATAGGGGGGATTTTTCAATGAAAAAATCAATATCTGTTTTAATAGCAGATGACAACACAGAGCTTGCAAGAGAGTTATCCGATTATATAGCTACCGTTTCTGACATTGATGTAGTTGCAACTGCAACAAACGGCAAAGAGGCTTTTAGTCTGATGCACGAAACAAAGCCTGATGCAATCTTATTGGATATGGTTATGCCGGAGCTTGACGGGATTGGGTTTTTGAAGAAGCTTCAAAATACCAAGCTTGACAAAAGACCGACTGTTATTGTCTATTCCATATCTACTTTGGCAAGAACGGTTGAAACGGCGCTCACATTGGGTGCGGATTATTATTTGTTAAAACCGCAGTCAAATGAGAGAATTTGCGATACCATTCGTGAGTTTGCAAAAGAGCCGTTGCCAATGCATCACGATATTGCAAACGGAATAGCTAAATCCGATAATCAAGACCTTGAGACAATCGTTACCGACTTTATACATGAGCTGGGAGTTCCTGCGCATATTAAGGGGTACCAGTACATAAGAAGTGCGATAATGATGGTTGTTGACAATATGGATTTACTGAATTTTATAACAAAGCAGTTATATCCCGATATTGCAAAGGCGTATAACACAACTGCAAGCAGAGTTGAGCGTGCAATAAGGCACTCCATTGAGGTTGCATGGAGCCGGGGCAAGCCCGAAACCATGAACGAAATTTTTGGCTATACCATTCATACCGGTAAGGGTAAGCCGACAAATTCGGAGTTTATTGCAATGGTCGCAGACCGTATCCGTCTGCAAACAAAATGATTTGTCTAAATCCCCAAGCTATCTGAAAATTTGAGCAATAAGTAAGGCAAGAATTAGATTTTCAAAGTCTAAAATTAAACCGCACAAAGGCAAATGCCCTGTGCGGTTTAATTTTTTATCTGTTTACTGTAATGCAGTGTGTGGCGGATAGTCCGCCCGTAATATAAATCACAATTTATTTACTTAATTCCTCATGTATTGCCTTTGCGGCAGCTTTTCCTGCGCCCATTGCAAGGATAACCGTTGCGGCGCCTGTTACGACATCTCCGCCTGCGTATACATGAGCCTTTGAGGTCTTACCTGTTTCATCATCAGCTATGATACAGCCTCGTTTATTGGTATCAAGGCCTTTGGTTGTTTTTCTGATAAGTGGGTTTGGAGTCTGACCGATAGCAACAACCACAGTGTCGATATCCATTATCTCCTCACTGTCCTCAACAGGTACAGGACGGCGTCTGCCTGATGCATCAGGCTCGCCAAGCTCCATTTTGATTACTTCCATGCCCTTTACCCAGCCTTCATCATCACCGATGAATTTGGTCGGGTTTTGGAGGAGCTTAAATACTATGCCCTCTTCCTCTGCATGGTGTACCTCTTCCGCTCTTGCAGGCAATTCCTCCTTACCACGGCGGTATACTATGTATACATTCTCTGCGCCCAGACGCTTTGCCGATCTTGCCGCGTCCATTGCAACATTACCACCGCCAAGCACGGCTACATTTTTACCTACATATACAGGTGTGTCATATTCTGGGAATTTATAGCCCTTCATAAGGTTAATTCTTGTTAAGAACTCGTTTGCCGAATATACTCCGTTTAAGCTCTCGCCCTCAATTCCCATAAATGACGGTAAGCCTGCGCCCGAACCGATATATACGGCGTCATAGCCCATATCCTCAAACAATTCATCAACCAAGATTGTCTTTCCGATAATTACATTGGTCTGTATATCAACGCCCAGCTTTTTAAGGTTTGAAATCTCTTTCTGTACAATATCCTTTGGCAGTCTGAACTCAGGGATTCCGTACATCAAAACTCCGCCTGCGGTATGGAATGCCTCGTATACCGTAACTTGATAACCAAGCTTTGCAAGGTCGCCCGCTACTGTAAGTCCTGACGGACCCGAACCTATAACTGCTACCTTCTTACCGTTAGGCTCGGGCTTTTCTATCTTATCCTCAACATGTGCCATATGGTAATCGGCAACAAATCTCTCCAGTCTGCCTATTCCGACAGGCTCGCCCTTTATGCCTCTTACGCATTTTGACTCGCACTGTGTTTCCTGCGGACAAACTCGACCGCATACAGCAGGCAATGCGTTTGTTTCTTTTATCTTATTATATGCGCCCTCAAAGTCGCCCTTTGTTATAAGCTCTATAAATTCAGGGATCTTTACGGCAACAGGGCAACCCTGCATACAAGGCTTGTGCTTACAGTTTAAGCACCTTTTTGCTTCGTCTATTGCCATCTCCTCTGTATAGCCCTTTGTAACCTCAAGGAAGTTTTTATTTCTTACATTAGGCTCCTGCTCAGGCATAGGATTTTTATCTGCTCTCATATTAGGCATTGTTATTTGTCCTCCCTATTCTGCAATGTCCCTCATCGCAAGATTTTTGCTCGTAGTTCTTAAACATTCTGCCACGCTTCATTGCGCTGTCCCAGTCAATCAAGTGACCGTCAAAATCGGGTCCGTCAACGCACGCAAACTTTGTTTCACCGCCTACAATTACACGGCAGCCGCCGCACATTCCCGTACCGTCAATCATAACAGGGTTCATACTTACGGTTGTTTTTATTTTATAAGGCTCTGTAACCTTACATACATTCTTCATCATAATCAACGGCCCGATTGCGATAACCTCGTCAAACTTCTCGCCTGCATCAATTTCCTCCTGCAAGCGCTCAGTTACAAAACCCTTTACACCGTTTGAACCATCGTCTGTTGTAACGATAAGCTTATTTGATACCGCCTTTAGCTCGTCCTCTAAAATTACAAGGTCTTTATCCCTAAAGCCTGTAATTACGGTTACATCTGCGCCCATTTGGTGCAATTTCTTTGCCTGCGGATACGCAATAGCCGTTCCCAGTCCACCACCTATAACCGCAACCTTCTTTATGCCCTCTAATGGTGTAGGCATTCCCAAAGGTCCTGCAAAGTCCAAAAGCTCATCGCCTGTTTCAAGCTTTGCCAAGTCCTTTGTTGTCTTTCCTACAATCTGGACAATAATTGTTACCGTTCCTTTTTGCGCATCAAAATCAGATACGGTAAAAGGCACTCTTTCGCCATATTCATCAATTCTTAATATGATGAACTGTCCCGGCTGTGCTTTCTTTGCAATAAGCGGAGCCTCTACCTCCATAAGGAAAATCTGTGGATTCAGCGTTTCCTTTCTTACAATTTTGTAAGCCATTTTATCACCTCAATATATTTTTATCAAATCATTGAAAACCATAATATCATATTTATAACGCTTTTTCAACATTTTTTATCAGTTTTTATAAAATACCATATTACAATCAGTTATTTATATTCTGTGAACGCTTTAAGCGCAAGCGACTTATAGCTCTTGCCATCTTTGCCTGCGCAGCATTATAGTCCTGTATGCTCTTTTTCTGCAAAATTGCCTCTTTTGCCATTTCCTCGGAACGCCTTGCTCGGTTTTGGTCTATCTCCTCGGGTCGCTCTGCGGTATCTACAAGCAGTAAAACCGCATTATCCTCAACCTTTACAATCCCCTCCGACACGGCGGCAAAAATTTCCTCATTATCGGGCGTTGTTATCTTTAACACTCCCGGTACAATAGCCGATGTCATATTATAGTGCATTGCCAAAATTCCGTACTGACCGTTTATTGTAGGGATAACAAGCGATATGCAATCGCCCTCGTAAAACGGTTTTTCAGCTGCAAGCACCCTCAGCTTAAATGTATTCATAAATTACACCTCACCTGATTTTAACTGCTCTGCTTTCTTTATTACATCGTCTATTGTGCCTACATTATAGAATGCCGCCTCTGGATAGTCGTCCATTTCGCCGTCTACTATAGCCTTAAACCCTCGCAAGGTCTCCTTTAACGGCACATACACGCCCTTAATGCCTGTAAACTTCTCCGCCACATGCATGGGCTGTGCCAAAAACCTTTGTATTCGCCTTGCGTGGTTTACAACTCTCTTATCCTCCTCGCTTAGCTCCTCAATACCAAGTATTGCAATTATATCCTGCAATTCCCGATACTTTTGCAAAACCTCCTGCACCCGTCTTGCAATCGAATAATGCTCCTCGCCAAGCACTGACGCTTCAAGTATTCGTGAGCTTGATTCAAGCGGATCAACCGCAGGATATATTCCCTGCTCCGCTACCTTACGGGACAGTACCGTTGTTGCATCAAGATGCGAGAAAGTTGTCGCAGGCGCAGGGTCGGTTAAATCGTCAGCCGGCACATACACCGCTTGAACGGAGGTTACCGAGCCGTTTCGGGTTGAGGTTATCCTCTCCTCCAACGCGCCCATTTCCTCGGCAAGTGTCGGCTGATAGCCTACAGCTGAGGGCATTCGTCCCAAAAGTGTAGAAACCTCACTGCCTGCTTGCACAAATCTAAAAATGTTATCTATAAACAAAAGTACATCTTTATTTTCTTTATCTCTGAAATATTCAGCCATTGTAAGACCTGTAAGGGCTACCCTCATTCTTACACCCGGAGCTTCGTTCATTTGCCCGAATATAAGCGCCGTTTTATCTATAACGCCACTTTCCGACATCTCACGCCATAAATCGTTACCCTCACGGGATCTTTCGCCAACGCCTGTAAATATTGAGTATCCGCCGTGCTCCATTGCCACATTATGGATAAGCTCCTGAATAAGAACGGTCTTACCTACACCTGCACCGCCGAAAAGTCCTATCTTTCCGCCCTTTGGATACGGCTCTAAAAGGTCAATTACCTTTATACCGGTTTCCAAAATCTCTACCTTGGGGCTTTGCTCGTCAAATGCCGGCGCTTTTCGGTGAACATTCCATTTTGTGGCTCTGTCATCAATCGGCGCACCGCCGTCTATCGGCTCGCCCAATACATTAAACAGTCTGCCCAAGGTTGCCTCGCCTACAGGCACACGGATATTGTTGCCTGTAGCCGTTACCTCCATGCCACGGTATAAGCCCTCGCTTCCCGAGAGCATTATACATCTTACGGTACCCCTGTCTATATGCTGTGCTACCTCCATAACAAGCGTCTTATCGTTTAGCACCACGGTAAGTGCTTCTCTGATTTTTGGCATCTCCTGCCTCTCAAACGCCACATCTATGACGGAGCCTGATATCTGTACAATTCTTCCTGCCATTTGCTTCACTCCAATTTTGATTTTCGTTTCATACTCTTTGCGCCCGAAGATATTTCAGTTATCTCCTGCGTGATTGCGCTCTGCCTTACATGGTTATACTTTACCTTTAATTCTTCAAGGAGCTTTTGCGCATTCTGGTTTGCAGAGTCCATTGCACTCATTCTCGCGCTCTGTTCACTGCAAAAGCTATCCACCAAAGCACTGTATATAAAACCCGTCACATAACTTGGTACTATGTTATCAAGCACATTCTCAATTGACGGAAAGAACTCAAACTGCCTTTTTATCGGTTCTTCGGGAAGGTTGGGGATTATAAAATCCGCACGGTGGAACGGCAAAAGTCTTGTAAATTTTACATTATAGCTTGCCACGCCCTGCATATCCGTATATACAATAAACAGCTTTGAAAGATTACCCCTGTCAAATTCGTCAAGCAAAACGGAGGATATATCCCTCGCCCTATGGATTGTCGGGTTCTGGGCGGTATATAAAAAGCTTTTTTCTATCGGGATATTATGCGCACCGAAATAGTGCCTGCCGTACTCGCCCACAACGAACAGCTTTGGATTTTCATGCTCGCCCATAAGAGCCTCAGCCTGTTTTATCACATTATGGTTATACGCTCCTGCAAGTCCTTTATCTGCCGTTATAACAAGGTATCCGTACGATCCCGGCAGCTCATGTTCACCGCTTGGCGGATAGAAATACCGATTTTCAATGTCCTCGTTTATTCTGAATATTCGCTTTATCTCTGCCTGTACCGCATTAAAATACGGCCTTGTAAGATCCAAACCACTCTTTGCCTTACGCATTTTTGTGGATGCGATTAAGTACATTGCATTTGTAATCTTTTGTGTGTCCCGAACACTCGTCATACGGTTTTTAATCTCTTTAGTGGTCGGCATACCTATACACTCCTATCACTCGCTAAGATATTCCTTTGCGGTTTGTAATATCTTTTCTCTGTCCTCATCGGATAATTTGCCCGTCTCATCAATCCGCTCAATGATTTCAAAATGCTTATCGTTAAAGTATGCAAGCATATCATAAATTTTTAATTTGATGCTGTCAACGGGTATATCCACAAACAGCTTGCCAAGCGCTGTTACCAAAATAATTACTTTTTCTGCCTGGGAATAGGGTCTGTATCTATCCTGCCTTAGTACCTGCATAAGTCCCTGTCCGTATTTTATCTGCGCCTTTGTAGTATCGTCAAGGTCACTTGCAAACTGCGTAAACACTTCCATTTCACGGAACTGCGCAAGATCAAGTCTTAATGCGCCCGTTGCGCTTTTAACTGCCTTTGTCTGCGCATCACCGCCGACACGGGATACCGAAATACCAACATTTACCGCAGGCCTTTGTCCTGCAAAAAACAGACTGCTCTCTAAGAATATCTGACCGTCGGTTATAGATATAACATTTGTCGGGATATATGCAGAAACATCGCCTGCCTGGGTTTCAACTATCGGCAATGCCGTTATACTTCCGCCACCTTTTTCATTTGAAAGATGCGCGCTCCTCTCTAAGAGCCTTGAATGGAGATAAAACACATCGCCCGGATATGCCTCACGCCCCGGTGAGCGCTCAAGCAAAAGGCTCAAAGACCTATAAGCAATGGCGTGCTTTGAAAGGTCATCATACACGATAAGCACATCCTTGCCCTGCTCCATAAAATACTCGCCCAATGCACAGCCTGCATATGGGGCAATGTACTGCAAAGGTGCGGAGTCCGACGCTGTTGCGCTTACAACTATTGTATAATCCATTGCGCCGTGAGTTTTTAATTCCTCAACAAGCTGTGCCACCGAGCTTGCCTTTTGTCCAATCGCTACATATATACAAATTACATCTTTATCTTTTTGATTTATTATTGTATCAACGGCAATAGCCGTTTTACCCGTCTGACGGTCGCCTATTATAAGCTCTCTTTGCCCCCTGCCTATCGGGAACATTGAGTCTATTGAAAGAATACCCGTTTCAAGAGGCGTATCTACAGGCTGGCGGTCGATTATTGACGGTGCAGGATGTTCAATGGCACGGTATCCGTCCTCTTTTATCTCGCCCTTGCCGTCAATCGGTGTGCCGAGCGCATCTACAACACGCCCCAAAAACGCATCGCCTACCGGTATACCGGCAGTTCTGCCCGTTCTTCTTACAGAGCTTCCTGCGTATATATCCTCATCATCGCCAAATAGTATACAGCCTACCTCGCCCCGTCTTAAATCCTGAGCCATGCCCCGTGTACCCGATGAGAACAAAACTATCTCACCGTATGCAACATTGTCAAGTCCGCTAACGGTTGCTATACCGTCACCCACGGTAAGGACTGTACCAATTTCCTCCGCAATTGCCTTCGGAGTCCAATCCTTTACGGTTTCTTTTATAAGCGGAATTATATTTCCGTTATTTGACGGAACATGAGAAATAGCATCTCTTAACTGACGAAATCTGCCGTTTACGCTCCAGTCATAAATTTGTGCGCCTACCTCAAGCCTGAAACCGCCCGGAAATGCACGGCTTTCTTTCCAGACAAGCTCTGTATCCCCGTATTTATCGTTTAAAAATTTAATAAATCCCTGCTCCTGCTTTTCATTTGGCGGAACCTGTGAGTATAAAACTGCCGTTTTTTTAGCATTGTCGTTACTCATCATCGGCACCTCCCAAATCACCGTCTACAGCTTCAAGGAACTGGTCGTAGCTTTCCATTACGCTTGATGAAAGAAGTATCTTCTCGGCGGCGTCTGCGGCAATATCTGCAATCTCACCCTCAGCGTCGGCAATCATTTTTTTACGGTCTGCCTCCGCCCTTTTATTGGCTTCGTCAATTATCTTTTCTGCCTCGTTTTTAGCCGCTAATATACTCTTATCACGCTGAGCGTTTATAGCTTTTCTTGCTTCTCTTTTCTCCTGCTCAATCTCAGAGCTTACCTGTTCAAGCTTTTTTTCATATTCAGCTTTTGACTCTGACGCCTTATCCCTATCTGATTTTGCCTGCTCGTCAAGCTCCTTGTAATATTCAATCCGCTTATCCATAAACTTCTTTACGGGACTGTACAGTAAAAAATACAGTATGCCAAAAAGCACCACGAAGTTTAGAAGGTGCAAAAGTATTTGCTGTGGATCAATATTTAGAGGCAATGACATTGCCTTCACCTACTTTCTGAAATGTTAAAATGCTCCCTCACCACTTTTTGATGAGGGCATCTGCGCTAAAATTATAATACGAATACTATAAGGATTGCTATAACAAGCGCGTATATAATAGCTGTTTCGATAAACACAAGACCCAGCATAAGCGTTGTACGGATTTTATCCTCAGCCTCAGGCTGGCGCGCTATGCCCTCAACAGCCTTTGTTATAGCCAGTGCCATACCTATTGCACCTGCCGCCGCCGCAAGTCCTATTGTAATAGCCGCCGCATACGCCTTTGCAACCGACAGCGCTTCTTCTCCTCCTGCGGCAAATGCAGTTGCCGACATTAAAAGAACTGCTGTAAATACCATACCTGCTGTTAAAATTTTACTTCTCTTTTTCATTTTATATATAACCTCCGTTAATTAAATTCTTATTTATTCCGTTACCTCGCCATAGAACAGTGCCGTAAGCATTGTAAGCACATACGCCTGAATGAGTGCATGAAGCAGTGTAAATAACAACCCTACAACAACAGGCAAGCCATAGCTTAAATGTGTATAATGATATACAAGCTCCGTAACAAGCGCACCGCTAAGCAGAGCGCCAAAAAGTCTGAAGCTCATGGATATAGGAAGAGAAAACTCCTTTAAGGTCTTTCCTATACCCTTTAGCTTGTTCTGCGCAATTCCGCCCGATAGTATAACCATATACGACAAACAGCCAAGCATAAGCGCTCCGTTTATATCCGAAAGCGGTGCAGGCAGGGATATTATGGTATTGTGTACGGTTGTTGCCTGAACTCCGAACAGTTCAAATATCGTACTTACAAATATATACACGCCTGCACTGAATACATAAGCTCCCAAAAAGCTGTTTCTGTGCGGACTGTTTGATTTTGCAAGTCCATCAAAATACCCTACAAGCATTTCAAGCACCATTTGGAATTTGCCGGGCACCATTTTAAACCTCGGTATCACAAATATCCTTACTATAAGGGCAAATATAAACATTATCCCCGTTACAGTCATTGCCGAAATAACACCCGGATTTACATTCATAATCCCAAACAGGCTAATCTTATTGACATCATGCAATACGGCGTCGCGCATAAGCTCGCCTACCTCCTCGCCGCTGCCTACGGGCTTTGTAAGTACCGTTCCTATAAGGAGCAGTATCGTTATGCAAGCAAATATTATAAAAAACCGCCGTTTTTTCTTCTTTTCCATAAAAGCCTCCAATCTGTTATCCACTATCAAATCCTAATATAAGTAAAATTTATCTGATTAAGAGCTTAGTTTTTAAGTTTCTCTATGATTTTATTCATATCATTAGGCATTTTAGCCTCAAATTCCAACCGCTTACCCGTTACAGGGTGTATGATTTTAACTTTTGAAGAATGGAGCATATGCCTTGGCGCAAACTCCCGTTCCTCATCGCCATAGAGGAAATCTCCCACCAAAGGGTGGTTTATATATGCCATATGCACCCTTATCTGATGTGTTCTGCCTGTTTCCAATATGATTTTTAACAATGTGCAGTTACCGCAATGTAAAATCGGCTCATAATGAGTTATTGCCCTCTGTCCGTCAGGTGCGACACAGCGTTTTATTGCACTTTCATCCTCGCGCCTTATGGGAGCATCTACCGTTCCCATACAATCCAACCTGCCGTGTACAAGGCAAATATACTCACGCCCAAATTCGGAAGTATGGAGCATATCCGAAAGCCTTGCATGGGCATACGGATTTTTTGCAATCACCAAAAGCCCCGATGTGTCCTTATCAAGCCTGTTTACGGCATGAAATGCACTTTTTATGCCGTGCTCCTTAAAATAATACATTATTCCGTTTGCAAGACTGTTTGTGTAATTATCCATTGACGGATGGGTGGGCATATGAGGAGGTTTGTCAATAACCATGATGTCGGTATCCTCATACACAATATTAAATTCCAGTTTTATCGGGACAATATTTTCCGACACCTTATCGTCAATATTTATCTCCAATATATCGCCTGTATTTAATATATGCGTTGTAAATGCTCGCAAACCGTTTTTTAAGATACCGTTATCAGTCTTTTTTATGCTTTTTATAAGCTTTGTGGAATATGAATGTTCGTTTTTTAAGTAGTTTTGGATTGAAAATCCGCTAAATTCAGGTGCTATATCATACACAAATTTTCTCGACATATCTTTATTTTATCACAAGCTCAACAGGGCAATGATCAGAGCCTAAAACATCGTGATGAATATCGGCAGACACAAGCCTGTCTGACAGCGACTTTGATGCAATGAAATAGTCAATACGCCAGCCTGCGTTCTTCTCACGAGCTTTAAACATATACGACCACCACGAATACCTGCCCTCTGTATCGGGATAGAAAAATCTGAAGGTATCAATAAAGCCACTGCCTAAAAGATTTGTCATTTTACCCCGTTCCTCATCGGTAAAGCCTGCGTTTTTATGATTGGTTTTCGGGTTTTTAAGGTCAATCTCCTGATGTGCAACATTCAAATCACCGCAGAGAATAACAGCCTTTTTACTGTCAAGCATTTTTAAGTAGTTTAGGAAATCATCCTCCCACCTCATACGGTATTCAAGCCTTAAAAGCTCCCGTTTTGAGTTTGGAGTATAGCAGTTTACAAGGTAAAAGTCCTCAAATTCAAGAGTTATAACTCTGCCCTCGTGGTCATGCTCATCAATTCCCATTCCGTATGTAACAGATATTGGCTCTGTTTTTGAAAACACAGCCGTTCCCGAATAACCCTTTTTATCGGCATAGTTCCAAAAGCTATGATAGCCATCGGGGTTAAAGTCAATCTGCCCCGCCTGGAGCTTTGATTCCTGGATACAGAAAACATCTGCGTCCACCTTATTAAAATAGTCCATAAACCCCTTGTCCATACAGGCACGGAGTCCGTTTACATTCCATGATACCAATTTCATATTTTATACCTTACCACTGTGCATAATTACGCTTCTTATTCAGTAAAGCGTTTGTGTAAATTTCAAGCTCGTCCTCTTTTGTAAGCTTTCGGGGACTGTTTGGCTCGCTGTCATCATATATGGAGTTTTTAACCCATCTTTCTATATCGTCCCGACTTATGTCGTCAGTTGAGGGCAAAACCTTGTCCATAAACTTCTTTAACGACGATAAATCCATACCTATTGCCGTTATTACATCTACCGCGCGCATAACATCCGCTTTTGCGCACCATGCAATAAACTCTGTTAATAGCAGACCGTTTGCAAAACCGTGGGATATGCTCTTGTCACAGGTGAGCTGATGCCCCATCTTATGCACCACATTAAGTCCCGTATGCGCGACCGCCATACCGCCGACAGATGCGGCAATAAGTAGCTTTTCCCTGTCCGATTTTGTAAATTCGCCTTTTATAAGCGCGCCTGCGCACTGACCTACCATGCGTATTCCCTCAAGTGCGACAATATCCGAAAACGGAGATGCGTTTACATTAAGATACGATTCGACACTGTGGCAGAGCGCATCTATAGCCGTTGAGCGTGTAACATCAACAGGCAGGGTAAGCGTATAGCGTGAGTCAAGATATGTAGCGTATGGAAAGCACACCTCTGATGAAAAGCTCTTCTTGTTCTTGTAATCATCAATGGTAAGCATCACATACTGCGTGGTATCGGAACCTGTGCCTGCGGTTGTGGGAACACAAACCACCCTTAACGGAAGATTGGCATACTTCTCCTTATAAATATCCATAGGCTCTATATCGTTTGTAGCGTAAACCGCCGCCGCTTTTGCCGCGTCAAGCGTTGTACCTCCGCCGATACCGACAACATATTCAATGCCCTCATCACGCATTTTCTTACCCAATGCGTAAATATCTGCTATATTTGTCTTGTTCGTAATCTTATCGTGTATATAATATTTAACATTATGCTCGTCTAAAACTGTTAATACATCATCTAAGGCACCCGATACCCTGGCACTGTTTTTACCCGTTACTATCATACATTTTTTACCGTGTATGATATGGCGTGGGTGCCGTTTTATACAATTCTCGCCCGACAATAGGGTTGTCGGCATAAAATACTTTGGCATAACTTTAAATCTCCGTTTATTGTTTAGAACCTGAAGTCCCGCTTACCCTCGCTTATAAGTTCAAGATTATCCTTTGCAATCTGACGCACCTTTTCATTCGGTATTGTCAACAGCTCCTTTTCAATAAGCGTCTCGCCTACTGCTCTTGTCTTTTCGCTTGCATAGTCAATTAAGTATTCCTTTAGTGTCATAAGTGCGTTGGGGTGACAGCAATTTCTGATTGCGCCTGTTTTTGCAAGCGCCATAAACCTGTCACCTGTGCGTCCCTCACGGTAGCACGCCGTACAGAACGACGGCACATAGCCAAGCTCCATAAGCCACAGAACTACCTCGTCAAGAGTTCTTGTATCGCTCCTGTCAAACTGGGCGGTATTTTCCTCCTCCTCAGTGGCATAACCGCCGACAGATGTAGACGATGCTCCGCTTATCTGTGATATACCAAGCTCCAATGCCCTTTTACGGTTTTTGGGCGTCTCTCTTGTTGATACAATCATACCGGTATAGGGAACTGCAATTCTTATGATTGCAATTATTTTTTGCCAAATCTCATCAGGTACGGCATTTGAAAAATCGCCCACATCTATATCATCGGCAGGGCAAATTCTCGGCACACTTATCGTATGCGGACCTACGCCGAATACCGCCTCTAAATGCTCTGCATGCATCAAAATTCCAACAAGCTCATACGCATAGGTATTAAGTCCGAACAATACTCCTAAACCAACATCGTCAATTCCGCCCTGCATGGCTCTGTCCATTGCCTCGGTATGATAGTTATAGTCATGCTTTGGACCCTGAGGATGCAATACCTCGTAATTTGCTTTGTTGTATGTTTCCTGGAACAGTATATATGTTCCAATTCCTGCGTCCTTTAATTTTTTATAATTTTCAACGGTAGTTGCCGCAATATTTACATTTACTCTGCGTATAGCTCCGTTTTTATGCTTTATTGAGTATATGGTTTTAATACACTCCAAAATATATTCAAGCGGATTGTTTTTTGGGTCCTCGCCTGCCTCTAATGCAAGGCGCTTATGTCCCATATCCTGCAAGGCTATTGTTTCTGCCCTTACCTCGTCTTGCGTCAGCTTTTTACGGCAGATGTTCTTGTTCTTTACATGGTACGGACAATATACACAGCTGTTTATACAATAATTTGACAGATACAGCGGTGCAAACATTACTATGCGGTTTCCGTATATGTTTTGCTTTATTTCCTTGGCTAAATCATACATTTTCTGATTTAGCTCGTCTATATCGCACGCAAGAAGCACTGCCGCCTCCCTATGTGTTATTCCCTTACAGTCTTTTGCACGCTCGATTATGGAGTTAATAAGCTCATAATTTGATTTATTAGCTTGTGCGTATTCAAGACTATCTAAAATTTCGCCATCATCAATAAACTCTGTAGCTTTCATTGATTTTGGATTGTACATTTATATCATCTCCTACTTTTGCAAGATATGCCACTGTCAATTTGGCATACCAATCTAAAGTACAGTATAGCACTTTTTATGTGTCAGGTCAAGGATAAAAAAAGCAGAGTTGCGATACCGCTTTTAGGTATTGCAACTCTATGTTTTTGCTTGGATTATATATTCCAAAATAATCAATATTTTGCCATCTGTTCTAAGCAATCATGTAGTATGCTATATCCGTAATATAAGTCGGGACACCAGCGACCGCCAAGCGCCTCAAGGTTTTTGATACTTCCTGCCCAGTCGATACTTTTTACAACATAATATCTGTCGTGAGGCTCACCTACAGGTGCAAGACCTACATATGCGCTCATATGATTAAAATGCGCCCTTACGCCGTCCTCCGGCGTTGCAAAGGTCTCATGATCCTCGGTTCTGTCGCCGATAGGTGATTTTATTTTTATACCTGCCCAGTTATTCATTTCGGGCAGTACCGCACCGCCGTATTTTCCATATCCTGTTTCCTTTGCCGCCTGTGCGTACAGAATTTCAGGTCTTAACCCGAACACCTCACCGTAATACCAATATGTCGGGGCAATGTTAATAAAACGCTCATGTGCGCCCTTTGCCCTTGCCCAAGCCTGCGCCTGTTCGACGGTGATCTGTGCATCACCTGTAAGCGGTGTATAGCTTTCCTTTACGCCCAAATCCTCCCATGTGAGAGTTTTTTCACCGCTGTTATTTTGGCAAACCCTTGAAACAAACGCCGCAACCTCCGCACGGGTTAATAAATCCTTAGGACGGATATATCCGTTATCGCCCTTTAAATACGCACGCTCTACGGCAATGCATAAAAGCGTTTTGTAATCTGCATCAACACTTGACGCATCTATAAAATTCTCACTTAAAATGCCGCTGTTTCTTACATACCCGGTTGACAGTCCCGACGCTCTTACCAATGTAGCCGCAAATTCCTCACGGGTGACATATTCATCAGGTCTGAAGCTCTGAGCTTTTTTGGGCATAATCTGATATATTATCTTTGCATAGCCCTCTGCCCAATGTCCGTTTACATCTGACGGCGCCGTGCCGGTGTTGCTTAAATTAAACGCCTCAACAAGCATTTTTGACATCTGCGCCCTTGTTAAGTTATCGCCAAGGTTTAAGTTTCCGTAATTGTCGCCTGTTAAAATTCCGTGATTTTTGCAGTATGTTACGCTCTCAACCGCCCACGGATATTGTTCCTCCCAGCTCTGGGCATGAGTATACACTATACCCGATACCGTAATTATCATAACCATTATTAAGCCTACTGTTTTTTTTAGCATTTTTTTATACCTTTCTGTTTTAAATTTTTCTGTACTTTTCCTGTCCTATTTTATATATATCGTTTCCCATACAGTCTATAAGCACGACCGCAGGGAAATTTTCTACCCTTAATTTTCGTATTGCCTCTGTGCCCAAGTCGTCATACGCCACAACTTCTGCTTCCTTTATGCACTCTGCAATCAATGCACCTGCACCGCCCGTTGCGCCGAAATACACAACGCAGTTTCTCTTCATCGCATCAACTACCGCCTCATTTCTTGCGCCCTTGCCAATCATGGCGCCAAGTCCGTTGTCTAAAAGAAGCGGTGTGTATGCGTCCATTCTGCCTGCCGTTGTAGGTCCGCACGAGCCTATAACCTCGCCCGGCTTTGCAGGGCACGGACCTGCATAGTATATAACATTATCTTTTAAGTCTATCGGGAACGGTTTCCCTTCTTTATAATCGTTTGTCATCCGCTCATGCGCCGCATCACGGGCAGTATATATTATACCGCTTATAAGCACGCTGTCGCCTGCGCGCAGAGTTTTTATAACATCTTTTGTTAGTGGTGTATTTATATGCCTTTCCATAATTATAACCATTAACTCCTTTCACAAAACCGTCTGGGAAAATGCTCTTGGCAGAATGCTGTTATGAAGGACGCAGTCGTACCTGTGTACTTCAAGTCCTTAATAATAGTGCTATGCGACGAGCATTTTTTCAGAGTTATTCTCCGTCCGTTTATGGATTTATACATTATTATGCCAATTATTATACTACCTTTCCTGTTTTATGTCAACTATAAGCAAATATCTATCACAAGGACATACCCTGATACATATTATATATTGATACATAATATACGGGGTGATTTTATGATAAATTGCTGCAGCAACGGCTGTGCAAAGGCGGCAGGACTTGCGGCGCTCTCGCTGTGCGTCGGGCTTATAGCAGGAATGTTTTTGCCTTGGGCGGCAGTTGCAATTTTGGAAATGGCGTGTCTTATATTTTTTGGATACCTGTGCTTGTTTAAATGGTGAAGGAGGTTGATATAATGAAAATCGTAACACTTAAAATGCCAAAATGCCTAAGAGGAATTGTTAAAGCTATCTTTAAGATGTGAGGGGCGAAAAAATAAAGGGTTTTAAGAGTCAAACCCTTTATTTTTTTGAACGGTATAAAAACAACAGCGTATCAGACATGTATAACCTTATGTCCTGCCGCCTTATATAATCTGTTCTTTACGGCAAGGCCGTAATCCCTATCATCACAAAATTCGGCAAATACCACATCAACTTTAAGCTTATCAAATTCACGAAGCGCCTTAAAGAGATTATGCGCATATTCCCTGTTATTCTTACCTGCGCTTAGCATTATCGCATCGTCATATACCGCATCATAAATAAACAGCACTCCGACACATTTATCCTTGTTATTTAGGATAAGCTCCTTTATTTTTGCCTGAACAGCACACTTTTCCCCCTCAACAACAAACACATCCGCATCGGGAGAATAATGCTTATACTTTGTACCCGGACATTTTGGCACTTCATCTTTTGATACCGTATTTAAAATATTTTTATCAATTTCTATATCGGGAACAACCTCTTTTAGCATTGTATATGTTATTCCGCCGGGCCTTAAAATAACGGGTGTATCCGCTGTCATATCAACAATGGTTGATTCAACCCCCACCGAACATTCACCGCTGTCAATAATTGCATCAATTCTGCCCATCATATCGTCAATAACATGCTGTGAATTGGTAGGGCTTGGCTTGCCCGAAATATTGGCGCTGGGCGCGGCAACAGGCACACCTGCTGATTTTATAAACTCCCTTGCGACCTCATTTATGGGGCATCTTACACCCACCGTATCAAGCCCGCCCGTAACACCGCTTGGAATACACGCTTTTTTCTTGAGTATAACGGTTATAGGCCCCGGCATAAATTTATCAATAACCAGCTTTGCCGTATCCGAAATATCCTCTGCCACATCTTTAATTTGCTCGGTGTTCCACACATGGACAATAAGCGGATTGTCCGACGGTCTGCCCTTTGCCTCATATATCTTCTTTGCCGCCTCGTCAGAGTATGCAGACGCACCCAGCCCGTACACCGTTTCTGTAGGAAATGCGACAAGACCGCCGTTTTGTATAATTTTTCCTGCTGTTACTATATCTGTATTGTCATTTAAAATCAGAGTTTCCAAAACTGTTCTCCCATTAATCATTGTTTGTTATATTATCAGTTGATGCATTGTAGCGTATTACTGCTCTTATGCCCTTATTGTTTGTTACAACCGTATGCAGTACAAATCCGTAATCATCAACAAATCGCTCCATATTGGTATTATTCCCGTAAGGGCAAAGCACCCAGTAATTGTTCTTTCCGCCGATATCACAAAGCATATCAAGAGTCGGGATATATACATAATCATCAACATAGTAATGATATGCCGTTTTTGAAAGGTCACCTGAGCTTTTCTTTGTAAAGTTCCAGTAATTTGTATGGTCGCCCGCAACGGCAAGGCTCTTGAACTCTGTAGGTACGATTGCCTGATTTGTGGTTTTCTTTATCTTGGATACCTCATCAGGTGTAAACTCCGATAAAAATTCGGTGTTCAACCAGTTGCGAAGATCACTGTATTCCCACAAATTATTATCCCCGTCAAAGGTACCAAACGAGATGCAGTCCTTTGTTACAAGGATTTCCGTACCGTCGTTGAGACTCTCATATATCTCCCATGTCACAGGCTCACCCAAATACCTGCCAAAGGTCATCGTGCGCTTTGGAGGCTGGTAATTGCATACTATTGAAAGCGCAACAATTCCTGCAACGGACAGCAAAATATTATGCTTTTTCATGCGTATAATGGTTATAATTCCCACCGCAAACAAAATATCTATGCAGTTTACAAACAAAAACATATGCTTTGCAATGTCGGCATGACCGTTGCCGATAATCGGTAAAACCATATTTATCCAAAGCCCTATGACAAGCACATTAAAGCTACTCATCATATATATCATGGAATTTGGCTCTTTTTTTCTGCGTTTTAGATAAAACACATCAATTACAACCGTATATGCGGTAATTAAAATAAACGCAATAAACACTACAAGCGGTGTGTATAAGAATTTAAGCAATACTCTTAAATGCGACCACAGGCTATATCTGTTTGATAGCTCCATTGGTACGGTTTTTGAATTACCGGAATTTGGCGGTCGTATGTATGCCGAATTTTCTATTGCATAGCTTATGTTTTTAACCAATCTTACAGGGTGGAGTACATAGAAAAACGCAATCTTTAATTTTGATACCTTTTGGTAGAAATCCCTGTCAAACTCATTGCTTAATATGTCAATAGCATATTCATCCTTGTCCATATATGCATTTGTATTCATAAGTACGGCATATTTTTTATCAACACCGAAAAATTTTAAGTCTTTTTCCGGTGTGTCGCTCTCCTTTATCGCTCCGTAGAATACCGACTGGTAGGTTGTGTCCTTATTCATCCAATCGGGTATACGGGCGGAAAGGTTTATCACACACCCAACCGTTACCAGAAGTGACACAACAACGCCTATCCTAAAGAGAATACTCCTCTTTAGCACAATAAATGTAAGCGACAGAATACAGACTATTACAGAATACGGAATATTTGCAAGCTTTGAGCCTGCGAAAAAGTAGAGCGCGACAAAGAAGCATATAACCTTCGGTATGCTCGGTCTTCTGTGCATAAGAAGCCCCACGGATATGAGCATCATAAGTGCGACATACTGCAGCGGCTCTCCGTAAAACGAATTAAAGTAGAGAATGTATCCGATGTCGCAAAACATTATGACAAATATCAAAAATACCGCAATTCTCACCTTCAGCGTTGAGTCGGAGAAAAATGTAAATATCCCCCATGCCGCAATCGAGAGCATTAAAATATAAATAAGGGCAAGCCACATTATGTTATAGTTTGTCTCGGGCCTGTTTGTTATGATATTTACAAAGTAGTTTATTGTTTTTGATGCCTTGATTATCGTAAACTGCGGTGACCAATATATATCGTCTGCATTATATGTATCCCAGAGCGACGCCAGTTTCTGTGATAGGGTATCGCCCTCTATTTTCATTTTATAATCCTGCTTGAAAAGATAATAATGATCCGTATCGTCCTTATATTCAAGGTTGTTGACAATAAGTACACGCCTGAAATCTCCGTTATCGGAAACTCCCACATTTTCGCCTGAATAAAGCTCAGCAAAACAAAGCACAAACACAAGGATTGCACCTATTAACGGTAATATTCTCTTTTTTGCACTGTCTTTATTTATTACTTTTTTCATTCCATAAAATTACAAAATGGGGCGGATAATACCGCCCCAAATTTCATATTCCAAAATTATATGCTATTGACACTTCCTTCGGCAGTATCTAAAATGTATATTTTATTTCTCTTGGGAAACATCAACAAAAACCTTGGTATTGCTCTTTATAAGACCAAGCTTTTCGCTTGCCACTTTTTCTATGTACTCGTCACTGTCAACCTGTGTCATAAGCTCATCGGTTTCTTTCTGACGCACCTTTTCATATTCAATCTTTTCTTCAAGCTTTGCAATTTCCGCCTTGTTAGCCCGTATCTGCGGAATTTGCATAAAGCCCTTAAATATCATAAATCCCGATATTATGGCAACCGCCCAGACAAGAATTGTTTTTTTATGCTCAAAAGCGTAAACTATAATTTTATCCTTTAATCTTATCATTTTGCTCTCCCGATACTCTGTATCTTACTAACTATCCTGCCAAATCCAACCACCAAAGGCATTATAATCATTTTATACAAAAAATGGCTCGCTGTCAAGCAAAACTTGAAAATATACTCCCATATTTTGATTATACACCCTACTATGATACACAATATACTGTATATAAATCTGCTTACCGTAAGAATGTATATTAAAGCCCCCAAGCCAATGCCTACAAATTCATACCACCGTATCACACCGTTATTTATATATGCAATTGTGAATATCAGAAGATAGGAAATAACCAACCAATATACAATATCCGTAACGGCTACTGTTTTACCCCTGCCTGTTAAGTATTTATGTATCGCACGCATAAAGTCATAGATAAGAGCAAACACCGCACCCATTGCCGCCATCAGCAAAAATACAACTGCATCATGCGTCATTTTAAAAGTCCCGCAAAAAATCCGCCCTTTTCCTTTGAATGATACTGAATAAGGTCAACGCTTCCGCTTATTGACACATTTCCGTTTTCAATATCAAGCTTTGAAATGGACAGATTATTGCCTTTTATTGTCATGGCGCCCATGGTAGTCTTTAGATGCACTGCCTCGTCTGAAAACTCACTTACATCGTTTACTCCGCCGATATTCATCTCGGCACGGTCGTATAAATTGAGAGTGTGTGATTTTTGGTTTAGCTTATCTAATGTCACTTTTTCGCCCATATCCGTTACCTCCAAACAAAACTGCTACTGATAATGGATATGAAAAATTTTTTTAATTTATAACCTCATATAAACCCGATGCATCATTTTTTAAAACATGCTCGGCAATGGACAATACCTTAACCTTTATTATCCTCTCGCCCATTTTTATCTCGATAATATCGTTTTCCTTAACATCATACGATGCCTTTATAACCTTGCCGTTTACCGTAATCCTGCCCTGGTCACACGCTTCATTTGCAATTGTACGCCTTTTTATAAGCCTTGAAACCTTTAAATATTTATCTATTCTCATAATCCTACCTCTTTTTAAAAAAAGAAAAGAGCCACATTTTGTAGCTCCCTTCTAAGACATTTTATACTTATTTGTTTACGATGTCCTTTAATGCCTTACCAGCCTTAAATGCAGCAACTGTTGATGCAGCAATCTTAATCTTCTCACCTGTTCTTGGGTTCTTACCCTCTCTTGCCGCTCTTGTTCTTGTCTCGAATGTACCAAAGCCCACTAACTGAACCTTGTCACCCTTCTTCAATGCATCTGTGATAGCATCTGTTACGGCGTTTACTGCTGCCTCTGCATCCTTCTTTGATAATGATGCACCGGCTGCAACTGCTGCAATTAACTCTGATTTGTTCATAATATAATCCTCCTAAATATATTTTAAGCCAACATACTGCCGACTTTATTTTACATTATGTAATTCTAATATAAACTTTTGAAAATGTCAATACTTTTCTTACATTTATTGCTAAATTGTCTGCTTTTTGGCTATTTTTCACAGTATTTTAGCCTCATTCCACAGTTTATCAAGCTCTGAAATGTCCAAATTGGCAATATCTATGCCCTTTTCCTGCGCTATCCCTTCCATTTTTGAAAACCTGTTTATAAACTTTTCGGTTGCACAGGCAAGCTCTGTTTCTGCGCTAAGCCCCAAATGTCTGCCAAGATTTACAACGCTGAACAATAAATCCCCATACTCTTCTTTGATGTTGGTATCGTTTTTGATTGCATCATGAAGCTCGTCCGTCTCCTCTAAAACCTTATTAAATACATCTTCCTTGTTGTCCCAGTCAAATCCGACTCCTGCGGCCTTTTTCTGCACCTTCTGCGCACGCATAAGTGCAGGGAAATATTTTGGTACATCTAAAAGCATATCTGTATTTGATTTTATACCTTTTTCCTTCTTTTTATTCTTTTCCCAGTTGGTAAGAGCCTCATCGACATTTCCTGCCTTGTCTTTACCAAAAACATGGGTATGACGGCTTATAAGCTTTGTGCAAACCTCGTTTAAAACATCACCAAAGTCAAACGCCTTTCTTTCCTCGCCAAGCACCGAATGGAATGCAACCTGCAGCAGTACATCGCCAAGCTCGTTTGCAAATGCCTTGTCATCGCCGTTATCAAGCGCATCAATCGCCTCATAGCACTCCTCAATCATATCCTTTTTGATACTCTGGTGCGTCTGCACCTTATCCCAAGGACAGCCGTCAGGCTGTCTTAGCCGTCTTATAATATTGAGTAAATCCGAAATTTCATACTGTTCCTTTTTTATCATTTTATAATTCTTCCTTTTAATGTTTTTTACATTATACCACCCGTCTTTTAATTTTACAAGCTGTCATTTACGCATTTTTTTAAGCTCGTCAAAATTTATTGTATTTGTTAAAAACACCATTAAAACATACACCGCACCTGATAATACAGTTATAACTCCGCACTCAACAAATACATTATTGAGCAGGGGTGCAAGCCTTTCCTTTAAAACCATAACTGTGATAAGCATACACACGCCACACAAAGTTGGCTTTATCATTATTTCCATTATTTTGAATTTTAAACGCATATTTTTTAAAACACTTATATAAAGTGCAGCTGCCGATAAAAAATCGGTTATTATTCCTGCTATTATTGCGCCGTAAATATTTATATCCGCATTTGAAACAAGCACATACCCTAAAGCTATGCTTACAATCTGCGAAGCGGCCGTAATAACAAACGGCCCAAAAAGCCTGCCTGCGGACTGCTCTATTGCAATTATAATATTTCTGACGCTTATCGGTATCAGGCACGGCGCAAGAAGTGAGAGCATTTCTTTTGCGGTTACATTTTTAAACAGGATATAGAGCATCTCCTCGCTCATGGTATACATCACCACGGAGCATGGTATTGATAATACGATTGAGAGCTTTATTGCAAACGATGTAATGGCAGCCGTTCTTTTATAATTCTTCTTTGCCACCTCGCCTGCAATTACAGGCAAGATACTTACGCCCATTGTTGCAATTATGCCTATGGGCAGATTAAATACAGTCTGTGCATAGCCCGTATATGCGCCGTATAGAAATCTTGACATATCCTCGCCTATTCCCGATTGTATCAGTCTGCCTCTTATAACGGCAGTATCAAGCGTTGTAAGTGCATTTGCCGATACGGATATGGCAAAAAACGGTATGGCAACGGACAGGATATTTTTTATAATTTCTCTATCCCTTTGATACCTTATCCCATTTTCCTTTTTCGTGAACACATAACAAAGCAGTAAAATCAGGGTTGCTATTATCTCACCCACCGTAACGCCCGATATTGAGCCTGCAACGGACATTTCCATACCGTATGAGATAAAAAGCATTGCCCCGACAATACCTGCCACAAGCTTAACAAACGCCTCCGTCACCTGAGACACGGCAACAGGTACCATATTTAAAACGCCCTGAAAATAGCTTTTATACCCTGCGCCCAGCGCCACAAAAAATATTGACGGCGACAATGCCCGTATTGCAAGAACTGCGCCCTCCTCCTTCATGGCAAGGGCAAGGTACGGCGCTAAAAAGTAGAGTAAAACTGTACCAAAAAGTCCTGTCAAAGACAGCATCAGGGTTGATAAATTTACAGTCCGTCTTGCGTCGCTGAATTTTTTTAAGGTCATACTCTCGGCAACTGTTTTTGATATTGCAAACGGCAGTCCCGATATGACAAGGGACAAAAACATTATATAAACGGTAAATGCGGTATTATATACCGCCATTCCCTCTTCATTTATTATATATGTAAGCGGTATTTTAAAAACCGCGCCCAATACCTTAGATATTGCATTTGCAATCATAAGTATCAGAGCACCTGTTAAGAAGCTCTGTTTTTTCATGCACTCCACCCCTTTATTGTTCAATGCCGTCAACGATAGCTTGATAACATTACTTTATTGTCTTGTCTTTACAGTTTATTTGTGTTATAATCGGTTTAGAATTTTTTAGACCTCTTTAAGGAGTAAAATTTAATGGAAATAAAAAAAATTACCTCTCTAAACGGCGCTTTTACTGTGCCCGGAGACAAGTCCATTTCACACAGAGCCATAATGTTCGGCGCAATTTGTGACGGAGTTTCGCATATAACAGGATTTTTAAACGGTGCGGATTGCTTGTCCACAATCGAGTGTTTTCGGCAAATGGGTGTACAAATTGATGTAAATAACGATGCGGTAACGGTATACGGAAAAGGGTTGCACGGTTTAAAAAAGCCCGATGAGCTTTTATATACGGGTAACAGCGGAACGACCACAAGGCTTTTATGCGGTCTTTTATGCGCACAGGACTTTGAATGTGATATTGCAGGCGATGAGTCCATTGCAAAGCGTCCGATGAAGCGTGTTTGTGAGCCGTTACGGCTTATGGGGGCAAAAATTGACGGTGATTACTGTCCATTGCATATTACAGGCAAGGAAATAAACGGTATTGACTATCATATGATGGTTGCATCGGCGCAGGTTAAAACTGCGCTTATTCTTGCAGCCATGTATGCAAACGGCAAAACCACCATACACGAGCTTGAAAAATCAAGGGACCATACCGAGCTTATGCTAAGGGCAATGGGCGCAAATATTGAGGTTGACGGACTTAACATAACAATTGATAAGACCGACCGCTTAAATGCGCAGGATATTAAAGTCCCGGGTGATATTTCATCGGCGGCATTTTTTATGGTATTGGGCGCAATTTTAAAAAATTCGGAAATTACAATAAAAAATGTCGGGATAAACCCGACAAGAACAGGTATAATTGATGTGCTTTTGGATATGGGTGCAGACATTACCTTAGAAAACAAAAGAGTTGTAACAGGCGAGCAGGTCGCAGATATTAAGGTGCGCTCATCAAAGCTAAAAGCCGTTACAATCGGCGGTGATATTATACCGCGCTTAATTGACGAGCTTCCCATAATTGCGGTTGCCTCTGTTTTTGCCGAGGGAAAAACCGTCATAAAAGACGCACAGGAGCTAAAGGTCAAGGAAACAAACAGGATTTTTGCGGTTGTTAACGAGTTTAAAAAATGCGGTGTTGATATAAAAGAAACCGACGACGGTATGATTATAAACGGCAATAAGCCGATACACGGCGCCGATTTTAAAACCTACGGCGATCATAGAATGGCAATGTCCCTGACGGTTTTAGCACAAATGGCGAGCGGTATTTCAACCATTGATGATGATAAATGCGTAAGCGTTTCGTATCCTTCATTTTTTGATGATCTGTATGGACTTTCAAAATAAAAATAGGTTGTTGCCTTGTAGCAACAACCTATTTTTAATTTGCAACATACATCTGTTTATACGGATTTTTCGTATCGGGTACAACAAGTGTAAATTCGGAGCTTAAAATCTCGTTTTCATCATACCCAAAATGCATACAAAATTCTTGTATATATTCCCTTATTTCATCAATATCCGCTTTGCCGGCTGTGGTTATATGCACCTGTTGCGGAAAGCGTATGTCCTTACAGTCCGAGCGCAAAAGCATTTTACCGCCGTGCATACCTGTGCATGGGAAATTACTTACAATGGGCTTTGTATCATCTGTTAGTCCCAGCACAATTATAGTACCGCCTGCCTGATACTCGCCCAGAAAACTGCCTGCTCTGCCTCCTATAACAAGGCAGGGCTGTTTATCCTTATACGCTTTCATATGTATGCCTGCCCTATAGCCTGCGTTGCCCTTTACAAATATTTTTCCGCCACGCATTGCATAGCCTGTGGCATCACCGATATTACCATGTACTATAATTTTGCCCTCATTCATGGTATCACCGACAGCGTCCTGCGCATTGCCGTTTACCGTGATTTTTGCACCGTTTAAATATGCGCCTAAAGCATTTCCCGGTACACCGTTTATTGTAATTTCCTTATCCGACATACCTGCGCCTATAAACCGCTGTCCCATACAGCCCGACACTGTACAGCCGCCCGACATTTGCCGTATGGCTTCGTTAAGCTCTTTATATTCAAGATTTTTTGCATCTATATTCATATCACATCACTCCTACAAGCTTGTTTTTGCGTATATCATCAGAGAACATCGCAAGGCTTGGATAACTTTTAAGCAAATCAATATTAAGGGTATCTATCGGCGTTTTTTGACGAATTAGTGAGGTATAAATACCTGCACGCTCAACATTGCCGATAATGATATAGCCTTTGAGCAGTCCATCCTTTATAAAAAAGCGTTTTATACCGTTTTTATACTTTTCTTCGTAGATAGTTGCGCCGTCCTCTTTTGTCGGGTAGCTTCCTGCACTCATTGCGTGGAGCCCGAAAAATCCGATAGAGTTCATAGGTATGGCATTGTCAAAAACCTGTTCCTTGCCCGCCATATTAGTACCGGCACAATAGCCCTGCATATACGCATTGGGTAAAATTGCAAGCACTCTCTTGCTGCCTAACGAAATATCATTGCCCTCGCTACAGTCACCGGCTGCGTAAATATCCTCTATTGAGGTCTGCATTTTATCGTTTACTATTATACCTCGGTTTACCTCTCCTCCAAGCTCTGACATCAGAGCCGTATTTGCCCTGACACCCACCGCAAGCACAAGCACATCAAAATCTACCTGTTGACCGCTGTTCATTTGCGCACAGTTGCCGTCAAATGCTTTTACGGTATCCCCAAGCATAAAGCTTATGCCATACTCCTCTAACCGCTTTTGCATAAATGCCGCACATTCATTATCCAAAATACTGGACAAAACTCTTGTTGCAAGATCGCACACCGTAATCTTTGCCACTCTGCCACAAATTCCCTCTGCGCATTTGAGTCCGATAAGTCCCGCACCGACTATAAGCACTCTTGAATTTTTATCGATAGCCTGCTCCAATGAAAGTGCATCATCAAGCGATATAAAAGTGAATTTGTTCCTGACCGTCTCAAGACCCGAAAACATCGGAACAAACGGCGATGAGCCTGTGGCTATACATAATGCGTCATAGCTTTTTTGGGTTCCATCATCAAGCATCAATGTTTTGTTATCAGCTTCAATTTTTAATGCTTTCCTTCCGTACACCACATCACAGTTATTGGCGCTGTAAAAATCCGGTGAACGGTAATTCATTTTATCAAGACTTGTTTTACCTTCAAGGTAGTATGAAATAAGCGGGCGACAGTAAACAGGATGCTCCTCGGCAGATATTACAGTAATTTTTGTGTCCGTGTCAACGCTCCTTATTCCCTCAATGCAGCCCACCGCTGCGACACCGTTACCGATTATAACATATCCGCTCATTACACATCACACCTTTCTTCATACACCAACGCCCTGTTCGGGCAACCCTTTACACAGGCAGGCTCGCCACAGGAATTTTCAAGACACAGCTCGCATTTTTGCACTGCACCTCCATCGCCCTCTGACAATGCACCGTACGGACATACCAAAATGCAGGTAAGACAGCTCACGCATTTATCCTTATCAATTTTTATAACCCCGTTCTCTATGCCAAGCGCACCCGATATACAGCTTTTTACGCACAGAGGCTCTTCACAGTGACGGCATGAAACCGCATATGTGATTTTACCGGTATCCTCAATATGTATTCTGGGATATACTATCTTATCCTTCAACGCTTTTACCATATCCTCCGTGCCCGAATTTGCAAATGCGCAGTTATATTCACACAAGTGGCAGCCCAAACACCACTTTTCATCAGCGTAAACTCTTTTCATACATCATTCTCCATTCCGCCACCTTGCGGCAGCATAAATATATAGCTTATTTCACTTACTCCCCCGCATGGGAAATCCCCAGAATTTTAAGCTCACGGTCATTTAAGCCGACACCTCTGAGCATCAGTCTGTTACCCTTTAGCGCTTCAATGGAATTGATACCCATACCGCCCATAAGCTCCTTGATCTCATGCCGCCATGCGTTCATAAGATTTACAAGGCGCTTACTTCCAATTTCGGGGTTAAGCCGTTTTACAAGGTCGGGACGCTGAGTTGCAATACCCCAGTTACATTTACCGCTCTGGCAGGTACGGCACAGATGACACCCCATGGCAAGCACTGCCGCTGTAGCTATGTAGCACGCATCCGCACCAAGAGCAATAGCCTTTACAACATCCGAGGCACTGCGTATGGAGCCGCCCACAACCAATGATACATTATTTCTTATACCCTCGTCTCTGAGCCTTTGATCAACCGAGGCAAGCGCAAGCTCTATGGGTATTCCCACATTATCCCGTATACGAGTCGGTGCGGCACCTGTTCCGCCCCTGAATCCGTCAATGGCGATAATATCCGCTCCGCTTCTTGCAATTCCGCTTGCTATTGCGGCAATGTTATGCACCGCCGCCACCTTTACAATAACAGGCTTTTTATATTCTGTAGCCTCCTTTAGCGAAAATACAAGCTGTCTTAAATCCTCGATTGAGTAAATATCGTGGTGCGGTGCAGGAGATATTGCATCGGAGCCTTCAGGAATCATTCTCGTTCTTGAAACATCGCCGACAATTTTTGTGCCCGGCAGATGTCCGCCAATTCCCGGCTTTGCGCCCTGCCCCATTTTTATTTCTATGCCTTTTCCTGCCTTTAAATAGTCCTCATGAACGCCAAACCTGCCCGATGCGACCTGCACAATCGTGTTATCGCCGTAGCAATAAAAATCCTCGTGCAAACCGCCCTCGCCTGTGTTATAGAATATTCCAAGCTCTTTAGCAGCCCGTGCTAAGCTCTCATGCGCATTATAGCTTATAGAGCCGTAGCTCATTGCCGAGAACATAACAGGCATGGAAAGCTCAAGCTGTGGCGATAAATTACACTTTAGCTTGCCGTCTTTGCCACGCTCGATTTTATCGGGCTTTTTACCTAAGAAAACCCTTGTTTCCATCGGCTCTCTCAACGGGTCAATGGGCGGATTTGTTACCTGGGAGGCATTTATTAAAATCCTGTCCCAATATACGGGAAGTGGGTTTGGATTTCCCATTGACGAGAGCAGTACACCGCCGCTGTTTGCCTGCTTATATATCTCTTTTATGGTATTGTTTTGCCAGTTTGCGTTTTCGCGGAGCGTGCAGTCGCTCTTTACAATTTTCAGCGCCCGTGTGGGACACATGGAAACACACCTTTGGCAGTTTACGCATTTTGACTCATCGCTTTTTAAAATCTTCAAATCATCATCATAGCTGTGTACCTCGTTTGCACACTGCCTTTGACAAACACGACAGCCGATACAACGGCTCTGATCTCTTATTACCTCAAATTCGGGGTATATAAATTCTATGCTCATATATTGACACCCTCTCTCACCTTAACGATTACCGGCTCACCGCCCGACGGCGCCCATATATTTTTAACATTATTGTCCATTACTCTTATCGCCGCCTCTTCACTTGCAATGTAAACCATATCGTCATGTTCACCGACAACCATACTGCGAAGCTTTAAGCGGTCATTTAAAGCCATAAGTCCGCCCCTGAATCCAAACACTATCGAGAACGGACCTGTAACAAGCAGGTTTGGGAACATTGTTCTTAAATATATGTGCTTTTCCTTATCCTCTGTATCGGTTTTATTTTCAATCGTACTCCAGAACGGCGCGGCTATAACACTTGACGCCTCGTTCATGGTAAGCCCCTGCCGTCTTATAAGGTAATCCATAATGTATGTAATAACCTCGGTATCTGTCTGCAAGGTGCATTTATAGCCAAACATCTCTATAAACCTGCGGTTTGCATCGTATGATGAAATTTCACCGTTATGCACTATTGAATAATCAAGCAATGTAAACGGATGCGCACCGCCCCACCAGCCGGGGGTGTTTGTAGGGTATCTGCCATGCGCCGTCCATGAATACCCCTCGTATTCGTCAAGCCTGTAAAATCTGCCGACATCCTCGGGAAACCCCACAGCCTTAAATGTACCCATATTTTTACCGCTTGAGAAAAGATATGCACCGCTTACCTCAATATTAACACGCATTACCATCCTTGCGACAAATTCGTTCTCGTCAACCTGCGCCGATGAAACCATGGACTTTAGCGGTGCAACAAAATACCGCCATATAATAGGCTCATCGGTAATTTCGGGTATCTTCCTTGTCGGAATAATTTCTGACTTTACAATCTCAAAGTACTCCTTTAAAAACACCTCGCAATCCTTTCTTGACGCGCGGTCCTTAAAGAAAAAATGGAATGCGTATAAATCCCTGTACTCGGGATATATACCGTATGCCGCAAAGCCACCGCCCAAGCCGTTACTTCTATCGTGCATGGGCTTCATTGCATTCATTATTTTTTCACCGGTCATGGTTTTTCCGTCCCTTGATATAGCTGCCGCTATCGCACAGCCTGACGGTATTCTTACCTGTCCCTCTAACTGCATAACACTACACCCTTTCATAAATAAAAAAAGATGCCCACTTACCCGAAAGGCTTTCGGATAATTGAACATCTTTGCTCATTTTTGTTCATTATACACCCACATAATTTATTTGTCAACAAAATTTTTTTCAAAAAAGGGGTTGACAAATCAAAAAAACAGTTGTATACTGCAAAATATGAAGCAAGGATGTTTTAGAGTTTATCTCGAAAACCCTTGCTTCTTGATTTTTAGGAAAAATTTTTCTGTAAAATTTAATCACGGACAAAGGCGTCTTTAAATGTTTTTCATTTAAGACGCTTTTTGTTTTTTGAAGGAGATGTTTGTGTATGAAAAATGTAGCAGATTATTTCGGGTGTATGGTTTTTGATGACAGGGTAATGAAATCAAGGCTCTCATCAAAGGTATATATGTCCCTAAAGCACACCATTGACGAGGGTGCAAGACTTGACGAAACGGTGGCAAACGCCGTTGCAAATGCTATGCGGGAGTGGGCAATAGAAAACGGCGCAACTCACTATACGCATTGGTTTCAGCCACTTACAGGCATTACCGCTGAAAAGCACGACAGCTTTATATCACCCTCTCCCGACGGAAGAGTTATTATGGACTTTTCGGGAAAGGAGCTTATAAAGGGCGAGCCCGACGCGTCAAGCTTTCCATCAGGCGGTTTAAGAGCGACCTTTGAGGCAAGAGGCTATACCGCATGGGACCCGACCTCATACGCTTTTATAAAAGGGAAAACACTTTGTATTCCTACCGCATTTTGCTCATACGGAGGCGAGGCGCTGGATAAAAAGACTCCGCTTTTAAGGTCTATGGAGGCGCTAAACAAGCAAGCCTTGCGTATTTTAAAGCTGTTCGGAACGGAGGCTAAATATGTGCATACCTCGGTAGGTCCCGAGCAGGAGTATTTCCTTGTTCCCAAGGAGCTTTTTGACAAAAGAAGTGATTTAATATTTACAGGGCGCACACTTTTTGGCAGAAAACCGCCAAAGGGACAGGAAATGGACGATCACTATTTCGGGGCTATAAAGCCAAGGGTTGAGGCATATATGACGGAGCTTAACGAGGAGCTTTGGAAATTAGGCATACTTGCAAAAACACAGCATAACGAGGTTGCGCCTGCACAGCATGAGCTTGCGCCGATTTATACAACAACAAATATCGCAACCGACCATAATCAGCTTACCATGGAAATAATGCAAAAGGTTGCGCAAAGACACGGACTTTGCTGTTTGCTACACGAAAAGCCGTTTGCAAATGTCAACGGAAGCGGAAAGCACAATAACTGGTCCATGTCAACCGACAGTGGTACAAATCTATTATCGCCCGGCGAAACTCCGTATGAAAATGCACAGTTTTTATTATTCCTTTGTGCGGTTATAAAAGCGGTTGACGATTATCAGGATTTATTGCGTATCAGTGTTGCAACGGCAGGAAATGACCACAGACTTGGTGCAAATGAGGCTCCGCCTGCGGTTGTGTCCATTTTCTTGGGCGATGAATTAAACGCAGTTTTAGAGGCTATAGAAAATGATACTCCGTATAAAAACGCAAAGAAAACAAAAATGCAATTAGGCGTTGATGTTTTGCCTAAGTTTAACCGTGATACCACGGACCGTAACAGGACATCGCCGTTTGCATTTACAGGTAACAAGTTTGAGTTCAGAATGCTTGGCTCGTCAAACTCTATTGCGTGTGCAAATATTATGCTAAACAGCGCCGTGGCCCAGAGTCTTAAAATATATGCAGACAGACTTGAAACGGCGTCCGATTTTAACAGCGCACTCCATAAAATGATAAGAAAAACCATAAAGGATCACAAGCGCATTATATTTAACGGAAACGGCTATGATGATAAGTGGATAGAGGAAGCAACAAAGGTAAGAGGACTTATGAACCTCAGGACAACACCCGATGCAATTCCGCACTTGCTTGATGAGAAGAATGTAAAAATGCTCACAGACCACAAGGTATTCTCAGAGGCAGAGCTTAAATCACGCTGTGAAATAACTCTTGAAAATTACTGCAAGAGCGTTATTATCGAGGCAAATACCATGCTTGAAATGTCAAGAAAGGAAATTCTGCCTGCGGTACTTGAATATGAAGCGTTTATTGTATCGGCAGCAAACAACAAAAAAGCACTCGGTATTGACTGTGATTATGAAACAAAAACCGCAAATGAGCTATCACGCTTGGTAAACAGTATTGACAAGAGTGCCAACGAGCTTGATAATGCAATTCAAAATGTATCTGTCGCATCGGATATTATAGACGAGGGGTATATGATAAGAGATACTCTTCTGCCAAAAATGAGCGATTTGCGAGAGCCATGCGATGAGGCGGAAATGATAACGGCTAAGAAGTTCTGGCCGTTCCCGACATACGGCGATTTGCTTTTCGGCGTAAGATAAAAATTATGGAAAGAAGATGATGGAAATGACAATAGATATGGTAAAAGAGGTAGTATCGGGCGAAGTGTTTAGCGTATGGTTTCTAATCGGTGCGGCACTTGTGTTCTGGATGCAGGCAGGCTTTGCAATGGTTGAGGCAGGCTTTACAAGGGCAAAAAATACGGGAAATATCATAATGAAAAACCTTATGGATTTCTGTATCGGAACGGTAATGTTTATCATCATAGGCTTTGGACTGCTTTTGGGCGAGGATTTGGCAGGATTTATAGGAAAACCGGGCTTTGACCTGTTTACTACATACAAGAGCTTTGATTTTTCAAGCTTTGTATTTAATCTTGTGTTCTGCGCAACAACGGCAACGATTGTATCGGGCGCAATGGCGGAGCGTACAAAATTCCTCTCCTATTGCATATATTCAGCTATTATATCCGCTCTTATCTATCCCATTGAAGCGCACTGGATATGGGGCGGAGGCTGGCTGGCTCAAACAGGCTTTCACGATTTTGCAGGCTCATGCGCAATTCATATGGTGGGCGGAATTTCAGCGCTTATCGGTGCAAAAATTTTAGGACCCCGTATAGGCAAATTCAAGCGTGATGCAAGCGGTAAGGTTATAAAAGTAAATGCCTTTCCCGGACATAATATTGCACTTGGCGCATTGGGTGTATTTATCCTGTGGCTTGGGTGGTACGGATTTAACGGCGCTGCGGCTACATCTGTAGCACAGCTTGGCTCAATATTTTTAACAACCACCGTATCTCCTGCCATTGCAACGGTCGTGTGCATGGTATTTACATGGGTAAAATACGGAAAAAGTGATGTTTCAATGTGCTTAAACGCCTCCCTTGCAGGACTTGTTGCAATAACCGCAGGCTGTGATGTAACCGACGCATTCGGGGCAATAGTTATCGGTGCGGTTTCGGGATTACTCGTGGTGTTTGGAGTATGGCTCTTAGACTACAAACTGCATATTGACGATCCTGTGGGTGCGGTTGCCGTTCACTGCCTTAACGGTATATGGGGTACATTGGCGGTAGGTCTTTTTGCAACAAGCTCCGCACCCGAATATTCAATTATGAATGTATCGGGGAAAACCCTTACGGGACTTTTTTACGGCGGTGGCTTTGAGCTTATGAAAATACAGCTTACAGGACTTTTTGCAGTGGCGCTATGGACAGCGGTTACCATAACAGTTGCATTTTTAATCATAAAAGCAACCGTTGGTCTGAGAGCGTCAAGGGAGGACGAAATTATAGGGCTTGATGCGACAGAACACGGTTTGCCGTCAGCATATGCAGGCTTTGCAATGCACTCGGATTATACCGATACCGCGCCGACAGTTGTATCGGGAGATGTGCCTGTTGCCGAGGCGATACCTGTTAAGAAAATTCCGTCATTTGACGATGGAACAGCGCCAAAGCTTACAAAGATAGAAATGGTTATAAAGGAATCGAAATTTGAGCCTTTAAAGAATGCAATGATGAATATTGGTATAACAGGTATGACAGTTTCGCATGTATTGGGCTGTGGCGTACAGCTGGGCAGACCCGAATTTTACAGAGGTGTTCAGGTTGAGGCAAACCTTTTGCCTAAGGTTCAGGTTGATATAGTTGTAAGCGCAGTTCCTGTAGGTCTTGTAATAGAAACAGCAAAAAAAGTCCTCTATACGGGACATATCGGGGACGGTAAAATATTTGTCTATGATGTGGAAAATGTTATAAAGGTACGCACAGGTGAGGAAGGCTATGACGCCCTGCAAGATGTTGAATAAAGGTTAATATGGGCATAATAAAAGAGCTGTTACCTTTTTAAAAACAGCTCTTTTATCTTTTGTTTATATAATATTTAACAATCCGCATATAATAACAATTATTCCAATTACTATACGGTACCAGCCAAAGGCTGTGAAATCGTGTTTCTTTACATAGCTTACCAAGAACTTTATCGCAAGCATTGATACTATATATGCAACGACCATACCGACCAATAAAACTGCAATATTTGTACCTGTCAGCGCCCCGTCATATGTTACAATCTTTAAAAAGCTTACGCCGAACATTACAGGGATTGCCAAAAAGAACGAAAACTCCGCCGCAATCTCCCTCGAACAGCCAAGGATAATCGCGCCTAATATTGTTGCGCCCGACCTTGATGTCCCGGGAACAATCGAGAGTACCTGGAAAAGTCCGATAAGGATTGCTGTCTTATATGTAAGAGAGTTAATATCCTTTAGCTTATCGCCTTTTATGTATTTCTCAACGACTATGAACAGTATACCGTATATAATCAAGGTTGCAGACACAACCCTCCAGTTTTCAAACTGATCCATATAGTCGTTTAAAACTAAGCCTATTACCGCCGCCGGAAGGCATGCCGCAATAACCTTAAACCACATCTGCCAGGTTTCAAGCTTTTCCTCCGGGCTTTTTGACAGTGCAAACGGGTTTAGCTTTTTAAAATACAGCGTAACAACCGCTAAAATTGCTCCGAGCTGGATTACATACAAGTATAAGTCCGACGCCGTAAATGTGTCGCTGTTGTGTATAAACTCGTTTACCAAAATCATATGCCCTGTTGAGCTTATCGGCAACCACTCTGTTATGCCCTCAACAATGCCAAGCACTATTGATCTAATAAATTCCAATACTATCAAAAATCATACTCCTTTTTATCTGTTTTTTAAATAATCAACCAGCATCATTGCTGCCTTTTCTATTCCGAGCGTTTCGGTATTAAGGCAAATATCGTAGTTTTCCATAATGCCCCAATCACCGTCAGAATAGTAATCATAATATGTACGGCGCTGTTTGTCCGTCTTTATTACCTTTTCGCGTGCCTTTGAAGGTGAAAGCTCCGGATATGCCTCCATTACCCGCTTTACTCTGTAGTCAAGGCTACCGTATACAAATACCGAGCAGACATCAACGCCCTCAACATCTCTTAAAACATAGTCCGCACATCTGCCGACAATTACACATGAGCCCTGCTTTGCAAGCTCCTTTATTACCTCCGACTGCGCAATGAACAGCTTGTCATTTACAGGCATTTCATAATGCATCGGTGCGCCACTCATTGTATAATTTCCGTTTACCAGTGAATAAAGAAAGCTGCTTGTTGCCTTTTCGTCAATTTCACGCACTGCCTCGGTACTGATATTACCCTTGTTTGCAGCCATATCCACCAGCTCCTTATTGTAGAACGGGATACCCAATTCTTCTGCAACAATCTTGCCTACATCCTTACCTGCACTGCCATACTGACGACCTATAGTAACTACCAATGACATATAAACCTCCCCTTTCCTTCAGTTCATCGCCAATCTCTTATGTATACTACTATTATAACCTTATTTTACCCCAATTGCAAGTTTAATTTATCTGCCGTAGATTTTTCTGTAATTTTCCCAATACCCACGCACTTTTTTTACATATGCACGGGTTTCGGGAAAAGGTATACTGTAAAGCTCAACTCCGTCCGTGCTGTATTCGGGGTTTTTTAGCCACTCGTCAACATTTCCCATTCCGCCGTTGTATGCGGCAAGCGCCGTATCAATATTACCGTAATGGTCAATAAGATACCTTAAATAATGACAGCCTATCATTATATTTGTCTGCGGATCGGTGTAATCATAATTATTAAGTCCCATCTGCTTTGCATTCCACGCCGCTGTATCGGAGGTAAGCTGCATAAGTCCCACCGCATAGTCAGACTCCGCCTCGGGTACAAAATTACTCTCCTGCTTTATAACCCCCATTACCAAAAACGGATCAAGCTTATACTTATGCGCATATTTAACTATGTATTCACTGTACGCAACAGGATATGTTGTTCTTATGCCTACATCATAGCCTGTTCGTACCGCCATAAATCCAAGCACTATACAAAGTGCAATAAGGAATATTTTAGCTATCTTGCTCAAAGTCCAATACCTCAAATTTTTATCGCTCGTTTTGTATATCCGTGCAGACCTTCTTTACTTTGTCTTTAAGCTCATCAAATCCGCCGTTATTTTCGATAATATAATCCGCACGCTCCCGATAAAATTTGCTGTCGGGCTGTGATGAAAGCCTTTTTTTAGCATCGGTATCGCTTAGATTATCCCTTGCCTTTATACGGTTAAGCCGTGTGTCATAATCTGCATCAACTATCACCGTAAATTCGCAAAGCTTTTCAATCTCGCTCCCCAAAATTACCGCACCGTCTATTCCTACATATTCAAAGTCACTGATACTTGCAAGCATTCTCTTTATTTCAAGCAAAATATAATGGTGCGTTATACTGTTGAGGGATTTTAGCTTTGACTCGTTTCCAAATACAAGCTTGCCTAATTTCTTTCTGTTAAGGCTCTCGTCCTCGTTTATAATCTCTGTTCCGAATGTTGCAACAAGCTCGTCAAAGCACTGTGTGCCATGATTTGTTACCTTATGCCCAACCTTATCTGCATCAATGATATAAAACCCGTTCTCCTGCATAAGTCTTGCTACATTTGTTTTTCCTACTCCGCTGCCGCCTGTCAGTGCAAAAACCTTCATAAATATCACCTCTTTTATTTCAAAAATTTTTTGTCTTAAATGTTTTCAATCTGCCAATCTATAGGTGTTTTTCCCAATCTCTTTAAAAGGCTGTTAGCTTTTTTAAAATGTCCGCACCCCATAAACCCACGGTGCGCCGATAACGGGCTTGGGTGTGCGGCGGTTAAGATATAATGCTGTGGATTTGTAATAAACTCCTGCTTTTCCTTTGCATTTGCACCCCACAGCATAAATATTATTCCTTCTTCTCTTTCGTTCAGCTTTTGTACAACGGTATTTGTAAAAATCTCCCAGCCCTTGTTCCTGTGCGAATTTGCCATACCGTCACGCACGGTTAAAGATGAATTTAAGAGCAATACCCCCTGCTGTGCCCATTTTTTAAGGTATCCGTTATTTGGAATGTATGTACCAAGCTCGGCCTGCAGCTCTTTATACATATTCATAAGTGACGGCGGAATTTTAACACCTTTTTGTACCGAAAATGCAAGTCCATGCGCCTGTCCCTCTTCATGGTATGGGTCCTGCCCCAAAATCACTACCTTTGTATCACTGTACGATGTCCATTTAAGCGCATTAAAAATATCGTACATATCGGGATGTATCTTATGCGTACTGTATTCCGATTTCAAAAACAGGCGGAGCTTTAAATAGTAGTCCTTTGAAAACTCGTCCTTTAAAATTTCGTCCCAATCATTACCTATACAAACCATAACTTAAACCTCAAAAATATATAGTCCCTCATAATACTATTATTATAACAAAAAATCAATAAAAATGCAAACTTTATTAAATTTTTATATTTTGCGCACAAAAAATGAGGCATCAGCCTCATTTTGCATCTAAATATTTTTTTATTTCTTCTATATAATTTTCGCCCGTATTACTTATAATGCTGTTCCTCTTTACTATATAGCCAATCTCCATAACGGGATTTTTATTATCCGCATCGGCTCTAAACGGCACGGCAACATAGTCGCTTCCGTTTAGTTCCTCGCATATTATCCCGGAACACAGTGTATAGCCGTTAAGTCCGACCATCAGATTTAGCATGGTTGCACGGTCGGTTGCCTTTATAACTCTTGTATACTCGTTTTCTGATAATATTTCCTCCGCAAGATAAAACGACTCCTCCCCCTGCTCAAATGACAGACAGGGATAATCCTTTAGCATATCAAAGGTTATATATTCCGCATTTGCCAAAGGGTGTCCTTTATAAATATACACATATGCGTTACATTCTATGAGCTTATGAAAATCAAGGTCGTTATCCCGCAAAAGCTTTTTTATAACATCCTTATTAAAATCGCTCATATATAAAATCCCAATCTCGCTCCTTAGAGTACCGACATCGGTTATTACATTTTTTGTCCTTGTTTCCCGTATTGCAAACTCATATTCGGCGGTGTCGTATTTTTTTACCATTTCAACAAATGCCTTTATCGCAAAAGAGTAATGCTGTGTTGAAACGCCGAATTTGCGTTTTAATTTTGAACCGTTACCGTATTTTTCTTCAAGTATCTCATACTGCCGGTAAATCCGCTGGACATACTGCAAAAACTCCGCACCGTCGTTTGTTACGGTAACACCACGCTTTGAGCGTTTAAATATCGTTATTCCAAGCTCCTCCTCCATTGCACGGACTGCTCCGGTAAGCGACGGCTGTGACACAAACAGTATATCCGCCGCCTTATTCATTGAGCCGCACTGTGCTATGGTTATGGCATAGCGCATCTGCTGTAGGGTCATCAGACCACCTCCAATATAGTTGCAGTTAACTTAATATAAGTTTTATCATATATTTCAAAAACTGTCAACATAATTTGTTTTGTTTTGTGCAATTTGAGCAAGTTTAAATTGACTTTTTATGGATTTTAAGGTATAATTATAATATGTATAATTATACGAAAAAGGAGAAAGTAAAATGGGATATTATTTTGACGATTTAAAGAGCATTTATGCCTATGAGGGTACGGATGCCAAAGCTATTATAAACTCTTTGGCGCACCGCTATTTAGGTCAGAACCTTGAGCACGGTCTGTACTACAGAGCATACTGCAATGACGGTATTACAAGGGGCAAGGACTACCGCTATCATATTGACTTAAACAAGGTATATCCTGATGCTAAGCAGAAGGACTGCGTATGGGCGTTTACCTCATACTATGCAAATTCCGTGGGCGGTGCAGGCTTTGATGTAAACTGTTCGGGACCTATGGTAATGTATCTAAACGGCGAGGTTATATATAAATCAGATATATTCAAGGAGAGATATTCAGAAATTCCTACCCGTGTTGATTTTAAATGGGCAGAGGGCTGGAACGACTTATGGATTTGCTTTAAGAAAACAAAGGCAGGCTTTGGCGGTGATTTCGGACCATGGCTTGGTAAATGGGATGTATATACTCTTATGCCGACCGCAGAGCGCTCAGGTCAAGAGGGCTGGGTATTTACAGAGATAGTTCCCGATGACTATGTGCCGAACTTTGAGCGTGGTATGAGCGAAAAGGATTTTGATAAAAAGCTCTATCCGACAAAGGACTGGTCAGATACGGAAATGAGCTTCGGACAGCTTAAAAGAATTTACGGCACTCCCGAAAACAAATATGCCGTTGGCTGGACAAAGGGATTTTTCAATGACATCGAAAACACAACATACACATTTACCATTGACACCCTTACAAGCGCAACCGTATACTTAAACCGCAAAGAGGTATATACTGCAAATGCAGGAAAATCGGAATTTAAGCTTGATATTCCGTTCGGTACATATGATATTCATGTAAAGGCAAAAAGCGGTGCCGACTGGGGCTTTACGCTAAAGTGCGACAGAGTGGAATTTGTAAGCGCGGCAAGAGTTAAGGGTGCGCCCGATGCGTGGATGTACATAGGTCCTTTTGATTTGGATTTTAACTTCCCTTGGGATATAGCATCTGATATGCACCATGTTATAGGTGAACCTAAAACTTATTGGAAGCTTGACGCTCCAAAAACTTCTGTAAGACCTTATAACGAAAACACATTATTCGGACGCTGGAATTATCCGCTCGGTGTTACGATGTACGGCCTTTTACATACGGCTCTGATAACTGAAAATGAGGATTTAAAGAAATACTTAAAAGACCATGTACAGCTTTGCTGTGATACGCTTGAATATGCGCTTTGGGATAAGGAGCAATACGGTGGCGCAACCGCAATACACAATCTTTTAACTTCTATCGACTCGCTTGATGACTGTGGCTCATTCGCATCAATGATGCTTGAAGTACACAAGTATTTAGGTCTTGATAATGTTAAGTTTGTGGCAGACTATGTAGGTGATTACATCTATAACAAGCAGGACAGATTACCGTCAGGCGCTTTCTACCGTAAGGATATGATGCATTCATTCCACAACCAGACAATGTGGGCAGACGATTTATATATGAGTGTTCCGTTCCTTACAAGGTACTATGAATTTACAGGCGATATTAAGTACGCAGACGATGCAGCAAACCAGTTCCTTGCGTTCAAGGATATGCTCTATATGGAGGATCAGCATATAATGTCGCATGTATATGACTTTAAATATAATTCAATGACAGGTGTGCCTTGGGGCAGAGGTAACGGCTGGGTTGTATTCTCCATGACCGAGCTTTTGGAAAAGTTACCCGAGGATCATCCGAAGCGTCCTGCATTATTGGAGTTTTTAAACGAGCTTTGCAGTGCATATGTTGACCTTCAAGACGATAAGGGAATGTGGCATCAGGTTATAACAGACCACGAATCATATCCCGAAACATCCTGTACATCAATGTTTATATATGCTTTTTCAAGGGGTGTACGCTTTGGCTGGTTAAAGGAGCCTGCAAAATATGTAAAAGCTATTTTCAAGGGCTGGGAGGCTCTTGCAAAAACATCAGTTGACGGCGCAGGCAATGTTTACGGTGTATGCCGAGGCAGTGAGTTCTCATTCATACCCGATTATTATAAGTATGAGCTTGGCTGGAATCTTAACGATACTCACGGAACAGGTATTGTAATGCTTGCAGGTATTGAGGTTATAAGAATTACGGATTATCTGAATTCTAAAAACTAAGTATTTTAAAAGGTGTTGTCTTTTGACAGCACCTTTTTTGTATGTGCGTAAATTTTGGTTTATGGTACGAATAATGGTATCGAAATTTGTAGGGGAGGGTTTCCATGCCCTCCCGTTCCCAATATGCGTTATCGGAGATACGGGCAGGCGCAGAGACCTGCCCCTACGACCATACCAATTTACGATTTTGCAATGGTACGCTAAACCAAAATTTACCGAAAAGTAGGGGCGGATATTATCCGCCCGTTTATACCGTATAATATACCGATAACAGCGGGCGGCTGATAGCCGCCCCTACAAATCCATACCCATTTACCATAACCTAATTGGTACCATAAACCAAAATTTATCGTTCAACATTATTCGTTTATGTGGATCAATACCTGCTCTATGATTGTTTTTACATGTTCATCATCAAGCGAATATATAGTCTGTTTCCCGTCACGGCGGAACTTAACCAGTCTTGCCTGTTTTAAGGTTCTTAACTGATGCGAAACGGCAGACGGGCTCATTGATATTTGATCGCAGATCTCCCCCACGCTCAGCTCCGTGTCAAACAATGCCCACAATATTTTTATCCTTGTACTGTCACTGAAAACCTTAAACACCTCTGACAAGTCCTGAAACATTTTGTCATCGGGCAAAACAGTCTTTAGTTTTTCAAAAATATCTATATCCTTACCCATTTTTTGTCCTCTACCGTAATTTAACCTATATTAAAAAACTTAGTCGCTATTGAAAAATATATTATTATAGAACCTGCGTCAACTATTGTCGTTATAAGCGGTGCCGCCATAACGGCAGGATCCATTTTAAGCCGTTTTGCAAGCATTGGGAGCATACAGCCTATCAGCTGGGACATTACCACAGTTCCTATAATTGATAAGCTTACAACCAACGCCAGCGTATAGTCATGGTACTGAATAATTATCCGTATTGCGTTTACCGCGCCCAATACCGCACTCATAAGTGCCGATACCCTCAGTTCTTTCCACAACACTTTAAAGAAATCCCTTAATTTTATATCGTCAACCGACATACCTCGTATAATAAGCGTTGCCGACTGTGAACCGCAGTTTCCGCCCGTACCCATAAGCATGGGTATAAACGATACCAAAATCGCCTCGGTTGCAAATGCCGCCTCATAATTTGCAATTATATGCCCTGTTATTGCCGCGGAGAGCATAAGCACCAAAAGCCATATTATTCTGTTCCTTGCATGGTGTATATCCGACATTTTAAAATACGATTCTTCATGCGGTGCAATAGCCGCCATCATCTCGATATCCTCAGTTGTTTCCTCCTGCATAACATCAATCGCATCGTCAAATGTTACAATTCCCACAAGCCTCATCTCATCATCAACAACGGGTATAGTAACAAGGTCGTATTTATTTACCGCCTTTGCAACATCCTCCTTATCATCATGCGTATGGACATACACATCGGTATTATCCATTATATCCTTTATACGCTCGTCCTTATTTGAGAGGAGCAAGGTTTTTATGGAAATAAGACCTAAGAGCTTTCTGTCGTCCTTTGTTACAAAGCAGGTGTATACCGTTTCTGCATCGGATATGACACGCCTTATACGCTTTATTGCCTCCTCAACCGTCATATTCGGGCGCAGACTGATATACTCTGTATTCATAAGACTTCCTGCGCTGTCCTCGGGATATTTTAAAATCTCGTTTATCATACGCCTTGTCTTTGGATCGGTATTTTTCAAAATACGCTTTACCACATTTGCAGGCATTTCCTCTACAATATCCGCCGCATCATCGACATACAGTTCATCAAACACTTCCTTGATTTCACTGTCGGAAAAGCCCTTTATCAAAAGTCCCTGCTGGTCGGTATCCATCATGGAAAAGGTTTCTGCCGCCACATCTTTTGGTAATAATCTAAAAAGTATCGGTATTTTCTCATCAGACATTTCGGCAAATATCTGAGCAATATCCGCCTCGTTCATTTCGCATAAGAAAGCTCTTAAATTCGAGTATTGCTTTAGCACAAGCATTGCTTCTATCTTTTCTATTGTTTCCTGCACTAAATATCCCCTCCTATCCTGACATTGCCAACCTATCATATGCTTTCGGCAACTCGGCTGACGCCACTCATGGCGGCTGACGAGTCCTATTAACTTAGCTTGACAACATTGCCTCCTATGCTTATTTTTTCTTACAGTTTATTATATGTTTTTTTCACGCTTTAGTCAAGCGGATAAATTAAAATCCGCTTATTTTTTAATTCTTTTTATGTAGCCCAGATCCTCCATAAAACCGTTTATTGATACCGTCATAATATCTCCGCCCACAGGCTCATTATCCACACATATCACATTTGCATAAACAGTATCATCAACTGCATACGGAAAATTTAAAACCTCGTATGTATACCGTATTGCACGCCTGCCCTCATACGGCAAAAGGTCTAAGCCTGCCTTAATTTGAAGTTTATTATATTCTGTATATACATTATCAAACGGCAGAGGAATATTTATTTCCTCAACCTCTATGGGCCGTTTTTGAACTTCTACCCCGAACTTTGCTAAAAATTCATGATTTGCTTTGTTTACGCTCTCGTCCGCAAACAAATAAAAGACCGTGCCAATTGTTGCAATTATCATAACCACTATCACATACAAAAACAAATTCCGCATTTTTAGCACCTCATTTTTTGAAAATTTTTCCTGAATTATTTATATTCTCAATGTAAATACTAAATGTGTAAATTTACAAAAAGGAGTTGATTCTTAATGAATAGCAATGGAATGAACAACACTGCATTGATTTTGGTTATTCTCGGTGCAATAAACTGGCTTTTAATAGGCCTGTTCAGTTTTGACCTTGTCGGCTCAATCTTAGGCGGACAATTATCCGTACTTGCAAGGATAGTCTTTGTAATTGTCGGCATTGCTGGCTTGTGGTCAATCAATCTTTTATTTAAGGATAAGGTGCCAAGACACGATCATGCCTGAATCCGTTTTAGGCTATTGTATTTAGCTAAGAACGCAAAACTCACCACTCGGAGTATACACATACACCGTCGGGTGAGTTTTGTTTGTTCATACTTTATTTCGGTTACATTCCTACTGTGCCACCTTTGCGATAGGCGTCTGGGAAGAATCCCAAAGCATCAGCTTGTGTGTACCCAAAGGTACCGTTGCATCTACCTTGATTTTTCCGTCATTATCTGCGCCGTTTTTAACAACTACATCATTAAGCCCTCCGTCATCGTCATATGTTGCTACATATAAAATAACATCTTTTGCGCTCATACTTGCGCCGTTTATAGGTGTAACATTTATCGCTATTACATTATCATTTGTATTCTGTGTTATCTTTACCTTATCCTTATACTGAGGCGTTGGCTCTAACACATTATCACTTGATAGCAAGGTTTGAGTTACACAAATTTTCGGTATTGCATACTGCACTGTCCAGCTCACACTGCCACCTCTTACAAAGCCCATTGAAACACTGCCAAGACTACCCTCGCCAAGCTCCGTATCCTTTAACACCTCTGTTCCGTCAACAAGCAAACTTACAAGTGTATCGGTTTTTGAATTTATGACTGCTTTAATGCTTGTTGTTTTACCGTTACAGCCTGTTTTTATGGCATTTTGACTGTATGTTGCACCGCCGTCCAAGCTATAGAACATACTATATGTGCCATTATAGCCAATTGTGAGTTTATCGCCCAGCTTAATATATGCATAGTTTGTAGTTCTTCCGGTACTGCTTGCGACATAGAAATCAGTCTCATATGTAACAAGCGCATTATCAGATACATCAAAGGTCTTTGTCACACTGCCCGTCATATTATTATCCGCATACAAGCCGTAGGTTGAATTTATTGTCGGAATTGCAAGCGAATTACCGTTTAATTTCCAATCCTCTATATCGGCATTACTCCAAGCAGTATCAATTCCACGCTCATAAAGCGTTGTGGCTTTGGGAAGCTCTACTGTTCTTATGGCATTTTGAGTTTCCTTATACAGTCCTACACTTGATATTGCCTTTCCCATAAAATCAAACAATGTGGTATTCTCAACTACATTTGACTGTACATAATCCCCGTTTTCCGATATCGCCCAGCCTACAAGGTTATTGCCGTATTTATCCTCTACATGGATTTTTAACGGATCCCAATAAAGTATTCCAAGACAGTTAGCCGAAAGTTTCATATAGTTTATAAACTCCGCCATAAAGCCCTTATGTCCCGACTGTGTATCGGGATAAATTTCCTTATATGCGTCAATATTAAAGAGCTGACCGTCATATCCGTCCTTTTTCTTATCAGTCCAGTTATAGCCAACCTCCATTATCATTACGGGCTTATCGTAAAGGCTTGATAATTCATTTACTCTGTCTTTACATACAGATGCGGTCTGTACTGTCCATGACGGATAATACGAAATTCCTGTTACATCCCATTTTCCGCCCGCATTTTTATATGCATCATACCACCATTTATGGTTTCCTGCATTTGAATACTGGAAATTGCCGTCGCTTGCAAGATGCATAATTACCTGCGTCTTGTTATCCGACACCTCCTTTACCGCATCATAGCCACGGTTTAAGATTGTTGCAAGTGCGCCAAAATTTGCATCATACCAAACATTTTTATCGTTTGACTCATACTCAATTCCGTATGTTGATGTGTTGAAAAATGCGCCAAAGCTACCTGCAAACGGCATAAACATACCGCCGTTTATCTCATTACCCAATGACACATACTCAGGTAATGTTCCCTGCTCCTTCAGCTTTGTCATAACGGACTTTGTGTAATTGTACACGCAATCAGAAAGCGCGGATATGATTTCAGACTTCTGTGAAGCTGTCATTGACTTTAGGAATGAAAGGCTCTCAATATCATAGCCCAGCTTTGTTTTAATTTCCGATACCCAATCGCTTGGTATTCTCTGTCTTTCGCCGTTTGACCAGTAATCGGAATAGTTAAATGTAAAGACTATATCCATACCGTTTGCCTTTGCCTCTTTTGCAAGGTTTAGGCAGTCTTGCTCGTCCTGATAGCCTTCTGGTAAATAATATGTTCCGTCACCATGCCCCTTGCCCGGTGTGTTTGACAAACGGATACGGCATGAATTCATACCCATGGATGCCAAATACTCAATCGGGTTTACTTCATTTCCCGACAAATCATAGTATTTACCGCCCTTGTCGTTTATAATGGTATACTCTGAAATATCACCGCCGTTTAAAAATTCATACTCCGATGTTGAAACAGCCTTTACATTGCTTATTGATGCATCCCCTGTGCCGTCATTATACAAGCCGTACTCAATCTCGCCGTCGGCTGTGTACACGCTCCTTACAACAATATCCTGTCCGCTTGTTTCGGTGCTTTTTGGCAGTGCGCTCATACCCGTTGTTGAGCCTGATGATTTTGCCCACATATAACATTCCCCGTCAACCGATGAATTTTCATATGTCGCCTCAATATTGTAGTAGCCCGGTACAAGCCCTGTTATCTTTCCCGAATATGTATTTTGGGCAAGCGTGTTCGGGCATACGCTCATCATCATTGCTCCGCACACACTAAAACCAAGTATTTTCTTTAATATCTTACTTTTCATAATGTATTCCTCTCTACAAGTTGTGTATATTATCATTATACAACATTTTCTTTTGTTTTTATTAGACTTTTTTAGTGATTTTATTACCCATTATTCGTTTTAAATAAAAAGTTATATATATGATATTTTTTTGTAATTGAACAAAAGCGATATTACTGATACAATTAGGCTATATAACTATTTATGAGAGGGATTTAGCTATGATAAAAAAATACATATGGGATTTAAAAACGGAATTTCGTGGTTATAATGGAAAAGCACTGTCCGCAGATATTATGGCAGGCTTAACCGTGGCTGCAGTTGCCCTTCCGCTTGCCTTAGCATTTGGCGTGTCCTCGGGCGCAGATGCGGCATCGGGACTTATAACGGCAATTTTTGCAGGTATTTTCATCGGATTTTTGGGCGGTGCCTCATATCAGATTTCAGGACCTACGGGAGCTATGGCAACTATTCTTGTGTCATTATCGGCACAGTACGGCATGGGCGGAGTCTTAACGGCAGGCCTGCTTGCAGGTATCGTTATAATAATTGCAGCCGTGCTAAAGGCAGGAAAGTTAGTTTCGTTTATACCTCAGCCTGTTATAACAGGCTTTACATCGGGAATTGCAATTATAATCGCCTTAGGACAGATTGATAATTTTTTCGGCACACATTCAGAGGGTGCAGATGCAATAAGAAAGCTTATATCGTATACACAGCTTGGGTTCTCGCCCGATTTATGGACAATGATATTCGGAATTATAGTGGTTTTGATTATTGTAATATATCCTAAAAAGCTACAATCCATTATCCCCTCGTCCCTTGCATCAATTGTAATCGTTCTTATAATCAATATGGTAATGTTTAAAACTCCTGTTGTAAAAGAAGTTGGAGACATTCCAAAAACGCTTATAACAAAGAACAGTCTGCTGTTTACAGGTATTCCTGTAAGTCAGATAAACCACCTTATTCTGCCTGCTGTATCTATTGCGATACTTGGTATGATAGAGTCACTCCTGTGCGGTGCCTCGGCAGGCAAAATGAAGCATGAAAAGCTTGATGCAACCCGTGAGCTTATGGCGCAGGGTATAGGAAACATCATAATACCGCTCTTTGGCGGTATTCCTGCAACGGCGGCTATTGCAAGAACATCGGTTGCAATAAAGGCAGGCGGCAGGACAAGACTGGTATCGGTTTTCCACTCAATAACACTTATACTGTCAATGTTCTTACTTGGCTCTGTTATGGGCAGAATACCGTTATCGGCACTTGCAGGCGTGCTTATGGTTACGGCATGGCGCATGAACGACTGGGAGGCAATAAAAAGAATTTTTAAAAACAAAATAAAGACCTCAATCGGAATGTTTTTGGTTACCATGTGCGCAACGGTCGTATTTGACCTTACAATTGCAATAGCGGTAGGCGTTATATTTGCAATGGTATTCTTTGTAATCAAAAGCACACATTTAAGAGTTTCAATAAGCAGAGTTGACCCTAACCGCCTTATCGGTAAGGGCATAAACGGTAATCACAAAAACACACTTGTTGTATATATGTCAGGACCAATGTTTTTCGGTACACAGGAGATACTTACAAAGGCATTATACGAGGCAGGCGAATACGATGCGGTAATATTCTCAATGCTTGGCGTACCCACCATTGACCAGAGCGCAATAATCGAAATGGAGGATTTGGTAAACGAGTTTCGTGACTCACAAATCCGGCCGATGTTCTGCGGTGTTCAACAGCATGTAATGGATATGATGATCCGTGACGGATTTGTTGAATCGGTTGGCGATGAATGTTTTGTTTGGGACACAATAGAGGCTTTGAAATATTTAGAAACAAATAAATAGTAAAGAGGGGCTGTTGCGTTAAAAATGCATACAGCCCTGTATTGTCTAAGAAATAATATTTTTGATTTATCCGTTTTGGATATAAATTTTGGTTTAGCGGGGTAATTTTGATTAAATGAATAATGAATGATGAATAATGAATAATTATGGTGGAAAAATCTCCGATTTTTCTATAATATGGCGGTTGGGGGTAAATTTTGATTTATGTGTGTTAATGGGTATTGTTATTGTAGGGCAGGGGCTTGCTCCTGCCGTATCCCCGATAACGCATATTTGGAAAGGTTGGAGCAAGCCCCAACCCTACAACCCACACCAATTTACGATTTTTTAAATGATACGCTAAACCAAAATTTAGTGCAACAGCCTATTTTATTTTACCTCTATTATGCGAATGCAATTCATCGGCATATGTGTCTGAGATGCGACAATCTCACATAATACCGTTACATCATTTTCCGAAAAACCGTCCTTTTTAACCGATATATTTGCAACATCGTCACTTATGTATGCACAAACCAAGTCATAGCCCTTTGACTGTGCAAGGCTCTCAATTTCTGTTTCCTTTTCAACATTATCGGCGGTCTGTATAATCTTATCGCCCGCTTTTTTCCTCACATCTTCGTCAAAGCTCTCATTTGCGGCAGTCTGGTTTAATATTTCAAGCGCCTTTGACCTTGCCTCCTCACGCTCTAACCTTGCATTTTCAAAGTAGTTGCCGTCTGTGTCTTTTACCTCCTCGACATTGGCAGCATCGGATGCAGTTTCTTCTGCTTCCTCCGTATTTTCATCCGTAACCTCCTCAACATTACTTACAAACTGCGCCTCACCCAATTTCTTGCCCGTTTCTATATAGCTATCGCCGTCATTTACCCGTATTGTGTCCTGATACGACCAGTTCAGATACCCTGCCACTCCTATCAGGATTACAAGCATTCCTGCCACAAGCTCCTTTTTCTTTAACACCATCATAAATTCAGTCCTCCTTTTTATAAATACATACTCTATGCGCACTTACATCTAAAACCGCCGTAACAGCTCTTGAAATTGCACTTTTTACATGCACATCATCAGCGCCCGAAGCTGTTACTATCACACCTTTCACCCTCGGATATGTCTCCTTTATAATCATAGGCTTACCGTCACTCATAACTGCTTTTTTATCCTCACTCTCCTCACTCCTGTCATTATTCCCCATACTGTTTGTCTTGGTTTCATATGCAATATCCTTCCTTACGGTTTCGTAATAGGTTATCATAACCGACACATCTCCGACACCTTCAATTTGAGATAAAATATCGCTTAATCTTTTCTCATCATCAACCACATCATTTATCTCTTTATCAGTTTGTACACTCTTATCATTTTCCTGACCTTGAAAAGCTACCATAAGAGTTATACCAATTATAAATATTATAATTAAAAGCCTTATATGCTTGTTTTGGACTAATTTCTTTAATTCAAGTTTGTTTTTTTCATTCATTCTACCACTTGCGCTCCGTAAATTTCGTATAGTCTTTGCCTTATGGCATCATTTATATGTCCCCTGATTATTCTGATTTGCTCCACCTTTTCAATCTCGTTATTATCATTTACCGAAAGTGATACGCTAACATCTATATCATAGCCAAATTCACTTTTTACTCTTGTTTTTATATCATCACATATACGCCCCTCTAAATCATCTAAAACAAGCTCAGAGTATAGATTTTCATACTCCGATACCTCCATGTTATCATTTAGGTGCAAGCCAAAATCCGTTTTTAGTAAACTCATTATAGGCATTATAAGAGATGTTATTATAACAAGTCCGCAGATAAGCCGTATGTACTTTGCCCAGTCTTTTGGGGACATATAAGTTGCAAATGCGGACAGGACTATGGTTACTGTTATTGTTAAAATATACGATTTCATAATCTAAAACCCCGTTACAGCTAAAATTATTCCTATATCTATCATAAGCATTACCATCATCATAACAAGCACCGCAAAAATCAGTAAAATTGAGTCCGAGACCTCCCAAAGCATTGCAGATATTTTTTTATCCGCTACAGGCTCGCAAAGTGCTGCGCCTGCCTTTAGAACAAGCTGGATAACAAATACCTTCAGTATCGGGACAAGGCATATAACGCACATAGTTATAATTCCCGATACCCCGACCGCATTTTTAACAAGTCTTGTACCGCTTAGCACTGTATCTAAAGAATCCGATAAAAAGTTTCCGACTATCGGCACAGTAGAGCCTACGGCAAATTTTATTGCCTTTGCGCTAAGGGCATCAAGCGACGGCGCACTTACTCCGTACAGTGCGGTTATGGTGGTAAATAAGGTTATAAGCGCTACCATAATCCATTTTGTAAGCGACTTTAAAACACGGCACAGATTTGTTACCCCCACCCTGTCATTTATATTGCCTACAACAGACAAAACGGCACTAAAGGTTATCATTGGGACCAAGCATTTTTCTATTACAAAGCTTATTACATACACCGTTGCAGATAACACAGGCGAAAAGGCAGAGCCTAAAACCACGCTTCCGCAGGCAAACAATGTCATAATAAATACAGGCGTTAATTTATTTACAAATGCCGATACCGCACCGACAACATCATTTGCATAGCCCATGGACATAGTAAAGCATTTAAGTGAGAGAGCACTCATAACGCAAAACGATATAAATTCGACCGTCTTTGATGTTTCATTGCTAAAACTGTCCGATAGTACTTTAACACTTCCCGATATAAGCGCAATAAAAATAATTGTTATTACATAGCCGATACTGTTTTTTATCTCATTGGTTAAAAGCTCGCCAAAGCGGTTTATTAAGGATATTGGGTTTAGTGAAAACCTTCCGCTTGTAACATCTTCAACCGTTTCGTTAAATATGGGAGTATCTGAAATTTTTGGTGCGGTATATGCAAGGGTTTTTGACGGGATAAGGAGTATTAAAAACAGCATAATACTACATACTGTTAATCGCATTTATACACACCTCCATAAACTCGGTAATTATCGGAAACGCCATATACAGTATTATGATTTTCCCCGTAAGCTCAACCTTTTTTGCTATCGCCCCTGCACCTGAGTCCTTTAAAAGCTCACAGGCAAATTCCATAAGATACGCAATCCCGACAGCACGGATAATAAGCGTTATGTAGTCAAGGCGCAATGATGCAATATTTGATAACTCATACATTTTTGATACCAAACCGCTTAGCATAGTAACTACGGTTGATAATATCAATATACATGTTACCATTGCGCAGATTAGTGCATACTCTTTTCTGTAGCTGTTTAAAAACACCGTAAGCACTCCGCCGCATATTGCATACGCTACAATTTTAAATGCCTCGTTCATAGCCCGAAAATCTGCTTTATGTTATTGAATAAATCGCTTATCTCCTCCGTCAGCAAAAACAGTACAACCACCAAACCTGCAATCGTTACAAGCAACGCTTGCTCGTCCCTGCCGGCACGGGATAAAAGCTGATTTATTACCGCCACAACTATCCCTACACCTGCCACCTGAAATATTAAATCAACATTCATTTTTAACCTCACATTAGCATAATAACTATCAAAAGCCCTAATAAAACCGAGCACTTTTTATACAGTCCGCCTTTAATTTCACAATCCCGCTTTGCCTCTATCGCCAGAACATCGAGGCTTTGTATAATACCGTTTATACACCGTATTTCACTGTCCCTATCCAGCGTACCCAAGGTGTTTGCAAGGGGCAAAATTGCATTTATATCGTTGTCTTTTAAACACAGTCTGCTTTTATTATCCAAAAATGTCTTTTTCCATGCTTTTTTTATACCAAGCGTTTCCATACTTTTAGCAATCTCACAAAATATATCCTCACGCACAAGAGATTTATCCGCATTTATAAGCGCTTTTTTCAACTGCATATCAAATGACGAAATATTTATTGCAAGATAGGATAGTGCATCATGAATATAGCATAAACTTTTATACCGTTCCTTTATAAATTTATCCACAAACAGACCCAAAGCACAAGACGCGCCAAACACCAAAACCGCACCAACTATCCGTATCAAATAATTGTTACCTCCTCAACCGTACCCACGCCGTTTTTCTTGCTCATATTTATGATAACATCAAAGCAACCTAAGATTTTACGAGTATCGTTTTCTAAGCTCTCACTTCCGTGCATTGACGCAATTACAGCCACTCCGCACCTTTGCATTTTTAAAACCGCCTCTGTGTCTTGTTCAGTTCCAAGCTCGTCTGTAATTATGACCTGGGGCGACATTGACCTTAGCACCATTGACATTGCCATGTGCTTTGGTATACCTGAAATCACATCTGTTGACACACCTAAATCAAAGGCGCTTTTTCCCTCATGCATTGACGCAAGCTCAAACCTTTCATCGACCACGCATACCGAAAAACCAAGCTCGGATAGGTTTCTTGCAATATCCCTTAGCATTGTTGTTTTTCCTGCACCCGGTGGGGATATGATGAGGGTATTTTTTATTTCAATTCCGTCGGTTATAAAATTGAGCACCTTGTCAGAAACTCCCACAACCTCATTTGCAAGCCTGTAATTTAGCGACGATATATCCTTTATATAGCTTACCTCGCCCCTTTTTATAACACCTGTTCCGCAAATACCTATTCTGTTTCCGCCGTTTACCGTTATAAATCCCTGTACAAGCTCATTTTTAACAGCATACATTGACGCTTCACTTATAAGCTCAATCGCAGTTTCCATATCCTTTTTTGTTACAAAAACCGACTCGGATACATTATCCGTTAAAACTCCGTGACGACTTATAAAAAATGTACCTGCGCCCGAATTTATATACACGGGCTTGTCATAGGACAAATGTATCTGGTATACATTATCCATATTTATGCTATACATATACCGCCGTATATTATCGGGGATATAGTCTAAAATTTTATTGGTCGCTATTTTTTTCACACAATTTGAAACATACATTTTAATCCTCCTCATATCTTGTACATGCTTTATAATATTATTTCCGATTACTTTTTAGAACAAAAAAAGAACTGCCAATTTCTTGACAGTTCCGGACGGTTGAAAAACAAAGCAGATTTTGTGAAAATGAACCCGTAGCCCTACGATGGTACGGCAGGGTTTATTTGAGCAAAAAGCACATAACACTGCCTTTTTTTACAAAAATGGCAGTGTTATTTATGGTAATAATTCAGATAGAGATGCAAAATGTATTATTTAAGTTTTGTGCGGTCCGGGCAGTTTTTCGACAGTCTGAGCTTATTTTAAATAGCATTTGTTGTAGTATTCATTCCCGCAAACACTGCACTTTACCCGTGTATGGTAAATTGACTGATTGTTATATACCTTTCTTTTTACCACTCTTTCCGATACGACCTCACATTCATACGCACCGCAATCGGGACAGTTTAGGTATATCTTATCCTCACGGTTTAAATACTTTTCGCATACTCCGTCGCCTTTTACGATATTATTATCGTTTATATATCCGCATTCACGGCATACTCCGTTTCGGTAGGTATGTTTTTCCAAAACCGTGCTTTTTACATATCCGCATTTTTTACATTTTTCTTCACGGTAATGGTTAATTTTATCGGCGTTTATGGGAACGGTATTTGTTACAAAGGTGTGTTCCTCGTCTATAACAAATCGTTCCTCACAGTATTTACACATTCCGACCTTAATATGTGAAAGCGGATCATGAAGGTTTATAAAAATATCACTGCTACTGTCGCTTTTATGTGCCTCCCTTGCGGAGCTTGCCACATCGTCGCAGTTTGTACATTCCACATTGTAATAATGCAATGAGTTATCAATATATTTATAAACCTTTTCATATTTGTGGTTTGTTTGCCCATATCCACGGGCAAGCTGAAATTCGGGTGTTATGCTTTTTAGCTCATACGCATTTACAGATACCGAAAATGCAACAAGCAGTGCCAGTGCCATTACAAATGCTATCTTTTTCATACCAATTCCTTATTCTCTGTTGCAGGCTGAGCCGGTTTTTGCTTTATATGTATCACGCCACGAGGGCATTTTTTTGCACACAAGCCACAGCTCTTACATTTACTGTAGTCAATGATTGCATGGTTGTCAACAACATGGATTGCATCAAACGGACACGCCTTTTCGCAGATTTTACAGCCGATACAGCCTTTTTTGCAGTACTGGTTCACAAACTTACCCTGTTCGGGGTTGGAACAGCCAACCCATACCTTGCTCTTTTTGGGGATAAGCTCAATTAGACCTTTCGGGCAGGTTCTTACGCACTTACCGCAGGCCTGGCACTTTTCTTCATCAACCACCGCAACGCCGTTTTCGATATTTATTGCATCAAACGGACAAGCAGCTTTACAGCTTCCCAAGCCTAAGCAACCGCTGAGGCATTTTTTTGCACCGCCTGCAATCTTTGATGCGGCAACGCAGTCTAAAATTCCCGAATACTCGTATTTATAAACAGCCGATGCCTTATCGCCGCCGCAATGCACTCTTGCCACAACCTCTTCAACAGCTCCTGCATCTGCCACGCCCATAATGTCTGCAATTTGTGAAGCTACCTTTGCCTTTCCTACCGTACAGCCGTTTACAGGTGCCGTTTCACCTGCTACAGCCTCGGCATATGCGCCACAGCCTGCGTATCCGCAGGAGCCACAGTTTGCACCCGGTAATACTGCTAAAATTTTTTCAACTCGCTCGTCTTTTTTTACCTCAAACACAAACGATGCAACAGCAAGCAGTATTCCAAACAAAAGGCCTGTACCGCCGACAACACATACGGCAATTATTATATTTGAAATATCCATAATAATAATCTCCATTCCTCTCTCAGATTGAAAATCCCGAAAATCCCATAAATGCAATAGCCATAAGTCCTGCACTTATAAGAGTTATGGGAAAGCCTCTAAAACTTTCGGGGACTCTTTCCTCGTCCAAATTCTCCCGTATTCCTGCCATTAGCACTATCGCCAAAGTGAAGCCCAGTGCCGCAAAAACACCGTAAAGAAGTGAGTATATAAAGCTATCGGGGTAATTCTGTACATTCAAGAGCGTTACACCCAAAACCGCACAGTTTGTAGTTATAAGCGGTAGGTAAATTCCAAGCGCACTGTAGAGTGACGGCATTGATTTTTTCATAAACATCTCAACAAACTGTACCAGTCCCGCAATAATCAGGATAAATACTATAGTCTGTAAATACACAAGGTCAAACGGGATAAGCAAAAATTTATTGACTATCCATGTAAAGGCAGAGGCAAGCGCCATAACGAATGTTACCGCCATACCCATACCCAAAGCCGTTTCGACCTTTTTTGAAACGCCTAAGAACGGACAAATTCCGTAGAACTTGACCATTACAAAGTTCTCTGTTAAAAGTGCGGATAATATAATTGAAACAATCTCAAGTACCATAATTATTTATCCCCCTTTCTCTTTGATACAATAAAGTTTATTGTACCTACCAAAAGTCCAAGCACGATAAATCCGCCCGGCGCCATAATCATAATTGTCGCAGGTGCGATATGAGTTCCGTATAGCTCTATACCCCAAATTGTGCCTGCGCCCAAAAACTCACGGATTGCAGAAATTATGCACAACGCACCCGTAAAGCCCAAGCCCATACCAAGACCGTCAACGGCTGATAGTATCGGGTTATTCTTTGATGCAAACGCCTCTGCACGGGCTAAGATTATACAGTTTACAACTATAAGCGGTATAAACAAACCCAAAGACGATGCAAGATCGGGTAAAAATGCATTAAGGCACATCTGAATAATCGTAACAAAGGTTGCAATTATAACGATATATGCCGCAATTCTTACCTTATCGGGGATAATTTTTCTTAAAATTGAAACAAGCATATTTGAGCAAATCAAAACCGCCGTTGCAGACAAGCCCATACCAAGACCGTTTTGAAGACTTGTGGTTACCGCCAAGGTCGGGCACATACCCAAAAGCTGAACGAATGTCGGGTTTTCCTTTATAAGTCCGTTTATAAATACGGAGGTTATTGTTTTCTTCTCTTCTGCCATTATTTTATACCTCCGTTAAATAAATTTTCTGATACCGAAAGGGCAATATTTACGCCGTTTGTTACACCGTTTGATGTCTTTGTTGCGCCTGAAATTGCCTGTATATTTGTATCATCGGCTGATGATTTTGACACGCCTACCGTACCTGTTTTTCCTATATACTGCGCTCTGAAATCATCGTTTTTAGCATTTGCGCCAAGCCCCGGCGTTTCGTTCATTGCAATAATATCAATTCCTGTTACAGTTTTATTTATATCAACGCCTGTAACCGTTTCAATTCCAACATCATAGCCTGTGGTTTTTGTAATGATACAAGTACCGATAATATTATCGCTTGCATCCTTTGCAATATATGCCTTTTCAACCTCACCGCCAAGCTCTGTGGCGATTTTCTCAATATCGGAGGTAATTTCAAGCTCATCAAATGATTTTGCACCCTCCATAACGCTGTTCATTGCATTTTGCTCTTTTATAAGGGCATTTTTCTCCACAAGCGGTTCGGTTTTGGCGTTTACAAATGCCAATAATGCCGCCGCAATTGCGGTAATTGCAAAGAGGATAAGTCCTACCTTTAATACCTCTTTTATGTCTATCTTATTAGCCATGGTATACACCTCCTCTGTTTCCAAAGGATTTTGGAACGGTGTATCTTTCAAGCAAAGGCGATACAAGGTTCATAAGCAGGATTGAAAACGATACACCCTCCGGATATCCGCCAAATCTTCGGATAAGGAATGTTAAAACTCCACAGCCTATACCAAAGATAAGCATACCCAAATTTGTTGTAGGTGTTGTTGTATAATCGGTTGCCATAAAGAATGCACCCAAAAGCAAACCGCCTGTTAGGAGCTGATACACAAGATACTCTGCGTTCATTGGATTTTTGCCGAACAAAAATGTTAAAACCGCAAAGGTTATGATATACATTGCAGGGATTTTTATGCTTACAACCTGTCTGATAAGCAAATATATAAAGCCTATTATAAGTGCTATTGCCGATACCTCGCCTATTGTTCCCGACATATTTCCAACCATGCAGTCCCAGACTGACGGAAGCGCCATATCCATTCCGTCTTTCATAATTGCAAGCGGTGTTGCGGAGGTTACCGTATCTGCAAGCGGTGCGCTAAAGGTTGTCATAGCACCCGTCCATGCGATAAGCATAAAGCATCTTGCGCCAAGAGCAGGGTTTACAAAGTTCTTACCCAAGCCGCCAAACATCTGCTTTACTATAATAATTGCAAATGCCGAGCCTACCGCTACCATCCATAACGGCACAAGTGACGACACATTAAGTGCCAAAAGCAGACCCGTTACAACTGCCGATAAATCAGACACTGTGTTTTTCCGCTTTGTTACCTTTTCAAACACCCACTCCGACAATACCGCTGACATTACTGCGACAATTACAACCAATGCAGCTCTTAGTCCGAAGAAATACACACCTACAAAGGTTGCAGGTAAAAGCGCAATTATCACATCAAGCATAATTTTTGTTATGGTTGATGATGTATGTATATGCGGAGAAGATGACATAATCAAATTATTTTCCATTTTTTTGTGCCTCCCCTCTTACCTTTTTCATAACATCAGGCTTTATCATTCTTATAAACTGTAAAAGGTTTTTGTTCGCAGGGCAAATATATGAGCATAAGCCACATTCAATACACTCTAAGGCGTTATAGTCCTTTGCCGTATCCACATCACCCTTCTTTGAGCAATCTGCTATCTTATAAGGCATAAGATGCATGGGACAATGACTTACACATCTTCCGCACCTTATACACGGCGCGTCCTCATCATAGGTTTTGGGAGCTTTTACCATAGCAAGCACCGACGATGTTGTTTTTGTAACGGGATAGTCGATATTATACTGTGTAATACCCATCATAGGGCCGCCCGAAATTATCTTCTGTGGCTCGCTTACAAATCCGCCTGCTTTATCTATCAGTACCTTTACAGGCGTACCTATTCTTACCTTGAAATTTGACGGATTTTTTATCGCATCACCGCTTACCGTCACATTTTTTATAACAGGCGGAATACCGGTTTTAAAAAGCTCGCTTATCATAACGGCAGTCGTTGCGTTTATAACGACACAACCTGCATCCGCAGGCAATTTTCCTGCCGGCACATTCCGACCCGTTATTGCCTTAATAAGCTGTTTTTCCGCACCCTGGGGGTACTTTTTCTTTAACGGCACAATATGTATATGCTCGTTAAATTCAGACGAATTTTTAAGGCTTTCCATGCCGTCCTGTTTGTTTGTTTCAACCCCGATATATCCGTCACTAAGACCTAAAACATACATACAAACCTTTAGTCCGTATATAATTTTTTCAGGCTCCTCAAGCATATATCTATGGTCAGATGTAATATATGGCTCGCACTCTGCGCCGTTTATAAGCACATGAGTTACCTTTGTGTTTGGCTGTAACTTCACATGGGTCGGGAAGCCTGCGCCGCCCATACCGACAATTCCTGCATCACGGATAAGCTCAAGGACATTTTCCTTGCTCATATTTCTATAGTCATGAGGCACACAACCCTTATATACCTCGTATTTTCTGTCGTTTTCCACAAACACCGATGCAATCATTGTTCCGCTGTCATGGATATGCTGTTTTATATCTATAACCGTTCCCGAAACGGAGCTATGCACGGGCGCTGATACAAACTGGTCAGAGTCGGCTAATTTCTGTCCTACATAAACATAGTCGCCAACCGTAACGCAAGGCGTAAGCGGTGCGCCGATATGCTGTCTTAACGGAAATATATGTACATCACAACCGTCAAGCATTTGCGTCGGTTTTGCATTTGTAAGCGACTTATGATCATCTACATGATATCCACCCTTAAATGTAGCTGCCATTTATTTTACTTCCTTTCAAATACTTAAATATGTGTACTGTTTTAATTAAAGCCACACTATTTTAATTATAGCATTTTATTTGACTTTATGCAATGAATATTCGGCATTTTCCTACATTTGTTACTATAAAAACAATATTTTATTTGCTTTTATACTTGAAATTACACAAAAGATGCCGTATACTAAAAAGGAATTGTATTTAGGAGTAAGTTTATATGTATCAGACAGGAATTGTAGAAGAACTATCAAAGGATATGGCAAAAATAAGAATACAACGCTCCACCGCATGCGGTGAAACTTGTGCAAGCTGTGGTATGTGCCCTGCAAAGGATATGGTAGTATCCGCCTTAAATAAACCGAATGCAAAGGTAGGAGATACGGTATCGGTTTACCTTTCTGACGCCAAAATTTTAAAAGCGGCATTTTTGGTATATATTATTCCCATAATAATGCTTGTTATCGGCTATGCATTAGGCATAAAATGGCATGAGAGCGAAAATGCGGGTATACTGTTTGGATTTGTAGCTTTAATTGTATCATTTGTGCTAATCTGCTTTTTGGACAGATACCTAAAACGCAAATTTGAGCCGTCAATTACAAAAATAATCTGAAACTGTGTTGCCATATGGCAACACACATAAGACTCTAAAATTAAAATGGGGCTGCTACACTAAATTTTGGTTTATAGGGATATTAACCCAATGCATTGTAGGGCAGGGGCTTGCTCCTGCCGTGTCCCCGATATCGCATATTGGATGCGGTTGGAGCAAGCCCCAACCCTACGACCATACCAATTTACGATTTTTCAATTGGTACACATATAAACCCAAATTTATATTGGAGTCGGACAAATCAAATGATTATTTACAGACTATAAAGGGACTGTCTGCATTTTTAATGTAACAGCCCCTTTTTTGTATCTGTATCGTTAGCATTTAGATTAAAAACTCATAAAATCTATGCTTTTTATTCAAGAGCAAGCAAAAACATACAAGCATAATTATTTACTTCTAAGCTTATCAACTGACTGCTTGGCGGACATTGTTCTACCCAAGTCAATTGCTTTCTCACCTTGTTTGATTTTTTCGCAAATATCATTCATATATGCTTTTTTCATAAGCCTCAATACTCATAATAACCCTATCTCCGTAGCCGTTTTTTTGTGATAAACATAGGCTGCTGTGGCATAATATCAACATTGATTTATATAGTTTTTCATCGCATGACCTCTTATTCTTTTGGTGCAACTCTTTCTCCCGTTACTGTCGGTTCTGAAAATTTGTTCTTTATTTTATCAAAGGTTATCTCGCATGGTCTATATCCGCCACCATTGTCATAGAAGTTATAACCGATTACAATATGTTCAGCATCGCTTTTGATTATATGTAGATTGCTAATTTCAGTCCAATGTGCATCGCTAATATATTGGTCCCCGTTTGTATCAGAATTTTCTAAATAATTAAATCCCGCAATCATACCATATGACATCATTGACGGAGTATCTCCGGCAATAAAGATATAATTCTTATCAATAAGCACCGATTCTGTCGGTGTATGTATAAGAGAATATGTGTGTATAATCTCACCGTCCTGAGAATTTTCGTCATTGTCAAAGGACAGCTTTACCAAATCAGCGGGATACTTGCCTGAGTTTATGACCCACTCCTTATTCTGGCGCAGAAAATATATCTCATTATCCGTTACATTCATTGTTCTGCACGCTAAACGATACACACGCTCATATCCACGAGCTTCGTCCTTTACGCCGAGATAATAGAAATCGCTGTAATATGAGGGTGCCATTGTACCTTCCTTGCGCTTATCATATTCGCTCACCTTAAAGGTGTAATACTCCCACATATTACCGTTCTTGTCCGGCTTTTTAGCTATTACCTTAATATCTTTCTGTGCACCTGTCATACCTACTGTACGGCTGTCGCCATTCCAGTATATTTTGTTACCGCTTAACTCGCCAAACTTACGCATTGGAAGATATGTAGTGCCGTTATACAGTATACTTGCAGGCGTTTTTACACCATCTTCAAGGGTAATATTCTCGTCCCACTGTATCCGATCAATACCATTTACGCTGATACGCAAATCGTTAAACATCGCTTCAATAGTATCTGCAAGAGCCGGTATGGAGAATATTATCGCTCCGATAATCATTCCTGTAATTATGCCTTTGATGTAGTTTTTCATTATGATCCCTCCTAAACTATTGTTTTATCAGCCTTTATCATATCGCAACATATTTTTAAATTAGCCCAATGTTAAATTTATATAGCCCTCAAAGTTAAATTTTTTATCCGACCTTATCATACCGCCGTTATTTTTATATTCTGCATTTTCCACATTATGCTTATCCATTAAAGCGTTTAGTGCCGACTTTAATTTTTCGCCCTTGGCGGTTGTTTCAACTACTTTTAGTATGCTATCCTCTATACGATACATTATAATATCTGAGCTGTTATCGGAATACATAATTTTTACGGTTTTGCCGTTACACAATTCATTTTCTTTCATTGCATATTCTATTGCGTCAATGTCCCATACAACAAAGCCGTTTTTATTAAAATGCTTATTCCTTAATTTTGTGTATTCCTTTGGCTCAATATCCAAAAACAGTATGCCGTTACTGTCGCTGTTAGTTTTTACAAACTTCTCATCTGCTTTTGAAAATGTGCTTACAAAGCCCATGTTAGCGTAATAATTTTCAAGACTTTCCTCTGCCGTTTGCAAAATTAAAGGCTCGCCGAATTTATTGTAAATATAGTCTATTATTTTCTTTGCATAACCCCTCTCCCTATAATCAGGGTGCGTTGCAACGGCGTATATATATTTTGCGCTTATCTCCTCATCATCGCACATTATACCCACGCTTAAAACACTTGCCATGGACACAGGCTTATTATCCGCCCATATCACATACATATTATCGTCAAAGCGGTTATTCCAATAAAAATCAAAGTATTCCTTATCATCGCCAAAGGATTTATGCCAAATATCAAAAATTGCCTCGTAATCATTCTTACCTGCGGTTACGATATTGCTCGTTATTACGCTGTATTTTTTAAGGATTATATCGGGCTGATAGGATAATTTTGCCTGTCTTAGTCCCATATCCCCCGTATCCTCTTCGCGGTTTATATATGTATAGTCCTTGCCCTCGTTTAGGACAAACTGCCTGCAAATCATAGGATATGCGCCCTGAATATCTGCGTGCGCCTTTTCAAAATGCACAACAAGGGTATCGGAATTTAATTTCTCACCCATTGTAAACGCTACAATTTTGCCATGCTGTCTTAAAATTCCGCCGACCATACCAAGCGCCTCAAAATTTTCAACCGTCCTCTTTATAGCAACCGTTTCCATTTCAATCTCTTCGTTAATCTCGGACTTTTCAGACAGCCAGTATTTATCCATACCTATGCACTCTCGCACATTGTCCTTTGTAATCTTTTCATAGCTCCAGTCGGGATCGTCACAAAAACGGGCGATATGGTTTCGCTTTGAGCTTAGCTTTCTGCCCTTTAGTTCGATAAGCTTTTTAGAGGTATATATATAGTCAAAATCATCCCTGTCAGCGCTTATATCAAACATACCGGGAAACCAATCATAGAGCTTGTCCTTTAGCCCATCAAGCACCGGATACATTATAAGCGCCCTTGCCTCATTTTTACAAAGCTCCATAAGCTCACATATTACCGCCCTCTTATCGCCGTTTCCAAACGGGGCGGAATAGCATATATCGGTACCGTTACTGTACTGTATAATACCGCAGCCATGGGATTTAGCCAGGGTTACATCATATCCCTCGCCCCAGATAAAATTATTGCCAAAGCTAAATTCACAGGCGGATAAATGCTCCTCAAAGAGAAGCTTATCCATCCATTCCTTATCCTCTAATCTTATTTTTTTAAATTCCATATTCATCTCCAAATCATAATTATTTTCCGTATGTGTCTACCAGCTTTTTATACTCCGCATCGGTTATCGGTATGACACTGCCATGGCGGTAAATTTCGCCAAACTCACATTCGCCGTTCTTTGTAAATACGCCCTTTGTAATATCGTCTGTTATAAACGGCTCATAGCCTTTTTTCTCTGCAAAATGGTCAAGCATTAAGCACCATTTATCCTCGTTATGGAATTTAAAAATCGTAGGTCCCTCATAGCCAACCATCTCATCAAGGTTATATGTGCTTACCCTTTCCCAGCCATGCCCGAGATGCTCGCTCCTATCCATTACAACGGAGGATTTTGTTTCGTTTTTTGTAAATCTGTAATACACGCCGTTATGCTCGATTATCGTCGTATCAATATCGGATGCACCTTTGCCGTTTTTAATATCCTCATCGGTTGCATGGTCTATATATTTTTTTGCAGGGGTAAAGTTCTTAAAATCGTCTGTATATGCACTATACATTCTGTTATATCCGTAATTGTCATCAGCCGTTTTTGATGCAAAATACACCAAATACTTCCCCGTATCCTTATCGTATGTAGCCTCCGGCGCCCACGCACAGCCTGTATTATCGGGTGCTATTTTTACTGCTTCAGGCTCGCTCCACGATACCAAATCCTTTGATTCCCACACAATTATGTCACGGCTTCCCTCTTCGGTACATTTTTTCCAGCAATCAGTTTGGTTTCGCCTATGATAAATCGACAAATCGGTTGCAATAATATAGTATTTCTTGCCGTCATGCGACCTTACCAAAAACGGATCACGAACACCGCGCTCACCGATATTGCTCTTTAATACGGGTTTTTTGGAATTTAAAAGTTCCCACTTTTTTCCGTCCTTTGATACGCTGAAATATACCTGCTCGCAGTTTTCGTTATTTTCCTTGCCTATAAAATGCACAAATAAATATGCGCCCATATTATTTAATCTCCTCTCTTAACACATCTAAAACAGGTTCTGCAACAAACTCGGCAACCGGCGAATTTACAGGGTATAAATCAAGAATTTGGAGCTTGTTTTTACCCTTTTTCAATACCCCCGACGGCACATACAAGGTCTGTTGCGGACCTTTTGCCCAATATCTGCCAAGATTAAAGCCGTTAATTATTGCTATGCCTTTTCTAAACCCCGACGGCAGCAAATATGTATCCATAGGCTCATCAACCTCAAACTCCGCCTCATATACGGCAGGGTTGTTTGTCTTTTGGAAAACATTCGCACCCGGTATATTATCCATTGAATACGAGGTTATTTTATAGCCCTTTATTTGGTCATCACCTATTTTAACGGCTTGTAGCAGTCCCTTTTTATCAAAAATTCTCTTTCCGTAATTTACTCTGCCCATATTCTCGATAAAGATTTTTAGTGTTTTCTTATCGCTTACATAAATCTTATCATACTCTGTCCCACGCTCATAAGTGCCGATATATTCATCATCTGCATACATCATTGCCCGATCATGTGGTTCACCAAAATCTATTATACCGCTTTTGCCTGTAACATCCATTTCATAGAGAATATATCCAAATGCCTGCCCCATATCCTCCATTGTAAGCGGAGTATCACTTGTAACGGTATCTGAAAACTTATCCTTGTTCTTAAACAGATCTGTATTTTTAAATTCGCAAACCTTACCGTATGCCCTATGATTATGCTTATCCTCATACTCACCGTTGCCTGTTAAAAGCTCCTTTAAAAGGGTATATTGCTTTGTTGTTCTTCCGTCCTCTGTAAGGACTGCGCCATAGTCATAGCTTGTAATGCACGGCTCAAAATCAGGGTTACAGTTTGAGCCGTTAAAAAAGCCAAAGTTTGTACCGCCGCTAAACATATAGATATTAAAATGTCCGCCGTATTTTATTATCGTCTTTAGCTCATCAATGGCGGTCTGTGGCTCTCTTGTATGATGCTCCACTCCCCATTGGTCAAACCATCCGTTCCAAAACTCCATACACATCTTAGGCTCACCCGCTCTTAATGCTTCAAGTTTTTTAAATGCCTCATCCGTACCCGTTCCGTAATTTGCGGTCATTATGGCACCGTCAACACAGCCTATTTCCAGGCAATCGTCCCATTTACCGTCAGATGTAAAGAGCAGTACATCAACACCCAAATCCCTGTATGTGTCCCTTATCCATTCAAGGTATTTTGTGTCCCTCTCGCCAAATCCGCCGTATTCATTTTCAACCTGCATTGCGATTATATTTCCGCCGTTGGTTATAAAATACGGCTTTATCCTGTCAATTACTTCCTTAAAATACCGTTTTGTATGCTTTAGGTACGGCTCGTTATAGTGCCTTAAATTTATTCCGTCTACATTTAAAAGCCATGACGGGAAACCGCCCATTTCCCACTCTGCGCAAATATACGGGCCCGGTCTTACGATAACATAAAGTCCCAATTCTTTTGCAAGCTCAATAAACCGCACAAAATCCGAATTTTTATCTATTGTAAATTCGTCCTCCGATTTTGAGTGTACATTCCATGCGATATATGTTTCAACCGTGTTAAGACCGCAGTCACGAAGTTTTTTCAGCCTCTCATACCACTGTGTATGGTGGACTCTGAAATAATGGATTGTGCCTGAATATAAATTAAATTGCTTATTATCTAAATACAGTGTTCCGTTTTTTGCAACAAGTTCTGACATAGAAAATATCTCCTCTAATTTAAATATATCTCTTATTTTAACACAGAAATCATATAAATCAAGTCTTTATACCAATTTCACAATACACAAGATACATCATAATTTCCCACATTTTTTAGTTATATTGACTTTGCAATTTTAAAGTGGTATAATTTCAATAATTTAATGGTCAAGGAGAAAAAAGAATATGCAAAGCTATGACGGATATACATATATTGACGGCGGAGTATGCGCGTCCAAAGGATTTATGGCAAACGGACTAAACTGCGGACTAAATCCCGATAAAAACAAAAATGATTTATGTCTTGTAAAGAGCGATACCTTATGCACCTGCGCCGCCGTTTATACACAGAACAAGGTTAAGGGTGCGCCGATACTTGTTACAAAGGAAAATCTAAAAAAATCAAATGGTCACGCAAGAGCGGTTATTGCAAACTCGAAAAATGCAAACACCTGTAATATTGACGGAGTAGAAAAAGCGCAAATGATGTGTGATTTAACAGCACAAGAACTAAACATTTCACCCGATGAGGTGATTGTTGCGTCCACTGGTGTTATAGGTCAGATTTTGCCGATTGAGCCGATAAAAAACAGTATTCATGACCTTGCAAGCGGTCTTACATATGACGGAAACGAGCGTGCGGCAACTGCAATTATGACAACGGACACGGTAAAAAAAGAGGTTTCGGTTGAGTTTATGATAGGCGATAAAGTATGCCACATAGGCGGAATGGCAAAGGGCAGCGGTATGATACACCCTAATATGGCAACTACGCTTAATTTTATTACCTCCGATGTTGATATTTCATCTGATATGATACAAAAAGCATTGTCCAAAATCACAAAGATTACCTATAACTGCCTTAGCGTTGACGGTGACACCTCAACAAATGATATGGTTTGTATTATGGCAAACGGCATGGCAAAAAATAATAAAATTGTGTCTGAAAATGATGATTACAAGGTATTTGAAATGGGCTTATACATAGTTATGAGCGAAATGACAAAGATGCTTGCAAAAGACGGCGAGGGCGCAACAAAGCTGCTTGAATGCACGGTTTGTGGCGCACCGTCCCTTGATACGGCAATAACCGTTGCAAAAAGTGTTATAAGATCGCCCCTGTTCAAATGCGCAATGTTTGGCGAGGACGCAAACTGGGGCAGAATTTTATGCGCAATAGGCTATGCAGACGCCGAGTTTGATATAAATTGTGTTGATGTGGCTCTAAGATCGGAGTTTGGCAAGATTTCAGTTTGTAAAAACGGCGCTGGCGTTGACTTTTCGGAGGATACGGCATCAAAAATTTTGAGTTCAGACGAGATATATATTGACATCGACCTAAAGCAGGGCAGTGAAAAAGCCAAAGCATGGGGTTGCGACCTTACATATGATTATGTGAAGATTAACGGCGACTACCGTTCATAAGGGATAAATCAGGCTTATATTACAGCAAAAAAGAGTGTATGTACTAAAATTGCATACACTCTTTTTTATCAATCAAACAATGCCTTTGCAAAATCATGTGAATTAAATTCCTGCAAATCGTCTACGCCCTCGCCCACGCCTACAAATTTAACAGGCAAATTCTGCTCCTTTGCAAGGGCGATAACTATTCCGCCCTTTGCCGTTCCGTCAAGCTTGGTTAAAACGATACCCGAAATATCCGCCGCCTCACCGAACAGCTTTGCCTGGGACACGGCGTTTTGACCTGTTGTTGCATCAAGTACAAGCAGTGTCTCACGAGAGCTGTCGGGGAGTTCCCTTGATATTACCCTGTTTATCTTTTCAAGCTCTGCCATAAGATTTTTCTTATTATGCAATCTTCCTGCCGTATCGCAGATAAGAACATCAACGCCCCTTGCCTTTGCCGCATGGCACGCATCAAATACCACAGCGGCAGGATCGCTGTTCTCCTCATGCTTTATAATCTCACAGCCTGAGCGCTGTGCCCATACATCAAGCTGGTCAATCGCAGCCGCACGGAATGTATCGGCGGCGGCAAGCATTACACGCATACCCATGCTCTTATAATGCGATGCAATTTTGCCGATGCTTGTGGTTTTACCCACACCGTTTACGCCTATAACCAAAATTACGGCAGGTTTTTTTGACAGGTCCATATCACAATTTTGGCCATCTAAAATATCGCTTATTACATCGACAAGCTCTGCTCTTACGCCGTTTGCATCATTTATAAATTTATGCTTTACCCTGTATCTTAACTGCTCGATTATATATGTTGATGTTTCCACACCAATATCCGCCATTATAAGAGCCTCTTCAAGCTCCTCAAACAAGTCCTCATCAACAGCGACAAAGGTTGAAAATACATTATTTATCTGCTCGGCTATTCCCTCACGGGTTTTTGTAAGTCCTTGCTTTAATTTATCAAAAAATCCCATTCTGCTCTCCTTTACTACTGAATAAGCTCGTCCTCAACATCGTCAATATGCAAGGATAACAGCTTTGAAACGCCCTTTTCCTGCATGGTGACACCGTATAAGATGTTTGCCGCCTCCATTGAGCCTCGACGGTGAGTTATGACGATAAACTGTGTGCTGTCTGTATAGTTTTTAAGATATGTTGCAAACCTTGAAACATTTACATCGTCTAAAGCCGCATCAATCTCGTCAAGTATACAAAACGGTGTCGGCTTGACTTTAAGTATTGCAAACAAGAGCGCAATCGCTATAAACGACTTCTCGCCGCCCGAATAGAGGTTCAGGTTTTGAAGTCCCTTACCCGGTAATTGTACCTCAATTTCGATACCGCTCTCCAATACATTATCCGGCTCGCTTAAATACAATCTTCCCCGTCCGCCGCCGAACAGCTCCTTAAATACCTCGCCAAACGCTGTGTTAATTTCCCTAAACTGTGCGTCAAAATGCTCACGCATTAAGTCGTCCATGGAGTTTATTATCTTATTAAGGTTTACCTTTGACTTTTCAAGATCGGCTTTTTGGGTTGATAAAAACTCATATCTTTCCTTTATCGCCTTGTACTCCTCAATCGCATCAACATTTACACTGCCCAAAGCCTTTATCTGACCCTTTAGCTTGGTAAGTCTTTGCGACGCCTCTTTTACATCTTCAAGCTCCTTATGTGACGATACTGCATCTGAATATGTAATCTCGTACTCGTCCCACAAGTGGTTTATGATATTCTCACGCTCTGATGAGAGCTTTTCAAGTCTTGCCTCGGCACGGGATAACTCCTGCTGTAAATTTAACAGTCTGTCGGTTAAATCCTTATTTGAGTTCTGTATTTTTGAAAGTGCATCTGAAATATCAGCCTTTTTGGCGTCTATTTCCCTTATCTCATTACGCAAGGTGTCGGAGGTTTCCTTTATTGAATTTGCCAGCTCCTCTTTTTGGCGGATAAGGGTATACAAATTATCGTTATCACGGTGTATTCTTTCCTTATCCTCAATCTTTACCGAAATCTCGCCTGTTTCACGCTCAATTTCCGAATTTATATCTCCAATACTTGCTTTTGCGGTCTTTATCGCATTTTCAAGGCCTGCAAGCTCAAGAGTTTTATCCATTAAGCCCTGTGCTTTTTCGTCCTTTTCCTCTACAGCTCTGTTATACTCCTCTTCAAGCTCTGATACCCTCTTATCAAGCGCATCTGCCTCATTTTCCGATTTCCTTACAGCCGATAAAAGCAGGGCAACCTCATCAGATGTTTCCTTTATTGTTTGTTCAAGGTTATTAAGCTCCTGCGCCCTTGCATCGTTTTGGTCGGTTTGCAAAAGGCTATCCTTTAAATGCTCAACCGTATTTTCAAGCCTTAAAATCTCGTCCTCATACTCACGCATAAGCGGTATATATGACGATAACTGATCCTCGACAAGCTGTATATCCTTATTTAGCTTATCAGCTTTTTCGTTTGAACTGTCAATTTGTTGTGAAATAGAGCGTATCTCCTTACCGAGATTTTTAATATCGGCAGATCGGGATAAAAAGCCCGTATGCTTATTTACACTACCGCCCGTCATTGAACCGCCCGGATTTGTTATATCGCCCTCTAAGGTTACAATCCTGAACTTATAGCCAAAATTCTTGCTAATCGTTATTGCATCGTCAATCGTCTTTACAACGACTGTCTTTCCGAGTAAATTCTCGACTATGCCCCTGTATTTTTTATCAGAGTCAACAAGATCGCTTGCAATACCGATAAAGCCATATTCTTTTGATATTTTATCAATATTGTCTAATTTTCTGCCCTTTACGGATGTTACAGGTAAAAATGTAGCCCGTCCTGCTCTTGTTGCTCTTAAATATTCAATGGCAGTCTTTGCATCGCTCTCGGTTTCTACAACGATATTCTGCAACGCATTTCCAAGCACCGTTTCAATTGCGGTTATATACTCGTTCTTAACCTCTACAAGACCTGATAATGTACCGTAAATTGATATGGTTTTAAGCTCGGGCGCTTTTAAAACTGCTTTTACGCTCTTTGCATATCCCTCATAGCTGTTTTCCATAGCTTCGAGCATCTGCTTATGCGAAACCTTTGAGTTATACTCAACCTGCAATTCATTAAGCTCTCTATTTATATCGGATAACTCACTCTTTAACTTATCCGCTTTTTCGTTTTGCTTATCAACGCTATCAGAAATCTTTTTATGCTTTTCTTTCTTTTCTTTTATCTCCTTAAAGCTTCTGTCAATCTCCTCCTGAGTCTTGGTTATGCCCTCCTTAAAGCTTCGTATTTCCGCTTCAAGAGTTGTACGGCGCTCAATATAGCTTGTTCTTAACTGCTCGATACCCGCAATTTTTTCCCTTTGCGAAACGGCTAAGTTTCTGCTTGAAATTGCATCTGTCCTTACCCTTTCAATCTCATCGTGTAAGTCCCGCTGCCGTTTGTCAAGGTCGTCACTCTCGCCCTTAATCTCATCAAAACTGCCAAGAATAGCCTGCGCTTCTTGGTTTTTATCCTCAATGGTCTTTTCAAGCTCTTTTATCTGGGCTTGGCGTTCTTGGTTTCGTGCTTGGGTAGCCTTTATTTCATCGTCAATTCGTAAAAGCATTGAATTATTGTTTTTGATATTATTTTGGGCAATGGCAATCTCATTGGCATTATTTGAAACCTTTGCCTCGTTCTCGACCAAGAGGCTGTTTTTCTCACTTTGCACCTCGTCAAGCTTTTTATTTTCGGTATAGAGGTTATTTATCTTTGACTCCGTTTCTGTTTCCTGCTCACGCAAAGCGGCCAATTCATCATTTACACTGTTATAAAGAGTATTTGCCTTTTCCTTGTTCTCCTCGTTTTTATCAAGGTTTACAACGCTTAAATTTATATCCAAATCCTTGTATTCGCCGTAGTATTCAAGGTATTTTCTCGCCTTTTCGGACTGGCGCTTCAGGGGATTTATCTGACCTTCAAGCTCAGATACAATATCGTTAATTCTGACTAAATTTTCCTCCGTATGCGAGAGCTTTCTTAAAGCCTCGTCCTTACGGTATTTATATTTTGAAACGCCTGCCGCCTCTTCAAACAGACTTCGTCTGTCCTCTGCCTTTGTAGACAATATTTGCGCAACATTGCCCTGTCCGATTATGGAGTATCCGTTTCTTCCAAGACCTGTGTCCATAAACAGCTCATGTATGTTTTTGAGCAAGCATTTTGATTTATTTATCATATACTCGCTCTCACCGGACCTGTACAAGCGCCTTGTTACAACAATCTCTTCATAATCGAGCGGAAAAATATGCGATGAGTTGTCCAGTACAAGACTAACCTCGGCATAGTTTAACTGCTTTCTTGTTTCCGTCCCCGAAAAGATTACATCCTGCATACTACCGCCTCTTAATGATTTTGCACGGGTTTCGCCGATTACCCAGCGAATGGCATCGGATATGTTACTTTTACCGCTTCCGTTAGGTCCTACAACTGCTGTTGCGCCGTTTGAGAAATCAAGCACGGTCTTATCCGCAAACGATTTAAAGCCCTGCATTTGGAGCCTTTTTAACAGCATTTATAACCACCTCCCGCTTCGATAAATTTATATCTTCTAAGATTTTTGCGTTTATGTTCTTCTCGTTTTTGAGTTTTTCTAAATTCATTTTTCTGTTTCCTGTTGCTTTTGATATTTCGCCCTTTGCTACATAGATAAAAACATCACTGTTTTTTACATCTTTTAGCTTTTGTGAGATTATATCATAGTATATCGCACTTTGGACAAGTTCTCCAAATGAGCTGTGCAAAGGTCCTGCAACAACCGAGCCACCCTCGCTTATCTCATCTGTTGACTGCAAGCCCAGTCTTATAACCTTGATATTTGCCGCCTCAAATTTTAGTAGAAGCTCCTTACAAAGCAATACTGCCTCATCGACCGTTTGCGGTGTATAGAGATTATTTTTATACATTCTTTCAAGCTCTGTATCTTTAATTGTAAGCGTCGGGTAAAGTCTCACAAGCTCAGGCTGTAATTTTATAATTTGCTCCGCTGTATAGATTGATTTTTCAAATGTGTCCTGTGGTAAGCCCGTCATCATCTGAAGTCCCAAGGTAAACGGATATTCCCTGATTTTTTTTACCGCATTTACAACATCTTTACTTGTATGACCCCTGCCCGATGCTAAAAGCACATCATCACTCATTGACTGAACACCAAGCTCAATGGTTGTTACACCGTATTTTAAAAGATTATCAAGTATTTCACGGTTTATATAGTCGGGGCGTGTTGATAAGCGTATGCCATGAATTTTGCCCATTTGTATATACTTATGTGCAACGGACAACAGGCTTGTCTGCTCCGACATCGGTATGCCTGTAAAGCTGCCTCCGAAAAATGCAACCTCAATTTTTGCATCCTCTGTATTTATGGTTTTTAAATATTCTTTTATTGTGTTATCAACAGTCTGTGGTGTTACCTCATTATTTGTGCCTGTAATCCGTTTTTGGTTACAAAACACGCAATCAAACGGGCAACCCCTGTGCGGTACAAAAATCGGTATGTTATATGTTCTCATTTTTATCCAAATCCAAAAGAGTCTTATGCGCAGCCATTTGCTCCGCCTCCTTTTTACTCTTTCCCACACCTTTATTTTTAACCAAACCGTCAACCAAGACCTCAACCTCGAAGGTCTTGTTATGGTCCTTGCCAAACTCCTTTACAACCCTGTATGTTACCTTGCCGACATTACCGTGCTGTATGCGCTCCTGGAGCATGGTTTTATAATCGCCGTAGCGCTTACCCTGTAATACCTCGACAATCTCATCCTGCATAAGGTTTAAAAGCCATTTTCTTGCCGTTTCCATGCCTGCATCAAGATAGATTGAGGCAAGCACCGCCTCAAAGGCATCGGATACAACAGATGCCCGTTCTCTTCCGCCTGATTTTTCCTCGCCTCTGCCAAGCCGTATAAGAGAGCCTAAATTTATCTTTTTGGCAACCTCCGCCAAGGACTGCTCGCATACCAAAGTTGCTCTGAACTTTGTAAGGTCGCCCTCGTTAACATTTTGGAGCTTTTTAAAAATATAATCGCTTATGATTATACTTAACACCGAATCACCCAAAAATTCAAGGCGCTCGTTATCCTTTATTTTATACTCATTTGCATAAGAGCTGTGCGTAAGGGCTGTTCTTAACAGTTCAATGTTTTTATAGGAATGTCCTATACATTTTTGTGCGTTTAACATGGTATTTCCTTTCCTATACGCCCTTTTTTAACACCAAGGCTAATTGAGGTTAAAAAAAGGTATATAAATTTCAGAGGACAATAACTGTCCTCTGAAAAAAATATTAGTCTGTGTACTTTTTAAATAAAACCGTTGCATTATGTCCGCCAAAGCCCAGTGAGTTTGACATTGCATAATTAACAGGTGTATTTCTGCCCTCGTTTGGAACAATATCCAAATCACAGTCAGGGTCGGGAGTTTCGTAGTTAATAGTTGCAGGAACAAAGCTATCCTCTATAGCCTTTGCGCAAACTATCGCCTCAACACCGCCTGCGGCGCCAAGCATATGACCTGTCATTGACTTGGTTGAGCTTACCATTACCTTATACGCCGCATCGCCCAAGGCCTCTTTAATCGCCTCTGTTTCAAATTGGTCGTTATACTTTGTTGATGTACCGTGTGCGTTTATATATGTTATCTTATCAGGTGTTATTTTAGCGTCCTCAATAGCCTTTTTCATTGCCATTGCTCCGCCCTTACCGCCTGGGATAGGACTTGTTATATGATATGCATCGTCTGTTGCGCCATAGCCTACCATTTCGCATATGATATGCGCCCCCCTTGCCTTTGCGTGTTCAAGCTCCTCCAACACCATAAAGCCTGCACCCTCGGACAGGACAAATCCGTCACGGTTTGCATCAAACGGCTTTGACGCGTGCTGTGGGTCATCGTTATTTGTAGACATTGCCTTCATATTACAAAAGCCTGCAAACGCAATACGGCTTACCGTTGCCTCTGCACCGCCTGCAACGATTACATCGTTATCGCCGTATTGGATATGGCGAAATGCCGTACCTATTGCATTTGAGCCTGATGCGCAAGCTGTTACAACATTCTCGTTAACGCCCTGCATACCGTGCTTTATGGCAATCTGAGCAGGTGCCATATTCCCTATCATCATAGGAATA
>JAFSXU010000044.1 GCA_017443895.1 Clostridia bacterium
GGTCAGAATATTAGTGTCTCCAAATTCCATAACTTCCATTTCGGGTGTTGTATATCTCTCTTTCATTACTTATCACCTCCGGGTGTATAATCCGTAAATTTCCGTAACCAGTTTATCTTGTTTGATTTAATCGGCGACCACATTGTACCGCTTGCGGTTGTTACATATCCTACGGCATAGTAAGAGCCATCGGTTGATGTACCCTGTGGAATTCCTACAATATCGCCATGGAATACCTTGACATTACCCGATTTCTCAACCGCTTCTCCTGTCTCTGCATCTTCAATGGTAACACCATCTAAAGTAGCACTTGTTTTGATGTATTTTATTCCATATGCTGTAACATAATCATCTGTTTCAACCTTAAACAAATATCTCATCATACCGTAGTCTGTATCATTTGCGGTATAATAACCTGCGTCTGTATCGGTTGTCCAGTCTGTTGCAAAAAGCTGATACATACCTGATGTGACTGTAAGTTCTGTATCTCTTCCGTCATATGTGTTATTTTTAATGCTGTATGGACTGCCGTCCGTTACTCCGTCAAACTTTACAAAATCGTTATCTGCACCTTTATAATCTATAATTTTATTATCCTCAACTATAACATTTGCATCACCCATTGCTGTTGCTCTTATAAATCTTTCCTTCGCTCCGTCTGAGGTGTTTCCTACGATTTTAATAATGCCTGAATATTGACCGCCACTTGCAGAAAGAAGTATATTATGCATTGCTGTATTGTTTATTGTATTTCCCTCGATTGTTAAATTATTTGTCGGTTTGAGTTCTATGAATTGATATCCGCCATTAAAAGTACAATCCTTTACTGTTATATTATCCAACGAGTACCTGATGGTATATTCTGTTGGGTCTTCTGAGTTTTTCAATGTGTATGTGGCTTCTTCATTTGGATTAACTGTCCTATGTATCAGTTTCACTTGACCGGTTTCATCGTTTACAGTGCAATTTTTAACAGTAAGTCCATCTACTTTGATACTATTATCTAAATTCAATATGCTTGTCTTACCGTCTGACCCATTATCTCCGGTAAAGGTAACTCCGTCTATAACAACATTTTTAAGCTCAACTGCACTGCGCATTTGACTATATTTCGCCGTCTGAGAATGTATCGAGCCTTGGTAATCAATGTATATGCCGGCTTCTATTTTTATTGCGCCAACTGTTGCACCTGTAGCGCCCTTGATTGTCATATTCTCAAATACGGACAGAAAGTGATTGTTACCATAGTTCTCAGCCCTGTTAAAAGTGACCTTTGTTGTAGTAGATGTATTTTCCTCTATTGGGCGAAGATATACTAATCCATAGTCTTTATTTTCTGCAAGCTGTATCGTTGTTCCCGCTGTAAAATTATCCAAAGCAGCCTGCAACTCTGCCTGTGAACTAACATTTACAACATTTTCCTCTGCCATTGCAGGCACGCTTATCAATCCCATGCACATTGCAAGGACTGCAAGCAATGATATAAGTTTTTTGCTTTTCATTTTTTTATTCCTTTCTTTATTGTAGTGTAAATTTTTTGTTGCCTCCCTGCAACATTGACCCCCTTTTGCCAATCTCACGCATTAAATTTTTAACAAAAAAGCGTGGCACATAAATCAATTGCGCCACGCATAAAACGCAGCCTGATTTAATGTTACCACACATATTTATCGCTATATACGAAATACTACTTAAAAATTTAGCACTACAAAAATAACTGCCATGTTCACAAATATTTCAAATATACAAAGACTGCATTTTTACAGTTGTATTATTTGTGAACATAAAAATATAAATACATAAAAAAACAGTAGTGCAAACAAGAATATCCATACATGGAATATTCCCAAATTTTAAGTATTAAAAAAGTAGTATACACCTATAGTATATACGATAAATAATGTGGTAATTGTATTGTACCACGCAAATATGGAAAATTCAAGAGAAAATTTAAAAATTTTTTGTCTAAATTTCAGATTTTAAAATTCTTAGTATTCTTTAATTTATGCATACGGTAAAAATCATCAATATCCGTTTGTGTCCTTACAACAACGGCTTGTTTTAGTGTCCCTGTCCTGCCGTCACGGAAACCGATTATTTTCTCGCCCGTACAAATGCTTGATTCTATAAATACATTTGTATCATCGTTTAAAGTTTGATATTCTTTCTTTTTAAAAAACATAATCATCACTGTCCTTTTTTTGAGTATAACATTCTATGCTATTATTTTCAAGCCGCTGTGCCTGTACTTTTATACTAAATATTAACATATAAAATTGTACAGAATATCCAAGCATATTTTAAAGCGCCTTATTTTTATTGTAATTTCTATGAGTTTATTGTAAAATCAAAGTATAATATAACAATGAGGTAAAAAACTATGTTTTCTCAGCTAAATTCATGCGGACTTATGGGCATGGACGGATTTTTGGTTACCGTGCAGACAGACATATCAAACGGACTGCCGAACTTTGAAATTGTAGGTCTGCCGGATACTGCCGTAAAAGAGGCAAAGGAGCGTGTAAGGGCGGCAATTAAAAATACGAAATTGCAGTTTCCTGCAAAACGGATAATAATTAACCTATCCCCCGCATCGCAGAAAAAGGGCGGTACCTCCTTTGATCTTCCCATAACTGTTTCAATACTCTGCGCAACGGAGCAGGTTTCACACAGCGATTTAGACAATTCCGTATTCATCGGCGAGGTATCGCTTGACGGCTCAATTTCGTCTGTTGACGGAGTTTTGCCAATGGTTATCCATGCCTTCAAAAATGGATATAAAAATATGTATGTCCCCTATGACAACGCAAATGAGGCGGCAGTCGTTGAGGGAGCGACGATTTACCCCGTAAAAACCTTACAGGAGCTTTGCGACCACCTAAACGGAGTTAAAAAGATTACACCGCATACGGTTGATGTTAAGGAGCTTTTTAATCGCCGTTATGAAACACTGCTTGATTTTTCAGATGTTAAGGGACAGGAAAATGTAAAGCGTGCATTGGAGATTGCCGCAGCAGGAAATCACAATGTTTTAATGATTGGCTCACCGGGGACAGGTAAAACAATGCTTGCACAGCGTATGGGATCAATCTTACCCGACCTTACATTTGACGAGGCGTTAGATGTTACAAAAATACATTCCATTGCGGGCGTTCTGCCAAAGGCAACGCCGCTTATTACACACCGTCCGTTCCGCTCTCCGCACCATACCGTATCGGCGGCAGGCTTATCGGGAGGCGGATCTGTTCCAAGACCGGGTGAGCTGTCGCTTGCGCATAACGGGATTTTATTCCTTGACGAGTTGCCCGAATTTAACAGAAATGTTTTAGAGATACTTCGCCAGCCTCTTGAGGACGGCGTTGTTACCATTTCAAGGGTACAGGCAACGCTTACATATCCATGTAATATTATGCTTATTGCAAGTATGAATCCCTGCAAGTGCGGATATTTAGGGGACAGTAAAAGACAGTGCACCTGTACCCCTCGGCAAATAAATCAGTACAGAAGTAAAATTTCAGGACCGTTGCTTGACAGGATTGATATTCAGGTAGAGGTGCCAAGCGTCAATTATAAGGAGCTAAGCTCAACTGCCAAGGGTGAAACCTCAGCCGAGATTAAAAAAAGGGTTGACAGGACCCGTCAAATTCAGCTTGAGCGGTATAAGGATATAAATATTCATTCAAATTCCGAGCTTAGCGCAGGACTTTTGCAAAAATATTGCAGGCTTAATGATACGGCAAATAATTTGCTTCGTGCGGCATTTGATAATTTGGGACTTAGCGCAAGAGCACACGGCAGAATTTTAAAGGTTGCAAGAACGATTGCGGATTTGGATATGTCAGAGGACATAAAAGCCGAGCATATCGCCGAGGCGATACAGTACCGAAGCCTCGACCGCAAATATTTCGAGTAGGGCGAGATTATTTAATTTTGGTTTATGTGTGTAAATTGGTATCACAATTTGTAGGGCAGGGGCTTGCTCCTGCCGTATCCCCGATAACGCATATTTAGAACGGTTGGAGCAAGCCCCAACCCTACGATCATACCAATTTATGATTTTTTAATTGGTACGCTAAACCAAAATTTATCCCCCAACCGCCATATTATAGAAAAATCTCTGATTTTTCCACCATAATTATTCATTATTCATCATTCATTATTCATTTAAGCGTTATTTACAGCGTAAACACTCCCGATATTGCGTTACATTTACACTTTTGTTTGCCTTTTTTACATATATATGTTAAAATACATTTAAGAGGTGTTTTAATATGGCAATGGAAAACAAGCTGGGTATAACGGATTCTATAGAGCTGGCCCATGAAGAAGAGAGGTTAAGCAAGCTCCGTGCTATAGAACTATTTGAAAGTGGCAAGCTAAATGATTTAGTGGCAGGCACTGTTTCTTCGCTTATTACAATCCATAAGCATTTGTTTGGCGATATATACGATTTTGCAGGCAAGATACGGGAGTTAAACATTGCAAAGGGTAATTTCCGCTTTGCTCCTGTTATGTATTTAAAAGAGGCGCTTAAAAATATAGAAAAAATGCCACAATCCACCTTTGACGAGATTATTGAAAAATATGTTGAAATGAACATTGCCCACCCATTCCGTGAGGGGAACGGGCGAAGTACACGGATTTGGCTTGATTTAATTTTGAAACAGGAGCTCGGGCGTGTTATTGACTGGAGCAAGGTTGATAAAGATGATTATCTGCTTGCAATGGAACGAAGTCCGATAAAGGATATTGAAATAAAGCACTTATTAAAAAATGCACTTACAGATGATATTAACAACCGTGAGCTTTATATGAAAGGCATTGACACAAGCTATTATTATGAGGGGTATACTATATACCAAGCAAATAAACTTAAATGACGGCCGGCATCTTTGGCGCAGACCGTTTGGTGTTGTGATTTTATATTTTTTTATCTTTTCTAATGTAGAAATCCGCTTTTTGCGGATTTCTTTTTATTTGGCAACACCAAACTACGAACAAATTTCGCCTCTCGAAGTACCATCGTACGACTTCGGACGAAATTTGCCCGTTCTGCATCCAAATCTATCCGGCCTTTGTGACGGCCGGCATCTTTTACTCACAACAAAAGGGCTATTCGTTTTGAACAGCCCTTTTGCTTTTATGTTCCTATTTTTTCTTTGGGTTTACAAGATCCCGCCAATCCAAATCGCCACGCTCAAGACCGTGGATAAGTACCTCTGCGGTTGCAAGATTTGTTGCAATCGGGATATTATGCATATCACAAAGCCGAAGCAATGAGAACACATCCGGCTCATATGATTGAGCATCTACGGGGTCCCTGAAAAATAACAGGAGGTCGATTTCATTATATGCTATTCGTGCACCAATCTGCTGGTCGCCGCCCTGCGGTCCGGATAAAAATCTATACACATTCAAATCTGTATTTTCCATAACGACTTTACCGGTTGTGCCTGTTGCATATAATGTATGTCGAGCCAATATTCCCTGATAAGCAATGCAAAATTGTGTCATCAGCTCTTTTTTCTTGTCGTGTGCTATAAGTGCAATATTCATCGTTTTCCTCCTTCTGTCTTTAATCACTAAACAGCTCTTTTAGTTTGATAAAAAATGTTTTCTTTTGGGGTTTAAAGTCCATAACAGGTACTTCCTCACCTGTAATTCTTCTTGCAATATTAGAAATTGCAGCTCCTGCCTCAGAATTTGGGTTATCAACTGCCACATCTTGCGACAGCGCCAGTTTAAACAGATCAACATCGTACGGTATAAGCCCGATAGGACTTATGCCTATCATATCCACGCAGTCATCAACATTCATCATAACACCTTTTTCAATAAGTTCGGGGTAAATCTTGTTGACAATCAAGCGGACAGTTTTGCCGTTTGTTTCTTCAACTACCGACACAACGCGGTCTGCGTCGCGCAAGGCGGATACATCAGGCGTTGTAACAAGTATGACCTCATCACAGACCGATAGCGAGTACAAAAATCCTTTATCAAGACCGGCAGGCGCATCAATTATACAATATTCAAATCTGCTTTTGAGGGTTTGAAAAACCTCGGTAAGTTTTTCATTGTCAAGCTCTTCTTTATCGGCATTTCCCTGCGGTGAGCTAAGAACATACAGGTTACTGTATCTGATATGCTTTATCAGTGCATCGTCTAAATCCACACGCCCACTTACAACATCTAAAATATCATATACTATACTGCTTTCAACACCTAAAGCAATATCAAGGTTTCTAAGTCCCATATCCATATCGACTGCCACGCTCAAATGCCCAAGCTTTGACAACTCAATACTCAAGTTTGCAGCAAGAGTTGTTTTACCTGTTCCGCCTTTTCCCGATGCAATCAATATGATTTTTCCCATATCAACCTTGTATCCCTTTCGTATTTTTTCTAATAATTATTAGCATTTTATCATAAAAATTCATTTTTGTCTACTGGTTTAACCAAAAAATCATCAATGTGTAGCTCATTTTCTGTTAAAAATGCCATTTTAAAGCCCTTATTTTGTGCATTTTTATCAAATTGTCTATGTATATTTGCAATTATTAAATCCGTAGGCTGCATATTTACAGCAATTATGTATGCCTTGTCATTTCCCATACAGCCTGCCGACACTTTTCCGCAAAGATTGCCAAGAACCACTACATTTCCGTATGCAATAAGCTCCGCGCCCTCTTCAACATCTCCTATAAGCACAAGATGCCCGTCAGACTCGACTTTTCTTCCGCTTGACACCCTGCCCTCATACAGTCTTGCACGGTTGCTTTTAAAATTGGTTGTGACAACCTCTTTTATTGCCATAAACTGCTCTAAATCACGCTCCGACGGGGCTTTATCCTCACTCTCCTCAATAAAATCCGCATCAGGCTCGTGGGTTTTATTAAGCTCCTTAATAAAATCTTTCGGAAGCTCGGTTGTATCGCTTATGCCTCTTTTCTCGCCGTATATAATCGTGCTTTCGGGCAACAGTCCGCCAACTATAGCCTCTAATCGTAGCTTATCGCTTTTTGTAAGCTCCCTGCCCGTAAAATACATATTGCAGTGACCTGTACCGAAAAACTTCCGCCATGCGCGGAGCTTTTCCTGCAATGCAAGCAAAATATTTGCAAAAGGGGCATCAGCGCTAAGGCATATTTTTACACCGTCGCCTGTTCCTTTTAATTTTATCAATTCTTTGTCCATTTAATACACGCCCCCTTATAATAAGTAATAGGTAATAGGTAATAGGTAATAGTGAATAGGTGTTACAGAAAAATCGGAGATTTTTCTTATATTACCTAACCAGTGTTTCTTTGCTTAAAATATCCGTTTCTTCCTGCACGGGCTGTTTATTGAGTCCGAAATACTCGTCCAATATATCCTTTGCAACCGCACCTGCGTTTGTACCTCTTACACCGTGTTCAAGCACCACTGCAACCGCAATTTCGGGATTGTCAAACGGTGCATATGCAATAAATATCGCATTATTCGAGCCGTTTCCAACCTGAGCGGTACCTGTTTTTCCGCCTATCGGGATTTGATAATGTGAGAATATTGACGATGCGCTACCCTCATCCACAACCTTTTTCATACCGTTTTTAACAGCCGATAACACACTGCTGTTCATTTCAATCCTGTCAAGAACGGTCGGGGCAAACTCTCTTACCACCGTACCGTCAACAGAGGAGCGGATATTTTTTATCAGATTAACCTTGTATCTTGTACCACCATTTGCAATGGTTGCGGCGTAGTTTGCAAGCTGTAAAGGTGTAAACAAGCTATACGATTGTCCTATCGCCGCCTGCAGGGTATCTCCGCCGTACCAGTCACGGCTTGTTGCACTTTTTACAACCTGTTTTTTATACTCGGGCGACGCCATATGCCCTGTAGACTCCTCCAAAAGCTCGATACCCGTAAGCTCGCCAAGACCAAACCTTGATGCATATTCGGACAACGCATCAATACCTGTTCGTCTGCCTACCTCATAGAAGAAATAGTTACACGAGTTTTCAAGAGCCGCCGTAACATCCTGGTTACCGTGAGTGGCTTTATATTCGCTCCATATCCAGCAGGTAGGCTGATAATCGCTGTAATAACGGTATATACCCTCATCGTTTATAATCTCGGAGGTGGTTAAATTCCCCGTCTGCATTGCCGCAATTGCCGTAAGCGGTTTAAAAGTCGAACCGGGCGAATACATACCCGAAACGGCGCGGTTTACAAACGGATGCGCCTCCTGATTTAACAAAGCGTCATAATCCTCGTTAAACCTTGTCATATCGTATGTCGGATACGATGCCAAAGCCAGGGTATCGCCTGTTTTAACATCGATTACCGCCGCCGCGCCTGCGTTACAGTCACTACCCTTGTTTTCGCCTCCGCTTTGGCGGATTGCGGATATATTATTTGCAAGCGACTCCTCCGCAACCTGCTGGAGCTTTGAATCAATAGTTAAAACAACATAGTTGCCGGGGATTGGCTCTGTTTCGATAGCCGATTTTGATTTATTCTCGATATTGGTTATTGAGCCCGTTGTTCCGTCAACGCCTCTTAGATAGCTCTCCGCCCATTTTTCTATGCCCTGCTTTCCGATTATATCGTTATAACCGTAGCCCTTGCCTTTGTTTTCTTCATATTCCTCGGCGCTTATCTTACCTGTTCTACCCAAAATATGGGTTGCAAGCCCGGGAGTGGTATATTCACGGACATAGCTGTTTATAACAGATATGCCCTTTAAGCCCGACTGGTTTTCCTTTATCCTCGTTACCGCCTCAATGCTTACATCGTCGGCAACCGTATATGCAACCGTCGCCGTCATACCGTGTACCTGGGCGCTGTATCGGATACCTATAATTTTTCTTTGAGTATGCACATCATACTCATCGCTTATATTATAAATTTCCTTATACGCATTTATAATTTCCTCCGCACTCATGGCGGGAGTTATTTCTTTATCAAGATATTTATTGTTTTTAAACCATTCTGCCTGTTCATCGGATGTATAACCGTCGCCGTTAGCGTCGGTAAATGTAAATTCATACGGATAATAGCTTATGGGAAGCTCATCATAAAATGCCGTGCCCGTTTCATACATTATATCTATAAGGCTTTTTAATACCGCATTTTCCTCGTCATCATTAAGTCCTACGCTCTGCATCGCAACGGAATACCCGACCTTATTTGTTACAAGCTCCCTGCCGTGCCTGTCTAAGATTTTACCTCTGGGCGCGGATGCCACAATATTTGATACGAGCTTATTGTTTGCAACCTCACGGTATTTCTCGCCGTTTATTACCTGCATATTAAAGAGCCTGTAGCATATTGCCGCAAGCATAATAAGCATTATTACCTTAATTATGAAAAATCTTAGTTTTGTATCAGGCATTTATTCTACCTCACTATATAAATGATATGCTTCTTCTTCGTACGGTTTTGGGGTATACCAATGCTATAATTATCGCAAATACAGCGTTCATCACCGACACGGGCAACACTATATATAAAAGTGCCGATAAATCCATACTACGGTTAATTACGGCATATATTGCCGTCTCAAATACGGCGCTGAATAAAAATACATACACCGCCGAGCGTGCTGTCTCACCCAGCTTGCCCCGTTTTGTGTTCATCAGTCTTGATAAGGCAATGCTGTATGCAAACATTAAAATTATCGCCCAAAACGGTCTTGTACTCATTGACGCCGAAATGAGAGCGCATATCATACCCACCAAAAACGCGTCTGTATCGTCACTGTGGTATATAGAATACACAATTGAAAATGCAAACAACACATTGCCTATGGCACTGTTTATATTTATATATTTAGATATTACCGTCTGGATAAGCATAAGCGCAAATATCCAAATTCCAAGCCGTAACTGACGCATAGTTGCTCCTTTATTCGTTTAAGTTGTTTACGCCATTTATAACAAGCACTTCATATAACCGCTTAAAGTCAACGCCGGGTATAACCTTTGCCGAATTTATCTGTCCCATATTATCGGCATTTATTTCTTTTATCGTTCCGACCCTTAGCCCGGGCGGATAAATTCCTGCACTGCCCGAGGTTTCCAAAAGATCGCCTGCAATTATATTTGCCGATTCGTTAATAAATGTCATAAGGCAGGCGCCCTCTTTTAAAGTTTCGGCATTCCCCTCTAAAACTGCAGGGTCGGATGTTCTTGTTACCCTTACGCCCATAGCGTTACCCTGCGCCAATATGGTTGTCACAATTGCCCAGTTTGGGCCAACCTCTGTTACCATTCCGACAACTCCGTCGGGAGAAATAACGGTATTTCCCTCATAAAGACCGTTTAGAGTACCCTTGTTTATCTCAATTTTATCGTATCGGTTATTCTCACCGTAGCCTATAACTCTCGCCGCAACGGTTGAGTATTGGCTCATATTCTCCTGCAAATCCAAAAGCTCTTTTAAGCGTTCATTTTCTTCTCTGTACTGTGCAACATCACGGTTTTGTGCTTTTAGAGCGTCTATCTCTTCGTTTAGCTGTGCGTTGTTTTCCTGATAGCTTTTTTGCTCCCATAAAAACTCGACAATTGCATATGTTCTGTCTGCAATAAACGATATGCCCGTTCTAAACGGCGTAAGCACAATTTTTGTAAATCCGCTTATCGGGTTAAAGCCTATAATATGCGATATTATTGTTATAACCAAAACTATTGCGGTTATAACCCCTGCAATGGTTATGGGTTTTTTCTTTAAAAATGATTGCATCTTCTTAATCCTTCCAAGACACCAAGAATTTTATCTTCTTACCTCTGATATCTCCTTTATATTATCAAGCGACTTACCCGTTCCGATAGCCACGCAGTCAAGCGGGAACTCGGCAACATGGCAAGGCACTTTTGTACGCTCGGTTACAAGCTTGCTAAGCCCTTTTATAAGCGCACCGCCACCTGTCAGGGTTATACCTCTGTCCATAACATCTGCCGCAAGCTCAGGCGGAGTGTTTTCAAGCACATACTTTATCGCCTCAATCATCTCGTCAATATTTTCGCTTATTGCATCTCTTATTTGCGCCTCTCTGATAATTATGGTTTTGGGAAGCCCCGTTGTTACATCTCTGCCCCTTACCTCATATGTTCCCTCGTTATCGGAGGGGTATGCGGAGGCAATTTGCATTTTAATCTCCTCTGCCATTCTGTCGCCAATATTTATACTCTCTTCTTTTTTGAGATAGTTTACTATTGCGCTGTCTATTGCATCACCTGCGATGCGTATTGACTTTGACGCAACAATTCCGCCAAGCGAAATAACTGCAACCTCCGTTGTTCCGCCGCCGATATCCACAACCATTGAGCCTATCGCCTCGTTTACGGGCAGTCCTGCGCCGATTGCCGCCGCCATCGGCTCTTCTATAAGCACCGCTTCCTTTGCGCCAGCCTGTAATACCGCCTCGTCAACCGCACGCCTTTCAACCTCGGTAATTCCCGACGGAATACAAACCACAACTCTTGGCTTTATTATACCGCTTACATTTGCCTCCTTTATAAACGCTTTTATCATAGCCTGGGTAATGTCAAAATCGGCAATAACACCGTCCTTCATCGGCCTTACGGCAACAATGTTCTCAGGCGTTCTTCCAATCATTTCGTTTGCCTCGTTGCCGACCGCCAAAACCTTACCTGTGTATTTGTCAATCGCCACAACCGACGGCTCTCTTACCGTTATTCCGCTACCCTTAACATAAATAAGCGTGTTTGCCGTGCCTAAGTCTATACCTACAGCTTTTGTAAAAAATCCCATTTCTATAACCATTCCTTTCGTATTCATTCAAGGCACAAAACAGCACGAATTATTTTTCAAAATGCAAAGCATTTTGTACCTTACTTCTTCACTATTGACTATTACTTATTACCTGTCTTAATTTATTAAGACTTATTTCTCCTTTTTAAGCGTTAAAAAATTTGTATATCAAATTCGTCCTCCAAGGTCTTTGCAATATCCGATACCGGAAATCCCACGACATTAAAATAATCGCCGTCAATTTTTGATACCAGAAAACTGCCCTTTCCCTGTATCCCGTACGCGCCTGCCTTGTCCATAGGCTCGCCTGTTCTTATATACGCATCAATCTTTTCCTCCGATAAGTCCCTGAAGGTTACATCGGTTTTTACACGGTTACATACCGTATATGCATCGCTCATTCTTAAAATACAATAGCCTGTATATACGCTGTGCGTCTTACCCGAGAGCATAAGGAGCGTATACTTTGCATCACTCTCATCATGAGGCTTTCCCAAAATTTTACCGTCTGCCACAACTATCGTATCTGCGGCAATAATAATGGCATCCTTTTGCTTTAAGTGAAATTTTGCCGCCGCTGCCGCCTTTAAAAGAGCAAGCTCCTGCACATACATATACGGCGGTGTATCTCCTGATATAACGCTCTCGTCCGTTTCGGGCAATGTAACCGTAAAATTTTCACTTATCAGACTCATAAGCTCACGCCGTCTGGGCGAAGCACTTGCTAAAACAAATTGCATTTTATTCCTCCGTTCTGATATTATGGATATAATACCAACCGTTCCACCGTTTTAAAACGGCATAGAAGCAAGCAGGTTGCATGTTTGAGGAGTGCAGTCGTACTAAGGTACTTCAAACTCCGAAAACGGGCAAGATGCGACGCTTATCTGCCGTTTTACTCGACACCACGATAGAAATGTCCCCTTGTAAAAGAGTTTTCCTTAAATATATTTTCCACTTTCTCGCCTGCCAATGCTCTTTTGTAAGCATTTACAATACGCCTTACGGTTTGGGCGTCCTCAACTGTAAACACAAGCCGTATGGCATCGGCGCCAAGGGATAATAAATCGCCCATTTTATCAGCCATAAATAATGGCTTTGAATTTAGCAAAATCGGGGTGCAGTCACTCGTACAAATTATGGGAAACTGCTCGCCTTTTCTGTCCTTTAAGCTATAAATTTGTCTGTGGTTTTGGCATTTTGAAAGCGCCTTTATGGGGCAATTTTTCATAATCATAAGCTCTAATCTGCCATAGCCTATTACCTCGGTTTTTGCCTTTGTGTTATTTATAACCTCCCTTATTTCGTGGAGGTTTAGCTCGGGCGAAATTGTAACTCTTTCAAAATCCGAGAAAATATCCGCTGTATAGCTGTTATACACATTTAGTCTGAAATCTCCGTATAGCTTTTTCCCACGATACGCATATGCCGCCGCAGGTGACGATACCAAAACGCTCTCGTTTTTAATATCCTCATAACGGTATATCGGTGATGCCTTTATAACGGCATTTTTATCCGCATTTTTTGACATCTCCCTATTTATATAAACCGTATCAATCCCCAAATCAACACAAGCCTTGTATGAGTCATAGCTATAGCACTGAGCAACAAGCTGTGGAGTGGTATTTTTATCCTTATTATTTTCCTTTTTAATATCTATTAAAACTTTTTCTCTGCCCTCTCGCCGTGTACGGGAGGATATAAGCTTATCAACCGCATCACGGCGAAGAGCGTTTATTTCTTTTACCGGAACGGTAATCCCATCATCAACTGAAATATCTATATGCTCTGTTGCAAACGGAGTATTACCCAATTTCATAAGCTGTTCTTTTAACCTGTCGCTGTCCATGGCACGATTTATTGCAGGCTCGGGAATTTGCGCACCCGATACGGATACGCTGTACCCATCTTCATCGTAAACCGTCAATGCAAGAGGCTCGTTTTTCTTCAGCTCGGCGCTCATATATATCGGTATTTTCCTTATATTTGCGCCGTCCTTTGCACGCTCGGTCGCATCGGGCGAAAACACATTCCCCGAAACATTTCCCGGCGTTTTATGGCTCATCATATCCGCGCCCAACTGCGCCTTAAAATAGCCTTTTGTAAACCCCGACCTTGAAAATGCGTCTTTAAGCTCTTTGTAGTCCTCTTTTGAGACTTTTGAGGGGTAGTCAAGATATTTTCTGTAAATCCCCGTTACGGCGCTTACATATTCTGGTCTTTTTAGTCTGCCCTCAATTTTAAGTGATGCAACGCCTATTTCTTTTAAGGTTTTAAGCTCGTCAATAAGCGCCATATCCTTAGGACTCAAGGCATATGCCTCTATATTGGTGCTTGTGTTGTCGGTAAGAGTGTATAAAAGACGGCAAGGCTGGGCGCATCTGCCACGGTTTGCGCTCCTTCCTCCTATTATGCTTGACATTAAGCATTGTCCGCTGTAGCACATACAAATTGCGCCGTGAACAAAAACCTCTATTTCGGCATTGGCTCTTTGGACTATATTTGAAATCTCATCCGCCGACAGCTCTCGGGCGAGCACCACTCTGTCAACACCCATATCCTCAAGGTAGCGTACGCCCTCATATGATGTTACGGTCATTTGCGTGCTTGCGTGTATCGGAAGCTCTGGGCAGGCTTTTTTTATCAGTTCCACCGCACCCAAATCCTGAACGATAAGCGCATCAACTCCTGCATCATTTAACTGATACACATAGTCCAAAAGCCTCCCTATCTCACGCTCTTTCATAAGCGTGTTTACCGCAATATGCAAATCCACGCCGTAGAGGTGGCAATAATCGGCTTCCTGTTTTATCCTGTCAATGGAAAAATTTTGGGCGCTCTGCCTTGCGTTAAACATCGGTCCGCCGATATATACCGCATCCGCACCCGACTGCACTGCCGCATGGAGCGATAAAGTGTTTCCCGCAGGCGCTAAAAGCTCAATTTCTCTTTTCATTATCTGTTATGCCTGTTGTTATATGAATTGTTATACGGTCTGTTGCTTTGGTTGTTGTGATTGTTTTGGTTGTTGTATGGGCGGTTGTTTTGGTTATTGGCATTTTTCTGAAGGCTTGCTACTTGTTCTTCAAGCTCTTTTATCCTCGCCTTTGCCTTGTCAAGCGCAAGAATTGCCTCTTCCTCCTCAAAGGATATTTGAGGATTACTGTTTCTATGCTCCAAAACTGCCTTGTTTGCACTTTCAAGCTCCCCAATAGTCTTGTTTGCAAGTTCAAGCTTTTCGTTCTGCGCCACTAACTGCTCGCTTAAAAGCTTTCCTGCCTCTTCGCATTTAAAGTATTCATCGCAGATATTTAACGCCGCCAAAATTACAGGCCTCTCGCCTATAACATTCTGACCGCTGCCAAGCACAAGCTTTACCTTTTCGTTTATATGGTCTGCCAATTTATTTATATATTCCTCTGTTTCGTCCGCCAAAACAGTATATTTTCTTGAATTTATTACGACTTCAACTCTTTTTACTGCCATCAATCGTTCCTCCGTATGTACATAATTTTCCCATTTTATAGTATTATACTATAAATCGGCAAAAAATAACAGAGTTTTTTCTTACATTTATGTTACTTTTTATTTTTTAAGGCGTTTTCTTGGATTTTTCTGATATAATGAATTTTATGAAAAGTGGATTTATTTATTCGGATGATAACAAAAGATACCATACCTTAAACTACCACCTACGGCACAAGTTCGGGACAAAGGTTATGAAAATCGCCTTAAATGCAGGCTTTACCTGCCCGAATATTGACGGTACAAAGGGATATGGAGGCTGTACATACTGCTCGGATTTAGGGAGCGGTGATTTTGCAGGGAATGAAGATAAAAGTATATCGGAACAGTTTGACGATATAGTTTCCATGATGCACAACAAATGGCATGACGGTAAATATATCGCCTATTTTCAGGCGCATACAAATACCTATGCGCCCGTTTCGGTGCTAAAAGATCGGTTTGAGGGAGTGCTGAAAAAAGACGGAGTTGTGGGAATAAGTATCGCAACACGGGCTGATTGCATAGACGATGATGTGCTTGAATATCTTTGCAATCTTAACAAAAGGACATATCTTACAGTCGAACTCGGACTTCAAACGATATTTGATAAAACAGGCGAAAGGATTAACCGCTGTCATACCTATGCGGAATTTTTAGAGGGATATAATAGGCTGTATGAGCGTGGTATAAATATCTGCGTGCATCTTATTGACGGATTGCCGGGCGAAACAAAGGAAATGATGATTGAGAGCGCAAAGGCGGTGGCAAAATTACACCCCTATTGCGTAAAGCTACACCTTTTGCACATTCTAAAGGGTACAAAAATGGCGCAGGAGTATCAAAAGGGCGAGATAAAACTGCTTACCCGTGATGAATATGTTGACATTATTGTGTCACAGCTTCGGCATTTTGCGCCCGAAACCGTTATACAGCGTCTCACAGGTGACGGAGGCAGGGACACGCTTGTAGGCCCGCTGTGGAGCCTTAAAAAATTTGAGGTGCTAAACGCAATAGATAAGGCAATGGAAAAAAATAATTATTACCAAGGCGATTTATTTAAAAAATAACGGGGTGCCATATAGCACTCCGTTATCAGTCTATTTCCACAACCCTTCGATTTTTTGACACACTCCGCTAAAGGATGTGGTAAAAATATAATCGGTAAGCATTACCTCGTCAGGCTCATATTTTGACAGTGCAACCTCAATATCACCCGTATACGCTCTTGGATCGATTATAACCACATTTTTATAGTTATTTACAAGCCATGGCACCAATGTATTTATATATGAATCCCCGATAAGGAGGATCGTTTTTTTATCGGCATTTTCCTTGTTTGTATAGCACGCCAAGGGATGGGAGGCGCTCAGGAAAAAGTTATAATTCTCCCTCGTCTTATCAAACAAACGGCTGTTATAGTTATAGAGCTTTTGGGATTTATTAAATGCCATTGCCTGCCATGTTATATTCCCGTTTTCATTGGTATCATACCAATAAATGGTATCGGGATTTTTTTCAATCTCCTTATCACGCACAAAGGAATAGAGATACCCCAAAAATCCCTCTATTTTGTTCTCTTTAAAGTCATCAATATCCACATATTCCTGACCTGTAGCCTTTGAAAATCCGACATAGCCGTAGTATGCGCCTCGCATTGTCCAGTGGTGGTCGGTGCGGAAATATATATACTCATCGGTATGCTCCGCTAAAATGTCATATACATCTATTGCTTGCACCCTCTTATCATAGAGCGAATTTATATAGTCAATCTCTGCCCTTTGACTGTCCTGTAAATTTGAATACATCTTGTCCTTAAATTCAAGCTGTGTGGGGATAAGCATTGAATATAATTTTATATCTTTGTCAAGATTTTTTGCGTATGTGTTTACGGCGTGCGCATACTCCTCGGCGCACGATTTTTTATCGGCAAACATCTCCATAATGGTGTTATCAACAACAAGCAGGTCGGAGGGCTGTTTTGTGCCCGTTCCCATGTCGGTATTTGCACGGATTACCGTACCGTCGGGCGATTTTATATGTACTTTGTCAAGAACTGCATCGGATAGGTCTATCATCTCGCCTCGGTATAAAATTCTGTCGTTTATATAGTCCTCCGTACCTTTTGCAAATGCGCCCGATATGATATTTTCCCTGCTTATTTGGGGGAGCTTTGCATTTTCTCGGTTTTCGGCATTTGTGCCGTCGTTTCCTATTATGACAAACGCCGAGCTTACGGCTAACAATATTGAAAATATAACCGCAACGACATTGTTATTCATATATAACTCCCCTTTCTAAAATTTAAAATCTGAAATATAAAAACGGATTATAGCTTTGTCCCACAAGCATAATTATGCAGATTGCAAAGCCTGAAATTATAACAACAGGCTCAACAATTGACGCCAAAACAGGGCGTGTGTCTATAAAATGCCTGTATAGCATCTTTCCCCACGGCAAGCCTGCAAAAAAGCCGAGTATCAGCACCCACGCATATTTACAAAGGTTACTTACCGAAACCAAATCATACATACTTGTGTTTATTCCAAACATACTTCTTATGCATGAATACAGCTCCCCCAAATCTGTAAAGTAGAAGAGTGTCCAGCCCATACATACGATAAACATTGTGTATATATGGCAAATTGGAAACGGTATTTTTTGTAAAATCCCTTTTAAAAATTTCTTTTCGATTATCAATACTATGCCGTAGAACAGACCCCACAGCACAAAATTCCAGCTTGCGCCGTGCCAAAGTCCGGTAAGCGCCCAGACTATCATAATGTTCAGGATATGGTGCTTTCTGTTTCCGCCAAGCGGAATATATACATAGTCCCTGAAAAATGACGATAATGAAATATGCCACCTGCGCCAGAACTCGGTTATGTTCCTTGACACATACGGGTGTTCAAAGTTTTCCTTGAAATGAAAACCAAACATTCTGCCAAGACCTATCGCCATATCAGAATAACCCGAAAAATCAAAGTAAATCTGCAGGGTATACAGTGCCACGCCAAGCCACGAGGATAAAACCGTCGGGTGAATTGCGCTAAAGAGCGCCTGTGCGCCCTCGCCTGCACTGTTTGCAATTATAACCTTCTTTGACAGTCCGCAAACAAATCGCCTTGCACCGTCTGCATAGTCCTTTGCCCCCACGCTTCTTTTCCTGAGCTCCGTTGAAATATCTTTATACCTTACGATCGGACCTGCAACAAGCTGCGGAAACATTGAAACATAGGTTAAAAACCTTAAAAACGAGGTCTGAACTCCAACCCTGTCCTTGTAAACATCAATTGTGTATGAAAGGGTTTGGAAAGTATAAAACGATATGCCTATCGGCAGGGAAAACTCCCTTATGTGTAAATTAAGCCCCGACACGGCGTTTATATTCGACACTATAAAACCACTGTATTTAAACATACATAATATGCCTAAGTTTATGACAAGCGAAGCACAAAGTGCCAACTTTGCGCCGATTTTTCCTCTGAATTTCCCTATGATAAGTCCGTTAATGTAGTCAACAAGCGAGCTTATTATAAGAAGCACCACCCATACAGGCTCGCCCCATGCATAGAAAATGAGCGACGCAATAACAAGCACTATATTTTTATAGGTAATGTTTTTGGATATATTATATGTAATTAGGACTATCGGCAGAAAAAAACATATAAATATCAAACTTGAAAATACCACTTTTTACATCTCCGTATATCAAAATCTGTCAATCATTTGACATTTATAAAAAAACATTGTATAATGGTATATAGTATATTGGAATTTTAGGCATTTGTCAATTATGTTTTTTGACAGGCGCATTTGTATAATTACTAAGATTTTTCGGAAAGGATTTGTTTATATGAAAAGAATTATAACAGCAATTTTAAGTACCGTAATGGTGTTTATGCTTGCATCAAACTCTGCGTTTGCGGTAGAGAGCTGGCGAGATGCTTTTGTTACACGACTGATGAAAATATTATCCCAGAACCCTACATATTCGCAGGTTGCCATGACCGACCTTGACTCAAACGGAGTGCCGGAGGCGTTTGTATTTAAAAACAGCACAGACGGCGGAATTTCAACAGGCTTTACCATGGCAGGAAATACCATTACAACAATTACCGTACCCCGTGATATTATAGGCGAGTGCCTTACGGATATTACCGTATATAATAAAGAGGGCAGAACGATTTTTGTCGGCAGAGAGATTGCAAGATATTCAAGCACAATCTGTTTTTACAAGCTTGAGCTTGTTGACAACACTCTAAAGGCTACACGAATTAACAAAACCGATGTATCTGCATACCCTGTAATTACATATGTGGATATGTACGGCGATAATTTCTTAACCAGCGGATATCCAAGCCGAGGTAAAATCCAGGCGTTTATAAACTCATACGATAAGGTAAATTCTGTTACCACCTCGCAGGTTGCAGCGCCCGTTAAGGTAAACGGAACGGAATGGGATGTTTCGGGATATGTTGTAAATAACTCAAACTACTATAAAATCCGTGATGTTGCAATGATTTTAAGAAACACACTTGACAGGTTCAATGTTGATTGGAGTACGGAGCTAAGCGCCGTAACAGTAACCACAGGTCAAAAATATGTAATCATCGGCGGAGAGCTTTCGGGCGACTCGATAAGCGCGGATAAGATTGAGGAAAACAAAGCGCCTATATATGTTGACGGCGAGAGGGTTGAGCTTACGGCATATAATATTGACGGTGCCAACTATTTCAAAATCCGTGACATTGCAGAAATTGCAGGCTTTGATGTTGATTGGGACGGAGAGTTTGTTCAGATCTCGGCATATTGATTTATCATATATAATATAATTTATTAAAGGGCTGTTGTATTTGCAACAGCCCAATTTATAGGTTTTTACGAGGTTATATATGAGTATTTTTGAACTTTTGCTTATTGCCGTTGCGCTGTCGCTTGACGCATTTTCGGTATGCGTATCGGCAGGCATAGTATATAAGGGTATAACGAAAAAGCAAAATCTGCTTATGAGTGTTTCCTTTGGAATTTTTCAGGGCATAATGCCGATAGCAGGATTTTTCTTAGGCTATATGTTTGAAAGAGTTATAACAAAATGGCAAGGACCAATATCGCTTATAATCTTAGGGGTTATAGGTTTTAATATGATAATTGAGAGCGTGTTCAAAAAAGAGGATGCCACTCCCAAAAAACTTACCTTTGCATCACTTATAACGCTTTCCTTCGCAACAAGTATTGATGCGTTTGCGGTAGGTGTTTCGTTTGTGGCAATGGGTGTTGCAAGGACCTTTGACGCTACGGTAAATAATATATTTACATCTGCATTTATTATCGCCGTTACGACATTTGTGCTTTGTGTTTTTGCTCTTGTGCTTGGCAAAAAAGCAGGTGAACGGCTTGGCGAGAGAGCCGAAATTGTTGGCGGTATAGTATTGATTTTAATAGGGTTGAAGAATTTGTTGTTTTAGTGGATAGCACAAGCGACCTGCACAAAAAGAAACAACCATAAAAAGGGGGTAGAGTGAATATGCATAATATAAGAGCCAAACTTGCAGTTGTTGCATTGGTTTTATTTGTGTGCGGTTTACTGTTCCCTGCCTCATATTATGAGCAATCAAAGCCAACTGTTGATACAGAAAGCACGGACAAGCCTGTAACAAGCGCCGAGCCGATAAATGAGGAGCTTTTATCAAATACTGAAACCGAGACAATTTTAAGCGAGCAAAAAACAAGGTATGTTGCGCACAGGGGCTATAGCGCGGCCGCGCCCGAAAATACCTCCATTGCATTTGAGCTTGCGGGAAAGAGCGCGTTTTGGGGAATTGAAACGGATATTCAAGAAACTTCAGACGGCGTGTTTGTGTGTATGCATGATGATACAATAGACAGAACAACGGACGGAAGCGGAACAATTTCAGAATATTCCTATGGTGCGGTATCGGAGCTTTCGATAACATCGGGAGCAAATATTGACAAGTACCCGTATTTGAGTATTCCGACTATGCAGGAATATTTAGAGATTTGTAAAACATATAACTGTGTGCCGATAATTGAGATAAAGCATATAACCGACCACGAAGGCTTTTTAAAGCTCATTACCGATAACGGACTCCATGACAAATGTATCGTAACAGGACAGATTGAGGATTTAACAAGGATACGGGAAATAGATGATACGATATTCCTTATGCTCATAGGCTATTCAAATATAGAACCGCAAAAGTATAAGGAGCTTTTAGACACAATAACGGGAAACAAGGGGATTTTATATAACTACCCTGCCGTAACAAAAGATGTGGTTACAATGTTCCATAACGATAATAACTATATCGGCGTATGGTCGCTTGAAACATACGAGGAGGCAGAGGTATATTTTGATTACGGCGCGGACTATGTTGTAACAAACGAAATCCCCGGAAGAGATGATTTGATGATAAACACCAACGAATAAAAAAATGGGCTGATATAAATTTTGGTTTAGCGGTGTAAATAGGTATCGTTAATTTGTAGGGCAGGGGCTTGCTCCTGCCGTATCCCATATGCGATATCGGGGATGCGGTTGGAGCAAGCCCCAACCCTACGACCATACCAATTTACGATTTTTGCAATGGTACCATAAACCCAAATTTAACACACCCTACTTCTTATCATAATCCACATTTTCGCCTGTTCTCAAATAATTTTCAATCTGGTATTTGAGTTCCGCTTTATATTCCTCTATCGGAGCTTTTATTTTCTCATAATCCTCGCCTGCACGGGTTTTATAATAATTATCCCGTCCGTTTTTATAATCGTTTTTTTCCTCCTCACTCATACTGATTTTAGAAATCTTATTTTCTGTCTTTACCACCTTTGAATTATCAAAAACAAACCCTGCCAACGGACTTATATCAGAGTTATTTATATCGCTGTAATGGTTTATAATTTCCCGAAGCTCAGGCGCTATGCTGTTATTTAACCGTATATTTTTCGGGTTTTGGGTAAGGTTTGCGCTGTTAAATTCATAATCGCTGAGCCTTTTATACCCATCGCCGTCTGTTACATAATCACGCCATTCTATACCCAAATTAAACAAATCAATATTTTTCCGATCCCCCATAAGCCAGCACATAAATTTAAGTGCAAGCTCCTTTTTCTCGGACCTCTCGGTTATGCATGTAAAGCTTGAAAAATTCAGGTTGCTAAGCCGTTTTTGTGTCATATCAGCGATGTCGGGGATTACATATATAGAGCCTATCTCATCACTTGAGAGCTTTTTTGTTAGCTTCTCATAATCCGTTATACTCCCCACATACGCGCACGCCTTTTTATCCATAAAATCGTCCCTTGGCTCTGTGTCCCTGTCCTTGTCGGGATTTAGGTATTTATTCCACTCAATAAATTCCTCTGCCCTGTCCCTTAAAAGCAGTTTATTATCCCTAACCGATTGAGGCATTGCCTCAAAATTTTGATAAGGCTCTATTTTGTGTATTATATCCTTAACCGATTTTTTATCGTCATTGAGCACAATATAATAGGAGTTATATTTTAATACACCGCTATCATAAAGCGCTTTTGGATTTTCAACAAACAAAGATGTAAGCCCTGTTTTTTCTTTTGCCGACAGTGCTGTCATATCCTTTTTTTCAAGAATACATCTGTCAAGATATGCGCCCAAATCATCAAGGCTTGATACCCTCATTCCCCACTCTTTTGCAAAATCGGCACGGTAGTATACAACATTCATATTATCACCGTACATCATATTGTGCGGTATGCCGTAAATCTTACCCTTGCTCCCCTTTTTTATAGTTTCCCATACAATATCGGGATAGAGATTTTTAAGAACGCTATACTCAGCGTTATTTAAAATATCGTCCGTTAAATCGGCATAAATGGCAAGATTTTTAAGCTGATTAAAATTCTTGCCCGTGGTATCGTATACAATATCATAGTCCTTGCCTGCCAAAAGCCGTACATACTCGGTATCGGCAAACTCTTGGGGATCCTCTATAAACTCAAAATTAAGCCCTGTTATGCCAAGCGGTAAAACCTGCTTTTTGGCTTCGGCTATGACCTCATTAAAGCCCTGCGGTTCTTTGCCGAGCATTAAAAAGTTCAGCTCTGTAGAATTTCCCGACTTATGCCCACACCCTGTAAGTATAAGTAACGGTAAAAACAGTGCCAATAAATATTTTTTCATTACATTCTCCATTTAATAAATATAAAGTTAAATAAAATATCTGTCCTTTTAGATAACTTCAACCCTATGCCTTGTTGCATGGCAGTTAATATTAACCGCAACAGGCAAGCCTGCGATATGTGTCGGGAACACCTCAATATTTACGCCAAGTGCGGTAGTTGTTCCGCCCATGCCCTGAGGCCCGATACCGAGCAGGTTGATTTTTTCAAGCAATTTCCTTTCAAGTTCGGCATAGTATTCGTTCTCGTTACTTGATGTAATATCCCTTGTAAGCGCTTTTTTGGCAAGGCATGCCGCCTTATCCATAGTACCGCCGATACCTACGCCCACCACCATTGGCGGACATGGGTTTGCACCTGCACGCCTTACGGTATCAATCACAAAATCAATAACTCCGTCAATACCGTCTGAGGGGTTTAGCATCTTTAGGGCGCTCTTGTTCTCGCTGCCAAAGCCTTTGGGCGCAAATGTTATTTTAATCTTATCGCCTTTTACAAAATCGTAGTGGATAATTGCAGGGGTGTTATCTTTGGTATTAACTCTGTGTATGGGATCTGCCACCACGGATTTTCTTAAATACCCCTCCGTATAACCAATTTTGACACCCTTATTTATCGCCTCGGTTAAGGTATCGCCTGTTACGATCACCTCTTGCCCTACCTCGACAAAGAACACTGCCATACCTGTGTCCTGGCAGATTGGCACTTCCTTTCTGTGGGCAATGGCAGCATTTTCGATTAAGTTATCCAAAACCGCCCTTGAAACCGCAGACTCCTCCGTTTCACGGCTTTTTATAAGCGCATTTTTTATATCGGGGTTAATGTGGCAGTTTGCCATTATGCACATATTAGCCACAATGTCTGCAACCTTCTCTGAATTTATCTCTCGCATATCTTTGTACCTCATATTAAAATCCATGTATCAAACCATTTTAAGAATGTATTTACATAATCGGGGTTAGTCGGCTTTCCCGAAAGCACGGGATAAAACATCACAAACAGTAAAATCACCAAGCCAACATATACGCCCGATACAATGTATACCGCTTTTTTGTTTTTCGCCTCGTCATACGCCATTTTTATGCTATAGCCTATCATCAGCACTATAAACGGCACCGTAGGGAAATAATGGTATATAAATGTAAGCCGTTCAACCCCAACCCAAGGCAGAAGCTGGGCAAGGTATGCAATACATAAAAATATAGCTGTTTTATTGCGCTTTGTTATCCCCTCTGTTACCATAAGGAAGAAGGCAGGAATACCAAGCCACCATACAAACGGGTTGCCGAATGAGGAGATACCCTCCTTTAAGCCGTTTTCAAGTGTTCCCGAATAGTACCAAATAGGCCGTTTTATAATTATCCATTCATACCACTTTGATGAGAACGGATGCGTTGAGCCAAGCACGGTTTTACCGTGATAGGTAAGCATGGAATCCTGATTGTCAATAATCGTCTTAAATCCGTATGCCCCGTCCGTCATAAGATACGGAATATACGATGCGATATAGATTAAAATAGGCACTATAACAAAGAATACCACACACCAGCCGACCGTTCTTAAAAAGCACGGATAAAATTTGTCGATAATATCCTTATGCTCCATTCCGTCAGTTATACCGTCGGGATTTTTAAGTGCATAAGCATATTCGCGGTATCTTCTAATCATAGTTATTGCAAATATAATGCCAAGTCCTGCGCCTGCATAAATCCCCGTCCATTTTGATGCAATTCCAAGCCCCATTGCAATACCACAAAACGCAAGCGGTTTTAAGGTTTTTATAAGCGGTGTATCGTAAAAGCTAAGCTGAGTGTATTCGTACATAAACAGATACATCAGCATTATAAAGAAGGTGACATACACATCTATTGTTGCAATCCTTGTCTGGGCAAAATGCATAAAATCAAATGTGAATATCAGGCATACAAGCAGGGCAAAAACCGAGTGTTTTGTAATTCGCTTTGCGAATATGAATATTATCGGGATCATGAATATTCCAAACAGTGTTCCCACTATTCGCCAGCCAAACGGAGTCATACCGAATACCATAATTCCAAACGACATTAAAACCTTGCCAAGCGGTGGGTGTGTCCATTCATAAACGCTTAAATGATGTATAAACTCATATGCGGTCCGCGCATGGTATATCTCATCAAAGTATGTGCCGTTTTTAAATGTTGCACGCTCTGCCACCATATCCTGTTCATCAAACAATTCAGCATTTGTATACGATAACGGTGCTATCGTGTTATTATCCGTATCGGCAATTCCAAGCTCTTCTATATAGAGTGCATCGGAAATTGTGGATAAATAAATTTTTGATACGGTATTGTCAATTTGTATACTGTTCCAGCAAAATACGGAGCCTTTTGTAATATCGCTCATGTATACAGGCTTATTTTCGCTGTTTATGGCAAGCACCGTAAGCGGTCTGTCCGAGGCGTTTAGCTCCCTTGCGCCGAGGAATACCTTTAAATCGGATATTTCATAATCCTTATCCAAAACCGCACCGGAAGATACAAGCGTTACGCCGTTTTTAGGTGCTTCTGACTCCTGCTCGTCAAATAATGCATCGGTGTTGTTTTTGCTTCTGTTTTGAGGTACAATGCTGTTTCCCGTGCCGTCAGTTACTCGTGCCTCATATATCGGCAAAGGCGAATTTGTGGCGGTAATGGTTAAATATTTTATATCCGCGTTAATGTCCACGCTTATCCATGAATTTTTTGCGCCCGAAGATAAAAGCAGTGTATCACATAAAACATCTGAGCTTTGTGAGTAGCCTATTGCAAGCTGTCTGTCCTTAGATAAATCATCACCAATATAAAGGCTTAGGGATTTTACAGTTTCGGTGTTTGCAAATTCAAGCCTTGATGCGCTTTGTGTTAATTTTACCTCGCTCTGTGGAGCTTTTGTATCGCCCAAATTATATATTGCAACCGCACCGTATACCGCCATTACGGCAATGATTGAAATTATATCAAACCGCACAAGAGGTATGGGCATTTTACTTCTTTGTATTTTTATCGGCTTTTTTGCCTTTTCCACTACCGCCTTTGTTTTTATAGGCGCTTTTTCTATGCTGTCATTGCAAAGCCTGTGAGATACAAAAAGCATATATATAAACGCAAGAATGTTTATAGCCGATAAAATTCTCACATCTATGCTGAACGCATATTTATTTATATCCGTCTGATATATAAACAGCACCCATGCATAGCTTACAAACTGGACTATGCTTACTGCAATATATGAAAAATACGCATGAATATCCCTTGTTTCAATAAAAGTTAAAAGCAGGAAAATCATCACAGGGAACGCATACCGCTCGTGCATTTTTATTGACAGTATATATGTTGAAAATGCAAGCAATGCACCCACAAAGTAGTATTTTGCAGGGGTTTTGCTCTTAAAGAACACATATGCACAGTATAGGACAATAAGAACAAGCATAATATATCCAAAAACCGTGCCAAATGTATTTAAACCATGCCAGTTAAGTCCGAAAAGTCCCCATATATTAAAGGCGTTTATTGTAAAATACTGATATTCCTCGCCTATTGCTTTTGTGTATTGACCGATTACCTCAAAAAATCCAAACGGCAACGATACCAATACCATAAACAAAATTGCTAAAATACCTATGCCGAGGCTTTTTAAAAGCTCACGGCTTTTAAATTCGGGGTAAATGTATTGCTCGATTATTGCAAATATCAAGATAGGCGCATATATAAATGCCTGCGGTTTTAAAAGTATGCAGATTGCAAACACAAAATATGAAAGCTCTGTTTTCTTGCTTGCAATAAGCCAAACCATAACCATAATTGCAAGGGTGTATACAGAATCGACCTGCCCCCAGAGCGCACTGTCGCAGATTACGGCAGGGTTAAAAAGGTATAGAGCGCCAAGCATTGCGCTTATGCCGTTTGAAAACTTTTTGTTTGCGATTTTATATATCAAACACCCCGATATTAAATCACAGATTATTGCAGGTAGCTTTACAAGCAGGTAATAACCCTTGCCCGATATGTTAAATAAATGCTTTATCGCACCGATAACATAGAGGATATACATATATCCGGGCGGATAATCGGTAAATCCCTCGACCTTGTAGAAATTGGGTATGCCGTTTTCAAATACGGAGCTTGCCCAAGCCGTAAAACAGCTTATGTCCGTATCATGACCTTTGTATACAAATCCTAAAATTACACGGAGTATAAACCCTGCCATAACCAATAATATAAGGATAAAATTATCAGATTGATGTATTTTGTTTTTTCCAAACTGCGGAAGCAGGTAGTATTCCCACGCCGAATACCCCAAAACCGCACATATAATACTTACCGTGATTATTCCAATCATATTTGCCTCCAAAGGTTTATCATTTCTAAAATATTATTTTACTATATATTGCCCCTGTTTTCAATATAAAAACGGCAAAAAATGTATACAAAAAGAACTGTTCCAAAATTTTGGAACAGTCCTTTTGAAATTTTAGCTTTCTTCCGGCAATATTACATAAATTTCTGTAATATCGTCATCTACCAATTTTACAAGCGCATATACAATATCCGAATTGTCATTATATGAGTTATCGTCAACAACCCTGTCCCATGCGACAAAGTTTCTGTAATCGCCTGTATATGCAACCTTTGCAGAAGGTATAAACCTTGACGGCTGTACATCTGCTAAAGTACCCGATTTTACTTTGTTTTTGCTTGCACTTAAGTCACACACAACAACCGTTGTACCGTTTGTTATCATATGAGCATATCCCTCATCAAGGTCTGATGCAAAATATCCGTTTGCCTCATCGCCCGTCATAAAGAACAACGCTCCGTTGCCCTTTTTGATTACAGGAGCAAGCTTAAATACTGCCTTATCGTACACATCGTTTACATCGCCTGTATATTGCTGTATTGCCTCCTGCTTGCCGTCTTTATAGCTTGTACCTGATATAACATCAGCACTTGCCATTGCAGGGTTGGTAATGGCTGTTACAGTCTGTGTACCTGTAAGCTCTGCGCCAAATATTGCTCTTTGAATACTCTTTGAGTCAGTATAATCTATTGCATTTAAAACATCAATCCTGTCTATATAGCCATTGCTGTTTAGTGTGTAGTAAAACGGCGTTCCTTCCTTCAATATCGCAGACGGATCGGCCTTAAATACAGAGTTATCAATACAGAGCGTAATTTTTCCGTTCTCATCAGTGCCATCGCCTGCGGTATAAGCATTTACCGTAACCAATTCCTTGCCGTCAACAGCCGATACCGACAATCCACCCGATACAACCGCCATTTTTGACCGTGTTGTAATTTGTTCGTGTGCGTCGGGGACAATCAGGGCAGACTCCGTAACAGACGAGAGCGGTATACCGCTTTGAAGGGAGTTCCATACAAAAATCTTTTGCTTAATGCCACTTTCTAAATCCCAAAGCTCCACCTGTGCCCTGCCGTTTTCATCATATGTAACATTATAAGTTGTTACTTCTGACATTTTGCCTGCCTCATCATATGTTGCCTGTACCAACACCGATGATTTTACAGTGCTGTTATTAGCCTGAAGTATCGCCTTAGAGTCTTTGTATGTGATACTTACATCATTGTTTGCGGCATTTACAGATACGCACATTATGGCAAATAAAGCTGTAAGCATAACTGCAAATATGAGTGCTGTTTTAAACTGTTTTTTCACGAAAATCCCTCCCATACTCTTATTATACAATAATTATATCACAGTAGTATACATTGTTCAAGTAGTTTTTAAGCTTTTGCAATATATTTTTAATTTAATATTTAATTGCAATATTGCTTGTATCTTTAATTAAAAAATATGGTTAAAATTATATTAACAGACAGGAGGAATTTTTCATGGATTTTATAATAAAAAAGCCCAAAAGCTCTAACCGAACCATCAGAATGCCTGATGACCTTATAGAAAAGTTGGGAAAAATCGCAACGGCACAGGGCATTTCGTTTAATCAGCTTGTGGTGCAGTGCTGTGAGTTTGCTTTGGAGAATTTAAAGGAAAAATAAAATGCTTTTACCGAGGGCAAAAGTCCTCGGTTTTTTGCGTTAAATCGTTGACAATACCTCTGTTTTATTGTACAATGGAATTTGATATGAGTTTAGGAGGATTTTCATGAACTATACAAAATACAGAAAAATGTATCATCCGGTACCCCTTAAAAACAGGGAATGGCCGGACAAGGAGATCACACATGCTCCGATCTGGTGCAGTGTTGATTTAAGAGACGGAAACCAGGCTCTCTATTCACCTATGACTATTGACGAGAAATTAGAATTTTTTGGGTTCCTTGTAGACTTGGGATTTAAGGAAATTGAAGTGGGATTTCCTGCCGCATCACACACGGAGTTTGATTTTGTGCGCCGTTTAATAGACGAGGACAGAATCCCCGACGATGTTACTATCCAGGTGCTTACCCAGGCAAGGGAGCATATAATAAAAAAGACAATCGAGTCGTTAAAGGGTGCAAAAAATGCGATTGTGCATTTATATAACTCTACATCTACCCTACAGCGTGATGTTGTGTTCCACAAAAATAAAGAAGAGATAAAACAGCTTGCCGTTGACGGCGCAAAGCTGGTTACAAGCCTTGTAGATAACAGCTTGGACGGGAATATCAGATATGAATATTCACCCGAGAGCTTTACCTGTACCGAGCCTGAATATGCGGTTGAAATAACGAATGCGGTTTTAGAGGTTTTAAAACCAACGCCTGAGAGGAAGGTTATTGTAAATCTGCCTTCAACCATTGAGGTTGCAACAGCGAATGTATACGCAGATCAGATTGAGTATATGTGCAAGAACTTAAATAACCGTGAAAACATCATTATTTCGCTCCATGCGCATAACGACCGCGGCACAGGTGTCGGCTCAACGGAGCTTGCGCTTTTGGCAGGTGCGGACAGAGTTGAGGGTACGCTTTTAGGTAACGGCGAGAGAACAGGTAATACCGATATTATAACGGTTGCGCTTAATATGTTCTGCCAGGGAATTGATCCATGTCTTAACTTAGAGCATATTGACGAGGTTGTTGCGGTATTTGAAAAGTATAATAAAATACCCGTAAACCCACGCCACCCGTACGCAGGCGAAATGGCGTATGTTGCCTTTTCAGGCTCACACCAGGACGCAATCAAAAAATCCATTGACGCATCACATGATACAAGCGTGTGGGCAAACCCGTACCTTACGATTGACCCGTCGGATATAGGCAGAAAGTATGAGCCGATACTTATTAACAGCCAGTCAGGTAAGGGCGGAGTAAGCTACATACTCGAATCCAAATACGGATACATTCTCCCAAAGCCAATGCTTGTTGAGTTTGCAAAAATTATAAATGATTTATCGGACGAGAAGCAGACCGTGCTAACAAACCATGAAATACATGTAGCGTTCAAGGAAAGATATGTTGATTTATCGGAGCCTATCAAGCTTGAATTTTATAATTCAAGCAATGATTCGTCAAAGACAACCATATCCGCAACGATTGAGTTAAACGGCAGGATTTCAAAGGTTGAAGGAAGCGGAAACGGACCTCTTGACGCGCTGTGTAAGGGGCTTAGGAAAACACTTGATATGCCGATTGAAATATGCGAGTATACAGAGCATGCCCGTTCTCGCTCATCGGAGTCTTTGGCTTGCTCATACATTGCTGTAAAAGGCGATAGCGATACGCTTTACTGGGGCGTAGGCGTTGATGCAAATATCAATACATCATCAATAAATGCGCTTATAAGTGCGGTAAACAGAATGTTAATGGACTGAATTTATAGTTTAAAATGTGGCTGCTGCGTTTGCAATAGCCACATTTTTTTGCAAATAGAACATATTTGTTCTAAAAATGGTTGACATTTTGAATTTTTAGAGTATAATAGATAAGTGAGTTATCGGGAATTAGCGCAGTTTGGTAGCGCGCTTCGTTCGGGACGAAGAGGCCGCAGGTTCAAATCCTGTATTCCCGACCAAAAAAAACGACTTGTTTTCACAAGTCGTTTTTTTAGCTAAATTCGCCTAATGGCGAGCTAAATTGAGCAAGCTCAGCTAAATTGCCTAACGGCAGCTAAATGTGCTTCGCACGCTAAATATGGCGAATTTAATTTCGCTTAAAACCGTAGGTTTTAAATTTAGCATTTGCAGAGCAAATATTTCACTTTGCACGCCAGTGCAAAATTTAGCTATAAAACTATTCAACCATGAAACTCAATAAAAAAGCAAGTCGTTTTTTTAGCTAAATCCGTCTTTACAAATGGAATAACCACATTCCCTATCACAAGCACTCCTCAATCTTTGCCTTTAAATTTTTCATATCGGTTGGCTCAAAGCGTTCAACGATATTTCCCTCTCTGTCAATCAAAAACTTTGTAAAATTCCACTTGATATTTCCGTTATTCTTATAATCCTTGTCCATCTTCTTTACAACACCTGATAACAATGCCGACATCGGTGATATGCCAAAGCCCTCAAACTTTGTATTTTCCGTAAGATACTTATACAGCTCAATTGCATTTTCACCGTTTACATCAATCTTTGCAAACTGCGGGAATGTAATTCCAAATCTGCCCGTACAGAATGTGTGTATCTCCTCATTGTCCCCCGGTGCCTGGTTTCCGAACTGGTTGCATGGGAAATCAAGAATTTCAAGTCCCTTGTCCTTAAACTCTGTATATAGCTCCTGAAGCTCGGTATACTGAGGTGTAAATCCACAGCCTGTAGCTGTGTTTACAATCAGCAACACCTTTCCCTTATAATCTGATAACGAAACTTCATGTCCGTCTTGTGCCGTAACTTTAAAATCATAAATACTCATAACTTACCTCCTGTTATTTTTTCTCTATACATTATTTTATATTTTATTTCCCACTAAGTCAATAAGATATTAAATAATATTTTTAATATCCTGTTGCTATATATATAGGAAGAAACTCCGTTAATTTATATTTTGCACAAAATCCGTGTCTTTTAAAACTGCTTTTGTTAATATTGCCCATAGGCACTTTTTAGTCACTTCCTGATGTGTTACCCGAAGTTTACATATTTCCCGAAATTTTCATTTATGTCAACTGTTTTTTCAAAAAATCATCAAAATTTGTTGCAAATTTTATGAAATTATTAAAACGCTTAAAAGATTTGTTACATTTTTTAATCTACCTGTAATATTTTCTTAATATTTTTTGTGCAACTTTCAACTAATTCTCCCATATCTTGATTATTTTTTGTAAGCTTTAAACCACATATTGTAGTCGTAAACTTTTTTATGTAAATCGTTTTTGGTAAAATATGTAAATTTTTTGCCAATTTTTTCGTAATATTTCAGTATTTTTTCGCTAATATTACACGAATATTTCAAGTTTTTTAAAAAATATTGAAAAAAGTTTTAATTATTTTAAAATTTAATGTTTCAAAAACTTGACAGCATTTGTTTTTAATGTTAAAATACAGACAGCATCAAGGAAGGGTGCTAAGGAACAGAAGGAATTAAGGATAAATAACAATAGGGTAAAAATCTGAAGAAAGTAAAGGAGAGATTTCATCTTGAATAAAATCGTAAAGAAGATTATCTTATCTGCTATGACAGCCGCAATTTCAATTTCGTCAATTATCAGCGTCAGCGCTGCAGACATGAGCGGATGGGCAATTTCCGAATATAAGAATGCCAACTCTGCCGGTCTTGTATCTTATGCGGTTGTTTCTAACAACTTAAAAGAGAATATAACTCGTGAGGAGTTCTGCGAATTAGCAGTTAATTTGTATAAGAAGCTTACAAATGAGACATTGATCTCACCTGCCGGTTCACCGTTCAGTGACACCGACTCAAAAGCAGTTGCACAGGCATATTGCTATGGTATTGTTTCAGGAACAAGTGATACAACATTCACACCTGACCGTCTTGTAACAAGAGAAGAGGCGGCAAAGATGCTTGTAAGCACTCTTACTGCATCGGAGACACCATTCAATTTATCAGACGGCGAAACTGATGAGTATGTAATAGATGCATTTGAGGATAGCGAGAGCGTTTCTGCTTGGGCAAAGCCTTCGGTTATCACGATGCTTAACTATTCACTTATGAACGGTGTAACAACAAGTACATTTGAGCCAAAGGCATCTACAACAAGAGAGCAGGCTATAGCATCTGTAACCCGCTCATATAACCAGTTTGCCGATGACGAGCTTACGCTTGAACTGCCTACAATCTACCTACCGCAAGACGGTGCAGAGATTGAAGAGGGCAATTTCGATGTTGCTTGGAGTCCGATAAGCGGCGCAAATGAGTATCATGTTATTATTAAGAATGAATCAGCCGACGCTGTTTTCTTAACAGATGTGTGGAATGAAGCTTCTGTAACAATCAGCAGCGGTTCACTTCCCGTAAACCACAACTACACAATCACAGTAGGTGCAGTTTTGGGTGACAGCGAGGTATACAGCTTACCTGTAGACTTCACATATAAGGCTAAGGCACCTGTTCCAAATTCAGTATACATTGCAGAGCATCCGCAGGCACAGAGTCTTTTAGACGAGGCCGCAAAGTATTTAGGAGTTCCGTATCTTTGGGGCGGTACAACACCTTCGGGCTTTGACTGTTCGGGATTTGTACAGTATGTATGCGCTAAGAACGGCATTTCAATAAACAGAGTTGCCGATGACCAGTTACACGGCAAGGGTACATATATCGAATCAATGTCACAGTTACAGCCGGGCGACCTTGTATTCTTCGGCAGCGGCAATTATGCAAGCCATGTGGGTATGTATGTCGGCGAGGGACAAATGATTCACGCACCTTCAACAGGTAAGAACATCATGTATACCGATATAGTTAATTCATCGTATTACACAACAAGATTTATCGGTGGTAAGAGATTGTTAGATTAAGATAGTCAAGAACTGTTGCAAAAGCGACAGTTCTTTTTTTGCGCCGTAAATTTGGGCTTACAGATACTAAATTTTGGTTTATGTGTGTAAATTGCCAAAATCGTGAATTGGTATGATTGTAGGGTTGGGGCTTGCTCCAACCGTCCCCGACAACGCATATTCCGAACGGCAGGAGCAAGCCCCTGCCCTACAATTTGTGATATCAATAATCGCATTTGTAGTGACAGGCGTCCTCGACTGTCCGTAATATAAACCAAAATTTATCCCAAAGCACCTATTGAAATTTACCCAATTACAGTGTATAATTGGGCTAAATACTTTTACGAAACGGAAAATGATATGAAAATAGGAAATGTTACAATAGACGGCAAGGCATTTTTAGCGCCAATGGCAGGAACGACTGATTTTACATACCGCCATGTCTGCAAATCATACGGTGCGTCAATGCTGTATTCTGAAATGATAAGCGCCAAAGGCTTACATTACAAGGACAAAAAAACCGCCGATCTAATGCGCACCGATGAGTACGAAAAGCCGTTTGCGGTGCAGATTTTCGGGTCAGAGCCCGATATTATGGCAGAAATTGTGGACAAAGTAATGGAAATTTCAAGCCCCGATATAATAGATATAAATATGGGCTGTCCCACGCCCAAGATTGTAAACAACGGCGACGGAAGCGCACTGATGAAAAACCCTGCGCTTATCGGGCGTATTATGCGCGCAGTAGCCTCTGCCTCCCCCGTTCCCGTAACGGCAAAAATACGCCGTGGCTGGAGTGAGGAAAACGCCGTTACTGTTGCAAAAATACTTGAGGATAACGGTGCGGCGGCAGTTGCCATACACGGAAGAACCCGTGAACAGTTCTACAGCGGTAAGGCGGATTGGAGCGTTATAAAGAGGGTAAAAGAAGCGGTATCAATACCTGTTATCGGAAACGGCGATATATTTTCTGCACACGATGCCAAAGCAATGCTTGACAGTACAGGCTGTGATGCGGTTATGGTTGCAAAGGGCGCTCAGGGAAATCCGTTTATATTCAGGCAGATAAACGAGCTTTTACAAACCGGTGAGGTTGCCTACTTCCCCACCGAACTTGACCGCATAAATCAGGCACTTTTACACATCGGCGCATTGGTTGATACGCTTGGAGAATACAAGGGCGTATGCGAGGCGAGAAAGCATATTGCGTGGTATATAAAGGGAATGCCCAACGCCTCGGCGCTAAAAACACAGATATTTAAAATAAGCGATTATGAGACGGTAAAGGCGGTATTAACCGACTATGCCTGCACTTTAAACTAATATCCGACTTTTTTTGAAATATTTTTCTTTTTTACTTGCAATGCAAGGCTAAAAATGTTACAATATTAGAAATTATCTGACGGGAGGGAAATTTCATGGAAAATAAATTTGTTAAAGAGGGTTTAACATTTGACGATGTTTTGCTCATACCTCAGGCATCAGATGTGACGCCAAATGAGATAGAGCTTGGAACTTATCTTACTAAAAATATTAAGTTAAATGTTCCGATTATGAGTGCAGCAATGGATACCGTCACCGAATCTGCTATGGCAATTGCAATAGCCAGAGAGGGCGGAATTGGTATTATCCATAAAAATATGACAATTGAACAGCAGGCTGCCGAGGTTGACAAGGTAAAGCGTTCGGAGAACGGCGTTATTGCAAACCCGTTTAGTTTAAGCGCTGACCACACATTAAAGGACGCAAACGACCTTATGGCAAGGTATAAGATTTCAGGTGTACCTATTTGCGATGATGATAACAAGCTTATCGGTATTATAACCAACCGTGACCTTCGTTTTGAAACGGATTTCACAAAGAAAATAAGCGAGGCAATGACAAGCGAGAACATCATAACCGCACCGGAGGGAACAACCCTTGAAATTGCCCAGAAAATTCTATCGGAGCATAAGATTGAGAAGCTCCCAATCGTTGATGATAAGATGCATCTTAAGGGCCTTATCACTATAAAGGACATTGAAAAAGCAATCCAGTATCCAAACTCTGCCCGTGATGCAAACGGCAGACTTTTGGTAGGCGCGGCAATCGGTGTTACAGACGATGCTCTTGACAGAGTCCGTGCTTTGGTTGATGCAGGAGTTGATATTTTAGGGCTTGACAGCGCACACGGTCATTCTAAAAACATTATTAACAAGGTAAAGGAAATAAAAGCCGCATTCCCCGATGTGCCTATTATTGCAGGTAACATTGCGACAGGCGAGGCTGCCCAGGCTTTAATTGAGGCAGGCGCAGATTGCTTAAAGGTTGGTATAGGCCCCGGTTCGATATGTACAACAAGAATTGTTGCAGGTATCGGCGTTCCGCAGATAACGGCAATATATGATGTTGCTCAGGTTGCTAAAAAGTACGGTATTCCTGTAATCGGAGACGGCGGTATTAAGTATTCGGGAGATATTGTAAAGGCAATTGCAGCAGGCGCTGATGTTATTATGATGGGTTCACTCCTTGCAGGCTGTGACGAATCACCGGGCGAGTTTGAAATTTACCAGGGCAGACGCTTTAAGGTTTACCGCGGTATGGGCTCGCTTGCCGCAATGGAAAAGGGCTCAAAAGACAGATATTTCCAGACAGGCTCAAAGAAGCTTGTTCCCGAAGGCGTTGAGGGCAGAATTCCTTATAAGGGACCTCTTTCAGATACAGTATTCCAGTTGCTTGGCGGTTTGCGTTCAGGTATGGGATATTGCGGTACAAAAACAATCCCAGACTTACAGAAAAACGGAAAGTTTATCCGCATAACGGGCGCAGGACTTAAAGAAAGTCACCCTCACGATATTTATATCACAAAAGAGGCGCCCAACTATACACAGGGCTAAATGTACGCTTAAAAATAACAACGGAATACCCGTTGTTATTTTTTAAGTAATCATAGTTTTATGCAATATTGGCTAAACACTAAAATTCTCGGGCAAAGGAGCAAAATAATGAAGCTAACAAAAATACTTTCAATTATCAGCGCGGTTTCTATCCTCGGCGCAAACGCAGTTTGTGTAAACGCCGATAATAGAAAAACCGTCACAACAGGCATATACTACAGCCAAAACGGTAAGCTTTTGAGTGTAAAGAATTTTACACCCAACTTGGACAATGCCGAGGCACAAATGCTTATCAATGTATCAAAACCCGACGGCGCAGATAAGGCAAAGCTGTCCACATTTGATGCGGATAACAATATAATTGAAACAGCCGATGCTAAATTAAACAGCCATGATATAAATATTATAAGTACAGGCAATATGCGGGGTCATCTTGTTGATGATGAGGGTGTTATCGGCATAGATAAGGTTGCAGCGCTCAAAAAACTGCTGCCAAATTCACTCTTGCTTGACGCAGGCGATGCGACGCAGGGCATATCATATGCTGCTCTGACGCGTGGCGAGGATGTCATCTTTACCATGAATACGGCAGGCTATGACGGCATGGTGCTTGGCAACCATGAATTTGACTACGGCTTTGAAACATTACTCACAAATGTTTCGCTTGCATCGTTCCCTGTTATGGCGGCAAATATCGCATTTCCTCAAAGAGAGGACGAGAGGTATATTGAAATACCTGCAAGCCATATTTATGATATAGGCGGACATAAAGTCGGAGTATTCGGTATTATCACAAGGGACACAAAAACCGAAACAAATCCCAAAGGCCTTAAAGATGTTGATTTCAGAAACGAAATCCAAACAGCGAAGGAGGAGGTCGAATATCTCAAGAGCGAGGGTGCAGACATTATAATTGCACTTGCGCATATAGGAACGGGAAAGCAGACCGCCGTTACCAGTACAGACCTTGCAAAAGCAATGGAGGGCAGTGGACTTAACCTTATCATAGACGGACACGGAAAAGACAGCACATATTTTACAGAGAGCGGAATAACCGTAATCCATGCAGGCTCTGACGGTGAATTTGCAGGGAGCTTAGGTATTGATATATACGATAACGGAGCGGTAGAAATAACACCTCTCATTCTTACAAAGGCATTTTTTGATAATATAGAAGCGGACAAAGAGACTTCAGATGTGATAAATATGACGCTTAACGAGCAGAATACCTTGCTCGGTCAGGTTGTTTCATACTCGGATACAACGCTGTGGGGCGGAAAGATAGGAAGCGTGTCCGAGGGCAGAGTTCATGAAACAAATCTGGGCGACTTTATATGTGACAAAATGATAGAAAAGGCAAGCGCTGTGCTTGGCAAGAAAAACATACCGATAGTTGCTGTAGAAAACGGCGGCGGAATACGGGCAAGTATTCCTATGGGCGAGGTAACATGGAATGATGTGATAAATGTTTTACCGTTCTCAAACAATATCGTATGTAAAGAGGTAACTCCAAAAATCATATATGATATGCTTGAGCTGTCCGTAAGCTCCATAAAAGCGCAGGATAGGGATACAGGTAAGCTCGATGCCGATACTAACGGTAATTTCCTCCAGGTAGGCGGTATGAGCTTTAAATATAACCCCAATGCTACAGAGGGTAATAAGGTAAGCGCTGTATATCTTAACGGCAAAACACAAAGCCTTGACAAAAACGATACCAAAACACGCATAATCCTTGTATCAAACGACTATATAATGGGTGGCGGTGATAATTTTGATATGCTTTGTGATATTCCAAAGCTTGGCGAATGTGGCGGACTTGCCGATATGCTTACCGAGGCACTGCGTAGCTACAACAGCGACACACCGCTTACATACCCAATAACACAAAACAGGATAGTCCCCAACGGCGAATATGATAAAAATACATATACCGCAAAAATTTATGTTAAAAACGCAAACGGCACTATTGCAAGCGATGCGGATATAACATATTATGTTGATGCAAGAGCCAAAAAGGGCAAAACCGATGAAAACGGAATTTTATCCATAAGCACCACAAACGGTCCTCACGGGGTAACCATTGACAAAAAAACAGAGGTGTATATAAATAACTACTCCGGTGCCGGCATCGACGGAAACTATCCTCAGTTAATCAGATAAATTGCAAAGCAAAAGGGGCTGTTGCAAATGAGCGAGAAACTTTCGCTCATTTGCACAGCCCCTATTTTGTATTTTTATATCAAGCGTTTTATACCTTATTTAGTTTAAAAAATCTGAAAGCTCGTTATAGTTTACCTCTGCCGTTACGGAAGGCTTACCGTTGTTATTATTCCCGTCAGCCCAGCTTTTAAGTGCTGTGCTTACCGATGCGGTAATAATGTCTTCACCTTTGAACTCAGAAATTTCTATACTTGGAGTTATATATTTAGTCATTGCTATTTCCTCCTTTATTCCGCTAAAGTATCATTCGATAACCACATTGACACACCTGCAAACTCAGCAGGAATACCAATAAGGCCTACACCGACAAATGCTTTGCCCTCTTCGCCTAAAGAAACCTCAGAGGAGATAAGCTTATCTAACGCATAACCTTTATATGTTGTTGTACCGTCCTTTGTAAAGCCAAACTTGACAGTCTTATATGCTGTAGGATCAATAGAATCACCGCTTATAAACGCCATTGAAACCTTGCCGTCAACTACTTCGCTTGTGAAGCCCTCTAATGCAGTCATTTCTATGTCTTCAGCCGGCTCGTCTACAATCTCAGTAAGCTCAAATCCACCGTTTTTAATGATGTTCTTGCTTGTTCCCTGTTTTACAAGGCTTATATCGTCTATATACCAGCCCGGTGTATCTGCATTTTCAGCTGTAAATCTTATCACATCAGCTCTTTCATCAAGCGTAACTGTCTTTTCATATTTTGTCCATGATCCGTCTGTAGCGACTTTGGTCATACTTGCTAATGTAGATTCATTCCATAAAATGTCGGGGGCTCCCGGTGTATAGAATACCACTTTACAGTTATCTTCAGAGTAATCTCCGGTTGACCAGAAGCTTACTGTATATGTTCCCGCAGCCTGTGCTATGTCCTGTGAAAGAATAACCGTATTAGTATTAACTGTATCTGTGTGACGCATATGTAAGCTATGCTCGCCACTATGCGCTACATCTCCGGCAACGCACAAATACTTGTCGGCAGTCTTTTCATTACGCTTTTCACCCCAACCTGCACGGTATGCATCATATGCTGTTGTGTACTCTTCTAATGCTTTTTCTTCAAAGCCATTATTTTTGATTAAGTTCTCTGTTGTTCCCTGCTTTGTCAGGCTTATATCGTCTATATACCAACCTTTTGTCTTGCCTACACACAGGAATGTAATCGCATTGTTATCATTGCTTACAGTAATCTCTTTTGTATACTTTGTCCATATTCCGTCACTTTGTTCTTTTGTAAAGGCAGATAAATTGTGACATTGCCAATTGTTTCCATTAAGGGTA
>JAFSXU010000045.1 GCA_017443895.1 Clostridia bacterium
GAGAAGTTAGAACAATACATTTACTATTACAACAACGAACGAATATCGCTTAAATTAAAAGGAATGAGTCCGGTGCAATACCGAACTCATTACCAATCAATTTAATATTAAATTTTGTCTAAACTTTGGGGTTCACTTCATTTTATCCGCAGCAGTCCCCTGTTTTTTAACCTTTTTTTATTTTTTTAAGCTTTGCAAATGCCGCCATAAGCTGTTTTTGACCTATTGAGTCAAAATTTATCTGCAATATTGCATCCGAGCCGAAGGCTTGGGCGGAAATTATAGTACCCTCGCCGAATTTTCTATGCAATACTCTATCCCCTGCCTTAAAGTCAATCTCCGTTTTTTCATCATCATAGCTATGCTTGCTTTGTGTACGGGTCGGAGGTATATAAGATATTCCGATTTTATTTTGGGCTCTTTCAAAAATTGACGGCTTATCCTCCTGCTCGTCAAGGTACTCTTTGGGTATCTCATCAAAAAATCTTGACGCTCTTGCAGGCGAGGTCCTGCCAAATATTGTTCTGCTATGTGTTTTTGTAAGGTACAGCTCCTCCTTTGCTCTCGTTATTGCAACATAGCAAAGGCGGCGCTCTTCTTCTAAGTCCTCATCATCGCCCATTGAGCGAAGTCCCGGGAATAAACCCTCCTCAAAGCCTGCCAAAAATACCACAGGAAATTCAAGGCCTTTTGCGCTGTGGATTGTCATAAGCACAGCAGAGTCTATGTCCTCATCAAGTGCGTCAAGGTCTGATACAAGCGATATATTCTCCAAAAGCTCGCTTAAAGTTCCGTTATAATCGGGACTGCTTTCAAACTCGGAAACAACACTCATAAATTCCTCAAGGTTATCAATTCTTGTCTGATTTTCAATGCTTTGTTCCGCCGTAAGACTTCCCAGATACCCCGTTTGGTCCATAACCTTTTTCACAAACTCGGACAGCTTCATATTATCCTTTTTTGTTATAAGCCCCACCATCAAGGCTGCAAAGTCCTTGAGCCTTTGAGCGGCACTTTTAAGCTCGGGGAAAGTGTCCGCCATACAGATTATATCAAAAACTCCGCAATTATTCTCGTTTGCCAGTCTTTGCGCCTTTTCAACCGTCGCATTGCCAATCTTTCGCTTAGGCTCGTTTATAATTCGTTTTAAGCTCAAATCATCGTGCGGATTATGTATAAGCCTTAAATATGCGATAATATCCTTTATTTCCTTGCGGTCGTAGAACCTGAGACCTGCAAGCACTCTATAGGGAACGGAAGAGCGCATCAGCATTTCCTCTATAACTCGCGACTGGGCATTTGTACGGTATAGAACAGCGCAATCGCTGTACTTTCCGCCCGCATTGCAATGCTCCTTTATCTTATTGGCAATAAATTTCCCCTCGTCATATTCATTCGTGCCTGTGTATGCGGTGATTTTTTTACCCTCGCCGTTATCCGTCCACAAGTTTTTGCCCATTCGTTCACGGTTATTGTCAATAACCGTATTTGCGGCGTTTAGTATTGTTTGTGTTGAACGGTAATTCTGTTCAAGGCGTATAACCTTGGCGTTTTGGAAATCGTCTTGGAAATTCAAAATATTATTGATATTTGCACCCCTGAATTTATAAATGCTCTGGTCATCATCGCCGACAACACAAATATTTCTGTATCCGTCTGATAAAAGCTTTATAAGATTATACTGCGTGTTATTTGTATCCTGATACTCGTCTACAAGCACATATTCAAACCTGCTCTGATATTTCATAAGTACATCGGGGTTTTGACTTAAAATTTTTACGGTAAATAAAATTATATCGTCAAAATCCAATGCGTTATTTGCGCGGAGCTTTGCCTGATAGAGCTTATATATCCGTGAAATTATATTCATTCGATAGTCATTTTTATATTCACGCTCAAATGTGTCAGGCTCCATCATATCATTTTTTGCACTGCTTATAACAGACGATACATTCCGTATCGGGAAGTTCTTTTCGTCAAGGTCAAGCTCCTTTAAGCAATCCTTTAAAAGCGTTTTTGTATCTGCGCCGTCATAGATTACAAAGTCCCTTGTATAACCAAGCAGGTCTATTGTAGTGCGCAATATCCTTACGCATACGGAATGGAATGTGCCAATCCACATACCGTCGGAAACATTGCCTAAAAGGTTTGTAATTCTGTCCTTCATTTCCTTTGCCGCTTTATTCGTAAAGGTTATGGCAAGTATGTTATACGGCGATACACGGTGCTTTGCTATTATGTATGCAATCCTGTTTACAAGCACCGTTGTTTTTCCGCTTCCTGCGCCTGCAAGAACCAAAAGCGGTCCTTCGGTTGTAGTAACAGCCTCTATTTGCTTATCGTTTAAGCTCGATAATAATTTTTCCATATTTTTACTCTCCGAATGTCGTTATCACCTTGTTAGTATACCACAGATTTTATAATATTGCTATTCTTTTTTTATAAGTTCCAATTATGAAACTAAAATCCTTGTATATTTCATTTAAAAATCGGTGAATTTAAAATGCAGAGGAGGTGTTTTTGTTGAAAAAAGCAAAAATTCAATTTTTGATTTTTGTGTTTTGCTCTGTGTTTATAAACCCGTGTGTATATGCAAAGCAGGCCGCCGTAATGGGCAGAATGGTCGGTATAAAGATATATACAGACGGAGTAGTTGTAACAGGAACTGGTGAATTTTTAAGCGCTGATAATCAAAAGGTAAGCCCTGCAAGGGATGCAGATATTAAAATCGGAGATATTATAACGGCCATAAACGGCTCTAAAATTCTTACCTGCGAGGATATTACAGCACAGATCAACCAAAATCCCGTTACCCTGAATATAGAGCGAAACGGAGAGGAAATACAAACAACCATTACACCAACGCTCTCAAACGATAACACATACAAATTAGGTGTGTGGCTTCGTGACAGCTTGGCAGGTGTTGGAACTCTTACCTGTGTAAATCCCGATACAAACCGCTATTACGCATTGGGGCACGCAATAACGGATATTGATACAGGTAATATTATGACCGTAAATAAAGGAAGTATACAAAACTGCAATATTTTAGAGGTTTCAAAAAGCTCTGTAGGCGCTCCCGGTGCGGTAAATGCTGATTTTTTAGAGCCTGTTATAGGAGATATAACCTCAAACTCAAATTCGGGAATATCGGGGTATTTTAATTTGGATTATGATATGGAAAGCCTTATGGATATTGCCATGGCCGATGAGGTACAAAACGGAGATGCCTATATTTTAACCGATGTAGTAAACGGTACTGTCTCACCCTATGCCGTTAAGATAAAAAAGGTGTCGGATACGGGCGAAAAAAATCTCGTGGTTGAAATTTGCGACGAAAATCTAAAAAGCTATACAGGCGGTATTGTACAGGGTATGTCAGGCAGCCCTATTATTCAAAACAATAAGCTTGTAGGTGCAATAACGCATGTGTTTGTAAATAACCCAAAATGCGGTTACGGAATTTTAGCGGAAAAGTTCATGGACTGACCCTGCACAAAAAAGCTATGGGCTTTGGCGTATCATAGCCAAAACCCATTAGCTTGATTGTTTATATAATCATTCTGTTATAAATTTACATACTCTATACCTTAGATACTTATTGTATGTAGACTTATAGTAGTCGTTGTATTAGTATATATTGTATGGAGGATTAAAGAATGGACATTATAAAAGTTTTTGGAACAAATCTAAAGAAATATCGCACTGCCATAGGTATATCGCAAGAGGCTTTTGCTGCAAAATGTGGTATGCATCGCACATATATTAGTGCCATAGAATGCTATCGAAGAAGTATTTCTTTAGAAAATATTCAGCGAATAGCTGACGCTCTTGAAATCGAAACATACAAATTATTTATGGAGGAAAACTAATGGAACATAGAAATCGAGCCACAGGATGGCAACATGCAAAAATATCGGGGCATAGAAATGAAGATTTGGTTAAAGAACTATTGGACAGCAGCAGAGACTTCAGACAATATTTTTTAGATAGAGTTAATCGTTCTGGTCAAACTATTATACAAACAAGCGTCGGTGGTTTACATGAAACCAGTGTAACCAGTGTTAATGGGCGTAAGACCAAATCAAAAACTGATTTAAAAGTTTATTTAAACAACAACGAAATAATCAATGTTTCTATAAAGAAAAGTTTGTCCGGTCAAGTATACTTTGTTAAACCGGAATTATTTATTAGTACATTTGAATATCAATTCAGCAAAAGAATTCCTGATTCTGTACAACGGGCGATTAAATTGTTTTGGGCTTCGGCAGATGATGCCATAGATATAATCAAACAATATGCTGATAAAACTAATACAAAAAATTATGACTTACAGATTCGACATAAGAGTTTAAATGCAACTACTTTAAAAAACTATAATGAATCCCTGTACTACGATATGCTTTATTGGTTTGCAGATCATTCCTATGAACTCGCCAAATTGTCTTTTTCAACGGGAGCTGTTCTTAACGAGAGTGAGTGGTCGGACTTTATTTGGTACATAAACCTTCTCGGCGAGCATGATATTGATGATATTTTCTATATTGATGATGTATGTAATGCTGCCCAACAAGTTTCAGAAGAGGAAACTTATTTTGGTTCAAACTACGGAGGAACCACCATTCAATTACCTTTTGGCTTTGTTGAGTGGCACCAAGGACAGCTACAGTTCCATCATAAATATGACAAAATTTGTAAAATTATATAATAGCGATATAAGCACCAAAACAATATTCTTGGTGCTTATATCTATGTCTGTAAAGCCTTAAGCATTTGCTTTGCAATGGCAATAGAAAGTAATGGTGGCACAGCATTTCCTATTTCTAATCGTTTCATATTGTCCGAGCCATAAAATTTATAATTGTCAGGGAAACTTTGCAACCTTGCTCCCTCACGAATTGACATTGCTCTTGAATCTCGTGGATGAATACATCGGGAAGACGATGGACACGCAAAATTTCTTGTTATAGTGGTAGAGGGTTTGTTCCACCATAATTTAGCATAGGTATTACCGTAGCCACTCTTGGGGCGAATATCTTTAGGTAAATCGTCTTTTGATTGTCCATCCTTTAAAGTTTGCATTATCTTAATAAGATGCGCTCCATTTTTAGGTGCTATATGTTCAACAATGGTATTTAGCGAGTTATCTCTAACAAACTCAAGAAATTCGTTAGTGATTCCCTTTATATAGGTATTTTTCTCTTCTCCACTTTTTAAAGCAGGTAAATCTCCAATTGCATCATTTAATGTTACATAGGGCTTTAATCCCTCGCCATGTGTAGGAGTTGGATAAGTGAAATTATTAAATCCTTTAAAACCAACAAGAATAACTCTTTCTCTATGTTGTGGTACTCCAAAGTTTACAGCATCCAAAACTTGATATTTCAGTTCATATCCAAGTTCTTCAAACTCAGCTCGAATTTGTCCAAAAAGTTTTCCTTTGTCCATACTTAGAAGACCGATAACATTTTCAAAAACAAATGCCTTTGGTTGTAAAATTTTAAGGACTCTTTTATACTGCATAAATAGATTAGCTCTTTCATCCATTTGTCTTTTCCCAAGAGTTGAATATGATTGACACGGTGGTCCTCCGATGACTAGATCTACCTTTCGACCTTGCAAAACTTTCTCTACCATTTCTTTAGTTAAGTTGTTAATATCACAATTTAACATTTGTACATTTGGATGGTTCAAACTATATGCGGTAGCAATATCCTTTTCTATTTCATTTGCAACTAAAATTTTAAACTGAGGAAGTTTAGAAAAGCCATAACTTAGCCCTCCAACTCCCGAAAACAAGTCTATTACATTATACTGTCCCATTAGTGTTTCCCTTCCTCATTTTAAAATTTTGGTACTATTTTTTCAAAATATCTTACACATCGATTATAACCGACCATCAAAAAAAAGTCAATTACCTTTTCCAAAATGCGGTTACGGAATTTTAGCGGAAAAGTTTATGGACTGACCTCTGCACAAAGAGCGGAGCAGTGTAGTTAACTGCTCCGTTTTTTTAATCTGCAAATACTGCAAGATTATTCTTCTTTAAGTTTTCGGTTATTATCATTTGTGCGGTATGTATAAATCCGTCAATCTTATCGGTTGAAAGGTACATATAATCCCGGTCTATATTATCATATCTTTCAGGTTTTTTATAATAATCCGCAATAAACTGTATCTGTCGTTTTAGCTGTCCCGGCTCGTAATATGAAAGGTAGTCACGGACATCCTTTACCCTGTCGATTATATGATACGATTTTACATCAGGATGCAGGTGAAAATACAGAAAATCAAGGTCGTTCCAGTCCTCTTTTACTGTACGCAGGAAATTCTTATCCTCCCTGTACTCATCGGCAAAATCACGCCTTGAGCCCATATAAATTTCCGATGACCACATAATATCCGTCAAAAGGTGTATATAATATCCCAAGTGGAACGAATATTCACCAATATCCGAAATTTTATGCAAATACTCCTTTGCATAGTCCTTATACCTGCAATCACGCTTGTTGCCTGACGGCGACCAGTGCGTAACATTGGGCGGAGGCGTGAACTCGCCCCTGCTGTCCTTTTTTCCGTAACCGCAATCAGGCGCAACAGAGCCAATCGCAAAATCGGTACTGTCAATACCCTTTAACTTATCCAAAAAGTAATCTGCAATTCTAAAATGCACCATCCAAGTTGCCATTTTGCATATCTCCCCAAATCTATTTTATTTCCCCTTTAATTTACCTATTTTTTAGAAGCTATCCACCAAATTTATTGCAAGCTCCACACAAGCCTCCACATCGGACTTTGCCACCATTTCAGACGGCGAATGAATATATCTTGACGGAACAGAAATTCCGCCTGTTTTTACGCCTGCACGGGTCAGATGTATTGCCCCTGCATCTGTTCCGCCGTCAGTCATAATCTCTAACTGATACGGAATTTTATTTTTCTTTGAAACCTCGCACATTAAGTTTCTTACGGTGCTGTCACAAAGTATGGACCTATCCATAACCTTTATCGCCGCACCGTTACCCATTTTTACTGCCATTTTCGGTGCAGACGGCGTATCGCCCGTATCGGTTACATCAACCGCTATTGCATACTCGGGATTAACCGAATATGCAGAGGTTTTTGCTCCCCTTAAGCCTACCTCCTCCTGAGCTGTGAACACGAAATACAGGTCGTTTTTATTCTTCTTTATCTTCTTTAGCGCCGATATTAAAATATAGCAGCCCACTCTGTTATCAAGCGCCTTTGATATGATACTTGTTTTGTTCTCGGTATAGTCGCCCACAAATGCTGCCCTGTCGCCAATCTGAACAGGAATTTTTTTTGTATCGGATATACCAATATCAATATAGAGCTTATTTATATCCGCCTTTTTTGAAAATTCCTCGTCCTCACTGCCTATAACGCCTATAGTTCCGTCCTTAAAGCGAACTCTCCTGCCTACCAGGTCCTTTACATCAAGTCCGCCCACAGCGCCGAAACGGATAAATCCCAAATCGTCAATAAATGTTACGATTATGCCTATTTCGTCCATGTGTGCCGCAAGCATTACACGCTTACCGTTGCCCTTTTTATGCGCAATCAAGTTACCCATTGCATCGGTTGATATTTCATCACAGTATTTTTTTATCTCTTTTTCAATTACCGCTCTTATATCGCCCTCATCGCCCGATACACCGTCGGTTTGTGTAAGTTTCTTTAACAAATCTATCATATGATAATATCCTCCAATCCGTGAGCAAACAGCACTGCCGTATCTCTCATCGCCTTTATATCACGCATATCCGCCATACTCTGCGGAGTATTCATATACCGTACAGGTATGCCCACACACGCCGTTTTAACACCGTCGGCACATCTGATAATTGTTCCTGCATCGCTCATACCGATAGAGCTTCGCTTTTTCTGTACGGGAATTTTCGCATCAGCTATTGCATTATACAGTTTATCGGTTAGTGTCTTATCGGGTATGGCGAATTTATCCATAAAATCAACACATACGCCCCCGCCTAATTTTGCCGTTACCTCGTTTTCCTTTGTACCGTACATATCCGCAGACTCAAAAGCGTCAAGCACAAGTGCGGCATCTAATTTGAGTCCGTACCCTGCAACCGATGCGCCTCGCATTCCGACCTGCTTTTGTGCAGTGAAAACAAAGTAAATATTATCCTCATAGCTGTCCTTTACCATATCAAGAAGTACATAACAGCCGACTCTTGCATCAAGCGCTTTTACGCTTATTTTTTGCCCTGCCTTTAGATACTCACTCTCAAAGGATATATAATCGCCTAAATTTACTTTTTTTAGTGCCTTTTCCTTTGACTTTGCACCAATGTCGATATATAAATCCTTTATCGCAACGGTGCTTTCTCTTTCGTCCTTTTTCTGAAGATGTATCGCTTTCATTCCGAGCACACCGTCTACGGTCTTGTTTATCTTAACACATTTTGAAACAATGTTTCTTGAATCAATATCCCCCACAGCTTTAAATTTTATAAAGCCGTTATCGGTAATATTACTTAAAATTAAGCCTACCTCGTCCATATGTGCCGTTAGCATTATTGTTTTTTTGCCCTTAACACCCTTTTTATATGCTATAACATTTCCAAGACTGTCGATATTTATATCATCAACATAGTTTTTGATATGGTCGGTTATATAATCTCGTACATCCTGCTCCCTACCGCTTACGCCGGATAGCAGGCACAGCTCTTTTAAAATTTCAGCCATGATGTATCTCCTTCCAATTCCTCGCAAAATGCCGTCAAAAGCTTGACCAAGGCCTTTACATCACTTATTGCAAGAGTTTCAACCGATGTGTGCATATATTTTAGCGGTATTGACAACAACGCCGTCGGGATACCGTTTCTTGCGTTTTGTATCTCCCACGCGTCCGTACCTGTTTCTCCGCCGTCTACCTCGGTTGCAAATTTTATATTATGCGCCTTTGCGGTTTTCATAAGCCTGTCCACCAATGCAGGGTGGATATTTGGACCTACCGAAACGGTTATACCCTCGCCCACAGGGAAGGCATTATACGCATTATCGGGGGTTATGCCGTGTGTTACATCTATTGCAATGGCAATATCGGGGTTTATGCCAAATGCCGATACCTTTGCGCCACGACAGCCAACCTCCTCCTGCACATGGGCGCAGGCGCAGACATTTACATTTAAGTCCTTACCCGATAATTTTTCCATTGTCTTTATAAGTGCCGCAACGGACGCCCTGTCATCAAGGGTTTTACCCGAAAACTGTTTTTTGCCAAGCATTCCCACCGACTGCGGAAGCGTTATGCCGTCGCCTATCGAGATATATTTCTTTACACTTGATACACTCATGCCCGTATCAATCGCCATATCACGCATTTTTACGGCTTTTCCGCTCTCAATCAGGCAATCGGGTTTTATCCCGATAACGCCCTTTATATCCTTTATGCCGTGTACCGTTACAACCGACGACGGTAAAATCCGTGTATCTATTCCGCCGACTGCGCCAAAGGTTATAAAACCCTCGTCTGTAATATCGGTTACGATAAGTCCTATCTCATCACAATGCGCCTCAATCATAACAGTAGGTGCATTGTTCTTATTACTCTCACGCTTTGCAATTACACTGCCCAGTGCGTCAATCCTGACCTCGTCTGCATACGGCAGGAATTTATCACGGATACTTTCATTTATCCTGTATTCCGAGCCTGAAATTGCACGCATATCGCTTAGTTCTTTGATTAAATCTTTCATAATTCCTTATAACTCGTTTACTAATTTTTTAAAGAGATTTCCTCTTTCTTCAAAGTTCCTGAACATATCAAAGCTTGTGCTGGCAGGCGATAATAACACAACATCACCATTAACTGCCAAATCATGCGCAGTTTTTACAGCGTCTTTATACTCTGTTTTTCGTATTACCAAAACCTCGTCTGCCCTGCCTGTTTTTATAAGCGCCTCCTCAATCTTATCGGAGGTTGCACCTATTAAAATCAAGGTCTTTACATGGTCGGCTATTGCAGGACCGACCTCGTCATAAGGTATGCCCTTATCCTTACCGCCCGCAATCATAATTACCTTATTTTTAAATACTCTTAGCGTATTTATAGTACGGTTCGGACTGGAGTCAATGGAGCTATTATAATAGCTTACCCCGTCAAGCACCCTTACAAGCTCAATTCTATGCTCAACACCGCCGAAGGTTTTTGCAATCTTTAATATTACATCGTCACTAACCTTACCTTCAACCGCCGCAATTGCCGCCATATAGTTTTCAACATTGTGCATACCCGGTATTTTTATATCCGATATGTTCAGTACAGGCGTATCACCACGGTAAATTGTATCGCCGTTTAAGTATACATCTGCCTTTTGCTGTCTTGAAAAATACGAAACCTTTGCCCTTGATTCTGCTCCGATTTTTGCCGTTACCTCATTATCGGCATTTACAATAAGGCGGTTATCCGCATTTTGATAGAGCATTATATTCTTTTTGGCGTCTATATACTCCTGATAGCTTTTATGCATATCAAGGTGGTTAGGAGAGATATTTGTTATAACGGCAATCTCGGGCGATTTTTTCATTGTGTGAAGCTGGAATGAGGATAATTCAAGTATTACCCAATCGTCCTTTGCCATTTTTTCGGTGTCGGTTAATAACGGGTTTCCGATATTTCCGCCAAGCCATGTTCTATACCCTGCCTCGCTCATCATTTTATGGATAAGCGTTGTTGTGGTTGTTTTTCCGTCGGAGCCTGTAACGGCAATGATGTGTGACGGGCAAACATCAAAAAATACTTCCATTTCAGATGTTATCCTTGCTCCCTGCTCCTTTGCCCTTAAAAGATACAGGTTATCAAAACGCATACCCGGGGTTTTAAATATAATATCGGCATAAATATCCTCTAAATAGTTATCGCCCAAATTAAAGGTAACATTAAGCTCCTTTAATTCGTCATAGTTTTTGCCTAAATCCTCCTTGCTCCTCTTATCACACGCTTTTACATTTGCGCCAAGCGATACAAGGTACTTAATAAGCGGAAGATTGGAAATTCCTATACCGATAACCGTAATATTCTTACCCTTTACACTGTTTTTAAATTCATCAAGCTTTGTCATTTTTTATTCTCCAATTCCAAACAGACTAAAAATACTTAATATCCCACACATTCTACCATATATTATAAAAAAAATCAATGTTTTTATAACTGCCGAATTTATATCTCACAAAAAAATGCAGAGGGGGACATAATGTCCTTATCCTCTGCAAAATGTTGGGGTTGGCTTAAATTAAATCAATCAAAAGTTGACATCTGATTCCAGTCTGCGACTACTCTGTTGGCATCATCATAACTACCATTTGATTTTATATTATTTGTTACAGTCTCGACGGAATTTCCCACACTTGAACAAAGTATATTCTCTTTGCCAAACATGATAACTTCAAATTCAGGTTTTATATAATCTATCATTTTCATATTCCTCCAATCATCAGTCTACTTCGGCTACTACCTTTGCACCTGCATCATATAGGTTAGAAACAACAAATATTACAAATGTCGTGTCGTCACTTGGCAGAAGGTTGAACGCAGTAAAATCATTTGAAGTGCTTGTATACTTTCTCTTTGTACCGTCAGACGCTGTAACCTTCCATGTTATATGGTTAATTGTTACCTGTGTTTTTTTTGTTTTATTGTTTATAGCCGTTACAAAGCCCGTTGCACCGCCGTCATGCTCATCTGCCGTAAATGCAAAGGTTTCGGTTGTTGCCTCGCCCGTTTCATCAGTATTTGATACCTGTATATTTTCGCCCTCAAATTCAGTTGCAATTACAGAGCCTGCACCCGATTCATCAAGAGCGTCAGCAACGGTCTGATTATTACCTGTATAGGTTACGACGGCATTTTCGCAGTTTGTAAACGCATTTGCACCTACGCTCTCTACACTTTCAGGAATTGAAACCGTTTCAAGATTTGTGCAATTTCCAAATGCAGATCCGCCAATACTTGTTACAGTATTTGGAATTATGATTTCTTCTATCATTGATTCCGGCGAGCCGTTAAAAAAGGCACTGTTTGCTATAGAGGTAACTGTATCGGGAATTGTATAGGCTGTACCGTGGCTCCTTGGATAATATTTTAGCTCTGTCTGTGTCTTATTAAATAAAACGCCGTCAACCGAACTAAAATAAGGATTTTCTTCACTTACAGTTATGGTTTCAAGCTTGGGACAGTAACAAAACACACCGTAGACCTCATGCACATCGGTTCCAATGTCTTGGAGCGAATTATATCCAAAACCTTTCCCTATCGTTATCGTTTTAAGATTTAAACAAGATGGGCTGAAAATTACCTCCACACTGTCAGGAATGGTAAGGTGTTCAATAACATCAGACTTTAGCATCTGCACTGCGAATACAGGATAGCCACCAATTTCTGACGGAAGTCCAACCTCTGTGTTTGTGCCGGTATACCCTGTTATTACTGCAACCGTTGTATTTTCATCTAACTCACCGGTTAGATATTTAAAATCGCCTTCAGTGTATGTGGCAGCCTTTGCGGTAATGGGTAATGCTAATGTGGTAAGTACCAATGCAGTTGAGATAATTATACTCAACATTTTTTTAATTCTCATTTTTAATCATTTCCTTTCATTTTAGTAAAATTAAACGGTTTTGCCAAATTTTTGGGCTTATGGCAAGCCAATCCTCCTCCCCTTTTAATCTCACTGTTAAAGAAAATGTATAATACCGTATGAAATAAAAAAGCGTGGCACATTGATATGAAAATCCGCACCACGCATAAAATGCAGCTTCAATCAATGTTACCACACATTTTTTATTTTGAATATTTATATGCTACGCCAAAAAAAGAAGCTTTTAAATATAATTTATGAAGCTGTATTTTTACAAAAAAATACCACTCCTTATATTTTGGCATAACTCAAAAGAAATATTCATAAAATTAAATTGAATATTCTCGCTTCTAAATAACCGATATTAACATTTCAAAATAAAAAATAATGTGGTAGAATAATTGTAACACTCAAGGAATAAAAAGTCAACAAAAATTTGGGGCATGTTTATATTATATATAAATTTTGGTTTATATTACAAACAACCGCACAAAAATAACGGCAGAAAATCCGCCGTTATTTTCGTTTTGTGTTATATAAAAATATATTACTCAGCAGGTGTTTCCTCTGCAGGTGCCTCCTCTACAGGAGCCTCCTCTGCAGGTGTTTCCTCTGCTGCAGGTGCCTCCTCTGCAGGTGTTTCCTCTGCTGCAGGTGCCTCCTCTACAGGTGTTTCCTCAGCAGGAGCTTCCTCTGCTACTTCTTCCTCTACCTCGATAGGCTCTTCAACCTCTACCTCGGGGTCGGTTGAATAAACAAGAGTTTCACCCTCCTGTACTTCTTCCTCTGCAGGGGCAACCTCCTCCTCTACAGGAATTAAAGCACGCATACTTAATGATATTTTCTTATTATCCCAGTCAATATCTGTAATCTTTGCCTCAACTGTATCGCCGATTGACAATACATCCTCAGGCTTCTCAATTCTTCTGTTTGCAATCTGAGAAATGTGAATTAAACCGTCAACATTCGGGATAATCTGCGCAAATGCACCGAATGGCATAATTCTTACAATCTTAACCTCAACTGTATCGCCTACATTTAATGTGTTCTGTGCGATAGTCCAAGGGTTGTCCTCAGCCTTCTTATAGCCCAAGGAAATCTTTTTCTTTTCCTCGTCGATATCCTTTATATAAACCTCAAGAGTGTCGCCCTCTTTAACAACCTCTGACGGATGCTTAATCTTGTTCCATGACAGCTCGCTTATATGAACAAGTCCGTCAACACCGCCTAAGTCAACAAATGCACCAAATGATGTAAGTGACTTAACTGCGCCCGTATAAACCTTATCAAGAGCAACCTCTGACCAGAATTTGTCTTCCTTTTCTTTTCTCGCCTCGTCCAAGAGAACACGAACCGAGCCTACAACTCGTCTTCTTCTCTCGTCAAGCTCAATCAATCTTAATTTTACATCTTGTCCAACAAGAGTCTGAAGGTCCTGTACAAATTTTTCAGCAGCCTGACGAGCAGGAATGAATACCTGGCTTCCATCACACAAAGCGATTACGCCGCCCTTTACTGCCTTAATAATCTTGCCATCGAGGACTTTCTTCTCTTCGTAAGCCGCTTTGATTTTGTTCCAGCTTTCCATTGCTACCAATTTCTTTCTTGACAGCACTACCTTTCCCTCTGCGTCGTTTACACCAACAACGTAGACCTTGATTTCATCGCCTTCTTTTACAACATCAGACGGCTTAAGTGTAGGATCATCTGTTATCTGGTCCGCTGCAAGTTGGCCGTTATACTTGAAACCGCCTAAATCGACGATTACCTCGTTATTGCGTACTTCTACAACAGTACCGTCAACGATGTCTCCATTGTTGAGAGTTCGAATGCCGGACTTCTCAAAAAGTTCTGCAAAGCTCTCTTCAGTTTGTAAGTTTTCACTCATAGCCTTTACTACCTCCTCGATAATACCACCGGGCGTTGATGCTCCGGCAGTAATACCTATTTTATTATACCTTTCTTTCGGCAAATCCGCCGCTGTTTCAACAAGATAAGTATTGGGACAGTTATTCTTTGCTATCTCGAACAGTTTTTGCGTGTTAGATGACTCCTTGCCACCTATCACAATCATCATGTCCGATTCCCTCGAAAGACTATCCGCCTCTTTCTGCCTATCTCTTGTCGCAATACATATTGTATCAAATATTATACTACTTTTGCAAGTTTTTTTTATATTTTGTACAATTTTACCAAAAATTTCCCTGTTTATTGTTGTTTGTGCTACAACGCATACGCAAAAATCAGACAAATCCTCGTCTATTTCACCATTTTTGTTGTAAACTATATATGCGCTGTCATTGCACCAGCCGTTAATTCCTATTACTTCAGGGTGATTTTTATCGCCGACAATTACAATTTTATAGCCATTTTTATAATGCTCCTCGACAATTTTATGTATCTTTTTTACCATGGGACAGGTTAAATCCCTGTAATCCCGCCCCTCAAGCTCCTCGTATACCCTCTTCCCAACACCGTGGGCACGGATTATTACCTTGCAATCTTCGGGAATTTGAGAAACGGTATCATAGGCAAATACGCCCTTAGACTCAAGATCGGCTATCATTTGCGGATTGTGTATTACAGGGCCTAAGGTTGCAATTCTGCCTTTTAAAAGCTCCTCATACACTCCGTCAACCGCTCTCTTTACACCGTAGCAAAAGCCTGCCGTTTTTGCAAGTTTAACCATAATCAGACCTCCAAATTGTATATGGTTTCTAAAACATTGTCCGCCATTTTCTGTAATTCCTCGCCGTCGGGCTTTTTAGTGTAATATTCGCCAAACTCAATCGGTTTTCCGATATTTACGGTGATTTTATGCCTGAATTTATAGTCTCCGCTAATGCAAACAGGAATTACAGGCACCTTTGCCATAATGCTTATAAGCGCAACACCCGATTTTGCCTTTGTATGCTCACCGCCGAAAACACGCTTTCCCTCGGGGAATATGAGCATTATATCTCCGCCCTTTAAAATTTTCAAAGCGCTTTTTATCGCTCCGACATCGCCCTTGCCCCTTTGTACGGGGAATGCGCCAAGCTTTGTTATAAGCCAACCAAAGAGCGGATTTTCAAACAAGCCCGATTTTGCCATATACCGAAGCGGTCTTTTTAAAAACGAGCCTGCAAAAACCACATCCCAATAGCTCCTATGGTTAAGCGCAACAATCGCACCGCCGTTATCGGGGATGTTTTCAATACCAATACGCTCGCATTTAAAGGAAATATTTAAAAAACCCTTTAAAAGAGCCTGCAATATCTTATAATCCATAATTTTATCCTACTGTCTTTGTTATTATTTCTTGTATTCTTCTTACGCTCTCATCAAAATCGCAATCGGAGGTATCAACCAAAACCGCATCATCGGTTTTTACAAGCGGAGATTCGCTCCTGTGCGAATCGTTATAATCACGCGCAATTATATCCTCTTTTATAGTTTCAAGGTCACATTCAACGCCCTTTTCCACAAGCTCTTTGTATCTGCGCTGTGCCCTTGCATCGGCAGATGCGGTAAGGAAAATCTTAACCTGCGCATCAGGCAAAACGACTGAACAAATATCCCTGCCGTCCATTATGACATTATCGTGCTTTGCCATTTCCTGCTGCATTTTTACAAGCTTTTTCCTGACCTCGCCTATAACGGCAACAGACGATGCACCCTTTGATACTTCTTCTTGCCGTATGTCAAGTGTTACATCCTCGCCGTTTAGGAGTATAAGCTGTCCGCTGTCGCTATACTTTATCTCAATCTTAATATCATCAAGTGCGTCTATGATTTTTTGAGTGTCCGAAATTATGCCGTTTCTTATTGCATACAGTGCAACCGCGCGGTACATTGCGCCCGTGTCTATATATACATATCCCAAAGCCTTTGCAACTGCCTTTGAAACAGAGCTTTTGCCTGCGCCTGCAGGTCCGTCTATCGCAACCGAAATATAGTTCATAACCGTTACCCTTCCTGTTCTTTAACCAAATCGGGGCGTAATATTTTTGCACCCCTTAAATATATATGCTTTAGCTCATCATTTCCCTTGTCGGTATTTATGTGTACCATAACCCGTATACATTTTTTAAGTGCGTTCTCTATATCGGGCGACAGCATATCCAAAAGCGGAACATTTGTTATTCCCATTTGCCTTACAGATGCCGCCGGGAACACCTTATCAAGGTCCTTTGTAACGGTGAAAATAATGTCAATAATATCCGATGTATCAATACCGTTACAATCAATTATCTCTTTTACAAGCTCCTTGGTTGCCTCAAAAATTTCCTCTTTTGAGTTTTCACAGGTTGTTGCACCTCTTATTGCACGAACTGCCATAACAAACCACTCCTTATACCACTCTATGACCTAAGCCGATAGATATATCGTTTAAGTTTAACAGGCCTATTGCAAAGAAAAGGCACACGCTGATATGTGACCCATGCCTTGCAATGCCAATCTTACCGCCCAGATTAAGGCCTACGCATTTATCAATTATCTGCTGCAGAGCCTCATGTGCGGCACCTGCAACGGCGCCCTCCTCAGAATGTGTATCGCCTATTAAATTCTCACGCTTTGCTGCCACTACGGCACGCTCTAAAATCTTAGGCACTGCGCTTGAAAAATCACTGCCAAAATCAACCGCCACACATTTTATATCGCTGTTTTTATAGTCCTCTTTTAATTTTGTTTCTTCTTCTCTGCTGTCTGTAAGCGCAATTCGTATTGCCGCCTTACAGACCTCTTTACTGCCATACTCCATCATTTTTACTCCTGTTCCTCGCTTGCTAATGCTGTCAAGCTATCGTATGTTTACGGTAACTCCTCACTTGCCGATACCCCTGCTAAATACCCAGTTGAGTATGCCATTTGCAGGTTATATCCGCCTGTATAACCGTCAACATCTATTATCTCGCCTGCAAAATACAGGCCTTTTACAAGCTTTGACTCCATAGTTGAGGGATTTATCTCACCTACAGCTACACCGCCCGATGTGACAATCGCCTCGTCTATCGGGCGAAAATCCAAGGCAGTCAATGTTACGCCCTTTATAGTATCTACAAGTGCGCCCCTTTCGGTCTTTGAAAGCTCACAAACAGCTTTTCTCTCATCAACACCCGACAGCCTTATTATAACACCTATCAGCGCTTTTGGCAACAGGTCGCCAAGACTGTTTATTAACTGTTTTTTCTTATACTTCTCAAAATCCCGTAAAAGTCTTGCGTCTAATTTCTCATTATCAAGTGCAGGCTTTAAGTCAATCTTTATTGTATAGTTCCCATCTTTTATGTCCCTTAAATGTGAGGACATTGAAAGTATAACAGGACCTGTAACACCAAAATGCGTAAACATCATTTCGCCAAAATCCTCATATACGGGCTTACCGTTTTTATATGCTGTAACAGCCACATTTTTAAGCGATAAACCCATTATATCCCGCACCCATTTTTCCTTTGTAACTATGGGTACAAGTGACGGTTTTATGGGCGTTACGGTATGTCCTGCATTTTTTGCCATACGGTATCCGTCACCCGTAGAGCCTGTTTTCGGGTACGATTTTCCACCTGTTGCAAGGATCACTTTATCCGCTTTTACTGTCCCCTTATCAGTCTTTACTCCGACACATTTACTGTCCCTTATAATAAGCTCTTTCGCATTTGCCGTCATTAGTTTTACATTATCTGACATTGCAAATGACCTTAGTGCCCGAACAACATCCGATGCTTTATCCGATACCGGAAATACTCTTCCGCCACGCTCTACCTTTGTTTTGACACCTAAACTTTCCAGCAGATTTATTATATCATAATTTGTAAATGAATAGAGTGCCGAATACAAAAATTTTGCATTACGGGGATATTGGTTTATCATATCCTCAGTCTTGGCAATATTTGTGATATTGCATCTGCCCTTACCCGTTATGCCGAGCTTTTTACCTACTCTGTCATTATGCTCTATTAAAATTACATTATCACATTTTTTTGATGCGTAGCCTGCGGCAATCATTCCGGCAGGACCTGCACCTATTATTGCAATTGTCATTTTCGTATACTCCAATTTGCACAGTTTCTGTAAATCATTCCCGATACGGGTGCAATTCCGCTTACAACATTTGAGGTCGATAAAAGCGCGCCGTCCTTAAAATAAAGTGTTGCAAACGGCATATCGTTCAAAAGAGTTTCACAGTACCGTGAAAAAAGCTCCTTTACCTCGTCCTCATTTCTTGTCATACCAATTTGCGCACACAGAGTATCAAGCGCTTCACTGCTATATGCAAAATAGTTATTTTCTGCCCTTGTAAGCGGTGATAAATCCATATTATTATCAAGCATTATTTCGCCTATAAATGTATCGTAGCTATTTGACTCAATCCTTGCTAAATACGCATCATACGGAAGAGGATTTATTGTTGCAGTTATACCAAAATCCATAAGGTTATCTGCCAAGGCTTCGGCAACCTGCGTATGCTCCTTGTTATCGGCATTTACAAGTATTTCAAGCTCCAGCTTTTCATAGTTATCCCCACTCTGTCTTACATATGTGCCGTCGGCATCAGGCCCCCAGCCATCATCACCAAGACAATCGTTTGCACCCACATCATCAACCTTAAAATCGGTTTTTGTATCGGTGTACAGATACGAGTTTGGATTTATCGGAATATCGGACGGCTTGCCGTGTGAAAAGATTATTGTTTCTACAAGCTCACCCTTGTCAATCAGCTTTGACAATGCCTGTCTTGTTAAATTCCCCGACAGTACATGGCTTGATGTATTAAAGCCCCAAAATACCATATCATTTTCGGGGTAGTTATTTATTTTAACATTGCCTTTAGGCATATATTCGGTAAGGTTGATAATCTTATTTGATGAGAAATCTATTTCGCTTACCTCAAGCATATTAAGATAATCCTCATAGCTATCGAGCATATTTACATAAAGAGCATCAATCTTTGCCCTGCCGTCACGGTAGTTCTCAAATGCACCGAAATAGTATGTGTCCGTACTTGCCTTTGTACCATAACAAAACGCTCCTGTGCCGTTTGGCACATAGCTTGGATTTACAGTCATATCCGACCCGTATTTTACAATCGGGAATGTAAGCAATGACTCATATGACGGCACGGAATAATTAAGGTCAATCCGTATCGAATAATCGTCTGTCATAAGATAATCACGCACATTATAAAGGGCGTCTGTGTATGAGGTTTGTCCGCTCCGTATACATTTTATTGTGTATGCCACATCTTCTGCACCAAATTTTGTTCCGTCATGCCACATTACATCATCACGCAGGTTTATTACTATCCGCTTACCGTCGGGAGATACGGAAAAATCCTTTGCAAGCACAGGCACGGTGCGCATCTCATCGTCCAACGAAAACAAAGGCTCATACACAAACTGCATAGCCTCTTTTACAGACTGCGACTGTGTAACAAGCGGATTGAAGGTGTCAAAATCATACACCCCTGCATTTATGATATTCGGTTTTTCGGATACCACCTCTGTATTATCGGCTACAGCATCGTTACCCGGAACGGCAAAGCTAAACCTGTCCTTTAACCAATCCCCTGCCTTACACGAGCAAAGCAGGCTAAGCATTACCGTAACCGCCAAAACTGAAATAATCTTTTTTATCATAATCTTTCCTCGTTATTTGAGCGCCAAAAATCCGCCCATTACTCCACGCTTACCCTGTGTCTGCCTATGCGAAAACAAAAGGTCATGCCTGCAGTATGTGCAGATTGCGCTATCGTCTATATGTGAATTTAATATTCCCGCATCTCTAAACTGCATTTTTATCGCACGCTGCATATTTACATGGTATTTTTCGCCGTGCTTTTCAACCGTTTCATAGCCAAACTCATCTATAAATTTATCCGCAACCTCGTCGCCTACCTCAAAATGGCAAACCTGTATTGACGGACCGATGGCTGTTAAAATATCGGAAGGGTTTGAGTTATAGTCAGATACCATTTTTTCTACTACCCTCTGACCTATCCTTAAAACCGTACCTTTCCAGCCCGAATGTGCCAAAGCTATAACCCTGTTTTTGGGGTCTAAGAAAAACAACGGTACACAGTCTGCGCCGAACACGGTTATTGCTACATTTGTTTTATCGGTTATGAGCGCGTCGGCACTGTCAAACTTATTCGGGAACATTATCCCGTTTCCTATATCGCTGTCCTTAACAGTATGCACATTTGCCTCATGCACCTGTTTGGACAAAACAAGCCTGTTTTTATCAATACCTATTTCATTGCAGATAATCTCATAATTCTTTTCTATATTTTTCGGGGCATCATCGCAGTTCCATCTTAAATTCATTGAACTGTAATAGCCCTTTGACACGCCTCCGCATCGGGTTGTAAAGCAATGCTTGGTCATACCCGTTTCTTCAAATGATGAAATTGTATAATATTTAAGGTTTCCGTTCTGATTTAATATAAACATTTAATTTCCTTTGGAATGAAAATAGTTATATACATTTTCCGCGGCGGCATATGTCATGCCCTCCGCCTGTTGCAAATCACTTATTTGCGCTTCTTTTATTTTATCAACAGAACCAAATTCCGTCAATAGCGATTTGCGTCTTTTTTCGCCTATGCCGGGAATTTTATCAAGCTCGGAGCTGATTTTACCATGCAATTTTCTGTGATACGATATTGCGGTATTGTGTACCTCGTCCTGAATATTGGTTATAAGCTTGAATGCGGCGCTTGCAGGACTTATTTCTATCTCGCCCGCCTTACCTATTAAGCCTCTTGTTCTGTGCTTATCATTTTTAACCATACCAAAGACGGGTATGTCAATTTCCATCATATCCATAAGCTCGGATATTGTGCTTAAATGCCCCTTACCGCCGTCAAGCAAGATAAGATCGGGGCGTGGTAAAAACTTTGCATCGGAGCTTTTCATCGTTCCGTTTTTAATCGCCTCTTCCTCATCCATGGCGTGCTTAAAGCGCCTGTATATAACCTCGCTCATTGCCGCATAGTCGTCTGCGCCCTCAAACGATTTAATTTTAAATATCCTGTACTTCCTTTTTGCCGCCTGACCGTTATCAAACACGACCATACCGCCCACATTATCCGCACCCTGTATATTTGAAATATCATATGCTTCAATCCTGTGCGGTATATCCGCCATACCTAAAAGCTCCTTTAAATTATCAAGTACCGTATTTTTTTCTCTTGCCTTTAGCACCTTTATTTTATGGTTTTCAAGCGCTTTTTGGGCGTTTTTTTCAACCATTTTAACCATTTGCGCCTTTTCGCCCCGAACAGGCACAACAAAACGAATATGCCTGTGCGCTCTGTCGCTTAGCCATTTCTCGATTGCGTCCTTATCCTCTATCTCAAACTGAGTAAGAATTGTCGGCGGTACATAGTCGCTGTCCTGATAGAATTGCTTAATAAAATCGGTTATTATCTCCTCATTTGACGAGTTCTGACCGTTATCAAGTCTGTAGCTTTCACGCCCTATTACCTTACCGCCACGAACAAAGAACACCTCGCAAAATGTAATTGAGTTCTCCCTGGCTATTGCAACCACATCGCTGTCTGTCTGGTGGTTTGCATTTATCGCTTTTTGGTTCTTTTCAATCTCCTCTATTGCGTTTATCTTATCCCTTAAAGATGCCGCCCTTTCAAATTCAAGGTTATGCGATGCCTCTGACATCTTCTTTTTTAAATCACTTAAAAGCTCCTTATGGTTACCGTCAAGGAATTTGCAGATTTCCTTGAACACCTCTCTGTATTCCTCTTTTGATACCCTGCCCGTGCATGGCGCAATACAGGCATTTATGTGATAATTAAGGCACGGTCTGCCTTTACGGATATCCTCGGGGAAACGCCTGTGGCATTTTGGAGGCTTAAAGAATTTTTGGATAAGCTCCAGGGTTGATTTTATAACCGAGCCGCACACATACGGGCCGTAATATTTTGCTCCGTCACGGCTTAAACGGCGCACCTGAAAAACACGGGGATATTCCTCGTTCATTGTTACCTTCAAATACGGATAATGCTTATCGTCCTTTAACAGGATATTGTATTTGGGGCGATGCTTTTTTATCAGGTTACATTCAAGAACAAGCGCCTCCGTTTCGGTATCCGTTATTATATACTCAAAATAGGCAATATTTGAAACCATAGCACGGACCTTCGCAGTATGGTTTTGACTGTTTTGGAAATATTGGCGGACTCTGTTTTTTAACACCTTTGCCTTACCAACATATATTATCTCGCCGTCACTGTTATGCATAAGATATACGCCCGGATTTGACGGTAAGTTCTTTAGTTCTGTTTCAAAATCAAACATTGTAATCTCCGATATATTAAAATAACCCTACACACAAAATGTAGAGTTATTTATTGTTTACTTACTTAATCTAATTATTCAGAAAAGTTTGACTCGATAAGCTCAACGAGTGCCTTAACTGCCTCTTCTTCATCACTGCCGTCAGCGACAAGATTGATTGCTGTGCCTTTTACAATGCCCAAAGACAATACTCCCAAAAGGCTCTTTGCATTTACTCGTCTCTCATCCTTTTCAACCCAAATGCTTGACTTGAATTCATTCGCTCTCTGAATAAAAAATGTAGCCGGTCTTGCATGTAAACCTACTGAATTTTGAACTGTTACACCACTTGAAACCATTACAGGGCCCCCTCTTATACTAAGTAAAATTGTTAGCTGAATACTAAATACAATATAAGAATACTATGAAAATTCAATTTCGTCAATAGATTTTTAGCAAATAATTTATTTTTCGTCAATATGGACTATTGCAAAGATTTTTTTTAATTATTTTCGGTTATTTCAACCACTTGCGTTTTTGTATTCTGTCCCAATAAATCCCTTACCTGATTTTCTATCATTTTGGTAAATTCTTGGTTCTCTACCATATATTTGCGGACATTATCCCTGCCCTGACCAATCTTTTCGCCGTTATAGCTAAACCATGCGCCTGATTTTTTGATAATATCGTACTCCACCGCAAGGTCTAAAATACCGCCCTCTTTTGAAATACCCTCGCCGTAGAGAATATCAAATTCAGCCTCTTTAAACGGAGGTGCAACCTTGTTTTTAACTACCTTTACACGGCAATGGTTGCCTATAGGCTCCGTGCCGTTTTTAATGGTTTCCTGGCGTCTTACATCCAATCTTACGGATGCAAAGAACTTTAGCGCTCTTCCACCCGGCGTTGTTTCGGGGTTTCCGTATATGACGCCAACCTTTTCACGGAGCTGGTTAATAAATATTACAACCGTTCCGGATTTTGCAATGATTGCCGTTAATTTCCTTAATGCCTGTGACATCAACCGTGCAAGCAAGCCTACATGGGTATCGCCCATTTCGCCCTCAATTTCAGCCTTTGGAACAAGCGCCGCAACAGAGTCTATAACGATAATATCCAATGCCCCCGAGCGTACCAGTGCTTCACAAATATCTAAAGCCTGCTCGCCTGTATCAGGCTGTGCAACAATCAAATTATCAATATCAACGCCTAATTTCTGCGCATACACAGGGTCAAGTGCGTGCTCTGCATCAATAAACGCAGCCTCACCGCCCATTTTCTGAGCCTCGGCAACAGCATGGAGCGCAACCGTTGTTTTACCCGATGATTCGGGGCCGTATATTTCAATCACTCTGCCTCGTGGGAAACCGCCCACACCCAATGCCATATCCAGTGTCAGCGATCCTGACGGGATAGCATCGACAGATGCAACATGTGTATCGCCAAGCTTCATAATCGAACCCGTTCCGTATTCTTTTTCAATTACGGCAAAAACCGATTCGAGCGCTTTTTTCTTTTCTTCGTCAACTTTTCTTTCTACTCTTGGTTTCTCTTTGCTATCCTTTGCCATTATTATTCTCCTTATCGAACATTTGTTTTAATTTCAGGTTTATTATAGCATATGTTTTTTTACATTGCAAGCATTTTTAAATAAAAATTTAGTGCGAATTTCAAAAATCCCGTTTTCTGTACGACTTTTGGTACATTAAATGCGGTTTGCAAGGATTTTCATAACCTCGTTGCAGGTTTTATTCCGTACCTCTTGCCTATCTCCCGAAAAATGAAATTCAAAGACCTCAATATCGGATTTTATATTTATTCCCACAAAAACCGTGCCCACAGGCTTATCCTTTGTGCCTCCGCCCGGTCCTGCGATGCCCGTTATTCCAACGCCGACATCGGCTTTTGTATGCTCACATATTCCCTTTGCCATTTGATATGCTGTATCATAGCTTACAGCGCCCTCTGTATTTAGAGTTTCCTCCGATACATTAAGCTCCCTTATCTTTGCCGAGTTTGCATAGGTTACTATGCACTCGTCTATTACCTCCGATGCGCCCGGCACATCTGTAAGCATGGCGGATAACAGTCCGCCCGTACAGCTCTCGGCAGTGGAAATTTTTAATTTTTTATCTATCAGCTTATCTATAAGCTCTTTTGCCAAATCAGTCATTATTTATCTCCATTCCGACACAAAGTATACGACATAAATATGCAGGGTGGAAAAGAAGCAAGCAGATTGCAGTTTTAAGCGAGCGGTGCTGTTTATGCACCGCAAAGATGTGCGGCAGCCATTAGGCTGACTTTTGGCTTTGCCAAAAGTTGCTGACCATCAGATACCGCCCCGAGTGAAAAAACTGTGAGATGCGCCGCTTATTTTTCGCACTAATTACCCTTTGGGAATACTTCTATCCTCTCTACTCCTTCAAGTGCCTTGTCAATCAAAGCTTCAACATCCAAACGGCTTTCTGTGCGTTCAATATTGGCTCTTTGAGGGTTTGTTGTGGGATGCTTTGGTGTAAACACCGTACAGCAATCCTCATACGGAAGAATAGATGTTTCAAATGCGCCTATTTCTCTTGAGCGTTCAATAATTTCGTTTTTATCCATACCGATAAGCGGTTGTAAAATCGGCATATCAACAACGGAATTTGTTACATCAAGTGCAGCCAAGGTCTGGCTTGCAACCTGTCCAACACTCTCGCCTGTTACAAGTGCCAAGGACTTATTCCGCCTTGCAATACGCTCTGAAATTCTCATCATAAACCTGCGCATAATAAGCGTCATATGCTCCTCGGGGCAGTTATCCCTAATCTGAAGCTGAATTTCTGTAAACGGCACGATATAGAGATTTATTTTTGATGTATACTGCGCCAAAATCGAAGCAAGCTCAATAACCTTTTCCTTTGCACGCTCCGATGTATACGGGAACGAGAAAAAGTTTACAGCGTCAATTGTTACACCTCGCTTTGAAATCATATGTCCTGCAACGGGACTGTCTATACCGCCCGACAGGAGCAAGGTAGCCTTTGAGCCTGTGCCGATAGGCATTCCGCCCTGACCTTGGATTTTATTCTCCATGCGGTATACATACGCGCCAAAGTCCCTTACCTCAACACGCACATTTATATCCGGGTTATGCACATCGACACGGACATTTGGGTATTCGTCATCCAAAAATCCGCCAACCTCAAAGCAGATTTCGGGCGATTTTAAAGGGAATTGCTTATCGGAGCGCTTTGCCTCAACCTTAAAGCTGAGTCCGTCACGAAAATCAGGCTCTAAATACTCCTTTGCAACCCTTTTTATATCCTCTATATCCTTATTTGCAACCGCCGCCTTTGTTATGGCAACAAGTCCGAAAATTTTTGACAGTCTCTCAACCACCAAATCAATTTTTTCACTGTCCGAAACATCTATATACACCGTTGCCTGTGCCAATCTCATATTAAACTCGGCAACATTCTTTAATGAGTTTCGTATATTGTTTAAAAGGATATTCTCAAACTTTACTCTGTTTCCGCCCTTTAGAATAATCTCCCCATATTTTGCAAGAATTATTTCTTTCATTTACATAAATCTCCTTATCATTGCAGTTTCACTTTTTATAATCTCCACTGCCTCATCAAGCTCCAAAATGCTTGTAGCATATGAAAAGCTAAACCGTACAGCTCCCCCTACCTCTTTATCGTTCTTGCCCATTGCGACAAGCACATGGGAGGGCTGGGGCTTATGGCTTGAACAAGCCGAGCCTGTTGACACATAAACGCCCTTTGCCTCTAAGGCATGGAGCAGTATCTCTGCCTTGATACCCAAAAATGAAACATTTAAAACGGTATTTGAGTTAAATTCATCAGAGCCGTTTATAACAATATCTGGAACTTCGTTTATTAACCTGTTTTTAAAATGCTCACGCAAGGCTTTAAATTTTTGGGTATCCGTCTTTATATCCTTTGCAGCCGCGCCAAACGCCAGTATTCCGCCCACATTTTCAGTGCCAGGCCTTAATCCCGACTGCTGTTCTCCGCCGTATATAAGCGGTGAAACATACCTTGTATCGGATATGTACATCGCACCCACGCCCTTAAAGGCGTGGATTTTATGCGCGCTTATTGTTGCAAAGTCCAATTTCATTTTCTTCACATTTACATTTATCTTACCAAACGCCTGAACACAGTCCGAATGTATAAATGCATTTTTTGCAATATCGGATATTTCATCCTTTATCATATCCACAGGCTGTATAACGCCTGTTTCATTATTTACATACATTATGCTTATAAGCGTGGTCTTATCAGTCACGGCATTTTTTATATCCGAAATTGACACTCTGCCGTCATTATCCGCATCAAGATAAGTTACAGAAAAGCCCTCACGCTCAAGCCTTTTAAATGCCTCTAATACCGAGGGGTGTTCTATCTTTGATGTTACAAGATGCGTGCCCCATTTTTTTCGGGCGTTGGCAACACCGAATATTATGGTATTGTTTGCCTCTGTTCCACCCGAGGTAAAGTATATGCAGTTTGGACTGCAATTTAATTTACTTGCAATTTGTGCCTTTGCCTCTTTTATTGCTTTTTCAGCCGCAAGCCCCAGTCCGTGCAATGACGACGGGTTTCCGAACATCTCGCCCACACTCATCATCGCATCAACAGCATTCTTTGACGGCTTCGTTGTTGCGGCATTATCAAGATATATCATTTAATCAGTCCTCTGCTAAAAAAGTTACCACTCTCTCCCTTACCTCATCAAAGGCGAAAGCGTCAAGGCTATGTATTTCATTTTCAATCAAAACCACTTCCGTATTTTGAGGCATATGCTCACGGTAGCGCTTTGCACCGATAACGCCTACCGCATCATCGTTTGTGCCGTGTATGATAAGCGTTTTACCCCTGAACAGCTTTGTTGTTTCATATACGGGCAGGGTTTTGTTTACCCTGAACATAAATCCCCATGCCTTGGAGTTGTTATCATTTTCCCACGGTATTATATAATCGGGCACATTTACAGGATCAAATGCCGTACCGAAACAACTGCCCCTGTTTGCATCGTCAACCATGGTTGCCGCAGGTGCAAGCATTACAAGTTTTTTTACAATATCCGTATAGTAGCCTGCCATCATGCCTGCAACCACTCCGCCCATTGAATGACCCAGAAGGTATATATCCTCTGTAAAGTCCAACGACTTTGTATATTCAATAATCTTTGCGGCATCTAAAAGCTCGCCAAGTATCGTCATATCCGAAAACTTACCGTCGCTTATGCCATGACCGTTAAAGTCAAACTTAATACTTGCAATATTATGCTTTAGAAGCTCGTTTGTTATCTCGTAAAACTGATGGTTGTCCACATCATCGCTCGATGATCCCAAAAGCCCGTGAAACATTATAACAACAGGACATTTTTTAACCTCGGGTTTAAAAATTCTGCCCCTTAATGTAAGTCCGTCACGAATTATCTCAACTTTTTGTTCCATATCATTCTCCGTTATTTATTACTATTATTCCCATTCCGCTCTCGCTCTTTATAGTACAGTCATCGCTTACAATAACATTGCTTACACCTCGGCTTTTGCCAAAATAAAGCGTTTCATTATCAAGAGGATAGTCAAGTCCTGCTGTGCTGATACCTATAATATCGCCGTTTATCGGGATAATTGAGAGGGTTTTACCTTTTCTGTTTTTAATTGATACTTCCCCTAAAAACGCAAAAATCTCGTTTTTATCATCAAGTATCTTTGCCTCTGCATATCTTGTAAGCATCAATATGTTATTTAGCATATGGTCTGCCCTATCGCCCGTAAATCCAAGAAGCAATATTTCATCAGCGCCTTGCTCCTCTGCCAAAGACAGAGCAAGCTCGCTGTCAGTTTCGTCTTTTCGTACAGGGAATTTAAGCGTTTTAATACCTTTTGGAATATCACGAATTGAATCAAAATCACCAACCAAAAGGTTTGGCACAATACCCATATTTTTTGCATGGTTATAACCGCCGTCCGCACAAATTATATAATCATCTTTGCGGATTTGTTTTTTTAAATGTGCATAGTCATTTATCTGACCGCTGCCTATTATAACTACTCTCATTTGCTCATTAAAGTCTTTATATTTTTCTCTATATCACCGGCAAAAACGCAAGTTCCCGCAACAATTACATTTGCGCCTGCGTCCATTGCCACACTCACATTATCAAGTGTTATTCCGCCGTCTACCTGTATAAGGTAGTCCTTACCTACGATTTTACGGAGCTTTGTAATCTTTTCATTTACGCTGTCTATGTATTTCTGACCGCCAAGCCCCGGAACTACAGTCATTAAAAGCACCATATCAATATCGTCTACATAAGGAAGAACCGTTTCAAGCTCTGTTGCAGGGTTTATGGCAATAGCCGCTTTCTTGCCACGGCTGTGTATCATATCTATACACTGCTTTGGGTCCTTTGCCGCCTCGATATGGAAGCACACGCTATCGGCGCCCGAATCAATGATTTTGTCAATGTATTTTTCGGGATTTTCAATCATTAAATGTGCGTCAAAAAATATATCAGAGTATTTTCTGATTGATTTTATAACAGGCATTGCAAAGGAAATATTCTCAACAAAATGCCCGTCCATAACATCAATATGAAGCCACTGCGCTCCTGCTTTTTCTATTGTTTTAATCTGTTCTCCCAAAATCCCAAAATCTGCCGATAAAATTGATGGTGATAGTATCATTTTTTCTCCCAATCCTTTTTTTCTTTTAAAATATTGTAAATTTCTACATAGCTTTCGTATCGGCTATGCGCAATATTTCCCATATCTAATTTTTCCTTGACCGCACAATCAGGCTCATTTATGTGCAGACAACCTCTGAACCTGCAATTATCCCCCACAGCTTCCATTTCGGGGAAATAGTGCCAAAGCTCATCGGCTTTTATATCAGTTGGTTCAAAGGTGCTAAACCCCGGGGTATCAAGAACATATCCGCCATACGGAAGTTCAAAAAGCTCTACATGGCGAGTTGTATGCTTGCCACGCTGTATTTTATCGCTTATTTCACCCGTCTGCGCGCCAACATCTGTAAGCTCATTTAAAAGGCTCGATTTTCCCACGCCCGAAATTCCCGCAAATGCAGAAATTCTGTCTTTTAAAACAGAATTTAACTCATCAATTCCTTTGGACTCCTTTGCGCTCACTTTAATAACCCTATACCCTGCATTATGATAGACAGCCTCTAATGTATCTCCGTCCTTTATATCTGTTTTATTGATACAGATAATCGGCTCAATACCTGCTACCTTGGCATTGAGTATCATTTTATCAATTATTTTTGTGTTTGGCTCGGGCTCTGCCGCCGCAACGACAATGATAATCGTATCAATATTTGCAACGGGCGGTCTTATAAGCAAGCTCTTACGCTCATAAATCGTATCAATACTGCCCTTATTATCCTTTATGGTTATTTCAACCCTGTCGCCAACGGTAGGAGTTATCTTATCCTTCCTGAAAATACCCCTTGCCTTGCACTCATATACAGAGTTATTGGCGGTTTTTACATAATAGAAACCGCCAATTCCTTTTATTATTATCCCTTTCATATAAATACCATCCGACATAATATACAGTCTAATAATACCACCGTATGTTATATTCTGTCAACCGTTAATTATGCCTTTTTACTGTGAATTTCAAGCCCTTGTTAAGCCTTTAATATGTCAAGTATGCCATATTTTATACGCATTTATAATTATACACATATGCTTTTGAATTAGTATCGGTATCAGCCTGCGCAAACACTCCTATAACCGTACCCGTAAAGCAACGGTCTGCAACATCCGTCGTCAGGAATTTTGCCGATACTTTTGCCGTGCTTATATGGGTGCCACCGTTTATAGAATAGAAAAATTCGTATTTTCCGTTACCCGAAACAACTCTGAATTTAATCCTGCCATCCTCAGCCTCCGCACGGTAGTCCTCCTGAATAAAATCGTCTGCATACCGCTTAACTATTATATAATTCTTACCGTTTTCACGCCTTTTTGATATTCGGTAATTATTTAGCGGTGTGAGGTATACAACAAGTCCTGCCTCATCGCCGTCGTTTTGAGGTATAAAATCAAGCTCTGCCTCATTTATGCACTCAAAATCGGGCTGGCGTATAGCAACAAATGTCGGTACACCAAGAACATCGGTCAATTTTTCCTTTGACGGCTTGAGGATAAGCCTGCCGTCATAACGCCCAATATTAGTTCTGCCCCTTACAGACAACCATTCATTTTCCCATTTTTCAGATTTAAAATCGAAGCTCTTTTCGGTTACTATCTCCTTCTTAGCATCAATATCACCTTCAATAAACGCCTTTTTATCTTCTGCAACAGGCCAACCGTTATGCCATGTAACAGGAGTTAAAAATGTTTCTCTGCCAAGCATTGTTTTTCCGCCAATATAAGGCCTTGTTGCAAGATGCAAAAGCCACCACCTACCGTTATTGCCCTCTATTAAATCCGCATGACCGGAGCAGCTTGCCTGCTTTGTGGTATCATTTCGATTGGTAAGTATAGGATTGTATGGGCAATTCTCATACGGCCCCCATATACTTTTACTCCTTGCGCAAACCTCGGTATGACCTGAACTTGTACCGCCCTCTGCGGCAAGTATGTAATACCAATCTCCTATACGGTAAATATGCGGAGCCTCTATCCAGCCACCGCCTGTACCTTCCCATACACGCTTTATTTTGCCTATAACCTTGCCTGTTTTGGGGTTCATTTGCGCAACGGAAATCCCTTCTCTTTTATATAAATCCCCTCTGTTGCCACAGTCATTGGCACAGTAATACATATCATCACCGTCAAACAGCATAGACGGGTCTATTCCGTCCATATCCGTCCAAACAGGGTCTGACCATTCCCCATACGGGTTATCGGTATAAATGATGAAGTTCCTGCCTTCACTAAATGTTGCCGTTATGTAAAAATATCCGTTATTATACCGCAGAGTAGGCGCCCATATTCCTGCCGAAGCTTTAACGGTTTCCAACGGTAATTGTAACCGTCTTGTAACCGCATTTGTAATATGCTCCCAGTTTACAAGGTCGCGACTATGGTATATGGGTATGCCCGGGAAATATTCAAATGTGCTTGTAGCAAGATAGTAATCCTCTCCTACCTTGCATATGCTCGGATCGGGATTAAATCCGCTGATTATGGGATTTTTATATTTCATAACAGTTATTCCTTTCTTTTTGGGCGCAAAACCAGATGTCAGAGGTTTAATAAATTATAACCACCGGCAAAGCGGTGGTTATATGAAAATAAAAACTGTCGATTTATTATTCCTTTGGTACTCAGTTACCGAAATTGATTGTCTGTGACTGTGCAACGCCGTCAACATACGCTGTTACATTGACCTCGCCGCTGCCCGAAATATCAACGGGAACCGTTCCCGTATCCGACGGGTATTCGCCCTCATGTACAAGCGTACCGTTTACATACACCTCGACATAAACGCTGTCCTGACCGTTATTGGGAATAGAAACAAAGAAGGTCTGTGTTCCTGTAGTGCTATTATTACCCGTTTGTGTGTTTGTGTTTTCCTGTTCGGGCTCCTGGTATACCTCCTGCTCCTGCGCCGGTCCGCCTGATATGACAATACCTATGCTTGAGCCTGAGTTTACGCTGTTTCCTGCGCCTACGCTCTGGGATATAACCGTTCCGTATGCGCTGTCGGATGTAACACTGCTTACACTGCCAAGCGTCAACCCTGCATCCGATAAGAGGTTTCTTGCAACATCAATATCAACGCCTGTGACATATGGAACAACTGTCTTTCCAGTCTGTGTTGTATCGCCCGATACGCCCTTACTTAAATATATAGTCACATAATCGCCTGCAAAGAGCTTTGTGCCGGAAACCGGAATTTGTCTTATTACATTTCCGGCCGGTACGGTCTTTGAGTTTTCCTCGATTACCGTAGCTCTTAACTGTGCGCTGTCTATCATCTGCATTGCCTCTACCCTGGTTTTGTTTATAAGATCGGGTACTGCAATGTTACCGCCTCTTGAACCTATGGATACAACAATTCTTACCTCTGAATTTTTCTCGGCAGTTTTACCCTTTTGCGGAGACTGCGTTACAACCTTTCCGTCCTCAACGGTATCGGAAATGGAATACTCAATATCGCTGTCTAAAATCTTGAGGTGCTTGTCCTTGGCTAATTGCTTTGCTTCCTCAACCGTCATATTCGTAAAATCGGGAACGGATACATTTAAGACAAAGTTATTAACTATCATATACACGCCCGTTCCGATAAGTCCGATAACTGCAATTGTAATTATTGCAAGGAGGGTTGCCATTCTGTTTGCACGCTTTTGGGCACGCTTTTTCTTTTCCATTTCCCTTGCCTTTATAAGCTTTGCTTTTCTTTGGCGAAGTTCAAGTTCTTCCTGAATTTCTTTAGCTTTTTCATCGCTGTCCTCATCGTCATCAGTATCTGCCAATCTGTCGGGATCAATTATATTCTTGCTCGGCAATGGCTCGGATGCCAAAACTGCGTGGATATCGTTTAACATCTCCTGAACAGTCTGGTATCTCTTAGATTGCTCCTTGGATATGGCTTTCATCACCACATACGCAAGATCTGTAGGAATATCAAGGTTTATACACTTAACATCAACAGGTTCTTCCTCCAAATGCTTCATCGCAATACCAACTGCGCTGTCACCGTCAAACGGAACTTTGCCTGCAAGCATCTCATAAAGCACGATACCCATTGAATATATATCCGTTCTTGGGTCGGTATGCCCGCCCCTTGCCTGTTCGGGTGAGATATAATGTACAGACCCCAAAGCCGTACCGCCTACAACAGTTGTTCCCGACGATACCGCCTTTGCAATACCAAAATCCGTTACCTTAACCGTTTTATCCTCGGTTAAGATAATATTTTGCGGTTTTATATCGCAATGTATAATATCATTTGCATGCGCCTCGCTTATGCCCTGCCCTATCTGGATAGCATAATCGCAAGCCTCCTGCCACGGGAGCATACCCTTTTCCTTTATGTATTCCTTTAAGGTTATACCCTCAACCAATTCCATAACGATATAGTTTAGCCCGTCGCTGTTGCCTACATCATAAACCGAAACGATATTATTATGTGCAAGTCCTGCCGATGCCTGCGCTTCCTTGACAAAGTTATTTACAACCGTTTCCTCTTCTTCAAGCGAATCACGCAATATTTTTATTGCAACATTTCTGTTTAGCAATGTATCCTTTGCCTTATATACAGTCGCCATTCCGCCTGTACCTATCTTATCTAAAATCTCGTATCTTTCGCCGAGGATTTCACCCACAAGATTATCTCCAGTCATACTCCTAATTCCTTTCCATTACGGCAACGGTTATGTTATCATAACCTCCTGCCTCATTCGCCTTTTCCACCAAAGTTTCTGCTGCCGTCTGACTATCTGTTGCATCATTTATTATGTCAAAAATTTCGTTATCATCAAGCATATTTGTAAGTCCGTCAGAGCAAGCAACTATTTTTTCTCCGTTATACGGCTTTATGATAATATCGACCTTTATTATATCCTCTACACCCATTGCTCTTGTTATGTAATTCTTCTGAGGGTGATTTTTAGCCTGTTCCTTGGTTATCTCGCCACGCTGTACCAGCTCCTGTACATAGGAATGGTCTTTTGTAATTTGCTTTATCGCCTTATCATCCAATGCATACACTCTTGAATCGCCCACATGCGCAATTATAATCTTATTCTGATATACCATTGCAAGGGTAAGCGTTGTTCCCATGCCCATTACCTTGAAATTGGCTTTTGAATATGTATATATCGCACTGTTTGCACTGATAAACGCCTGCCGTATCACCTCGCCCACCTCAACATAGTCAAGGTCGGTATTTAGGTTTTTGGTGAGTTCTGTATCAATTACTTCTATCGCCATTCGGCTTGCGACCTCGCCTGCACGGTGTCCGCCCATGCCGTCTGCCACTACGATATACGGAAAATTCTCATCAGTGCCGATAAAAAAGTTGTCCTCGTTGACCTTTCGCACCCTGCCGATATCGGTAGCTACTCCAAATAACATCTCTAAAAATCACCTCTTTTCATTGCTTATTTATATTCATATATAACATAAACGCAAGGCGCATTCGTGCCGCAGCGATATGTTTCAATGTTCTCTCAGGCACCAAAATCTTTGATTTTGCCTGTGCCGTGAGGTTATTATAACATAAACGCAAGGCGCATCCGTGCCGCAGCGATATGTTTCAATGTTCTCTCAGGCACCAAAA
>JAFSXU010000046.1 GCA_017443895.1 Clostridia bacterium
CACCATTGTTCCATTCGGATCAAGGCTGGCAGTATCAGCACGCGGAATATCAACGGTTACTTGCAGAGCATAACATAACGCAAAGTATGTCCAGAAAAGGAAATTGTATGGATAACGGAGCTATGGAGAACTTCTTTGGCAGATTAAAGGTAGAAATGTATTATGGCGAAAAATTTGAAAGCGTAACAGATTTCATTGAGAAGTTAGAACAATACATTTACTATTACAACAACGAACGAATATCGCTTAAATTAAAAGGAACGAGTCCGGTGCAATACCGAACTCATTACCAATCAATTTAATATTAAATTTTGTCTAAGCTTTGGGGTTCACTTCATTTGCTCGATAGCAGTCCTTATTTTTTTGTTATTTACTGTTTATTTGACATATCTTGCTTATAACTTCTTTACTGAACTTGTCCCGTCTGGTTTCGTCTACCAGACCGTTTTGCTCCTGCCAAACATCAGTAAGCTGTGTAAAGCAATAACCTGTGATATATTTAGTTTTCCGTATAGCGTCATTTAAAGCCGCAAATCTTTCCAAATATTCCTTTTCATCGCGTGCCTGATTTCCGTATCCCCAGCCCTTATCGGAGCAGAGCTTTATTCCGCCGTATTCGCTCATTATAACGGGCTGTCCGCTGTACTTGTAATCTCCGCTAAAAAGCTTATGATTTGCGATGAATTCCTTTTTATTGTTTAGTACCGCTAATTCTTCGTCATTATATTCGCTATAAAGAAGGTCTGCGTCCTGTTTATAATCATGTATTGTTACAATGTCCGATATTGTATGCTCCCAACCGTCGTTAGAGATTACGGGGCGAGTTTCGTCGAGCGATTTTGTAAGAAAATATAAGGCGTTTGCAAAGCTCTGCTCGCGGACATTTTCCGCAACCTCAAAAATCCCCCATGACTCATTCATCGGTACCCATGCGATTATTGACGGGTGGCAATAGTTTTGCTTTACTACCTTTATCCATTCGTCCGTGAAATATGTAACAGAGGTGTCGTTAAAGGCATAACAGCTTGGCATTTCGCCCCAAACCAACATTCCGTTTATGTCGCAATAATACAAAAATCTTTCGTCCTCTGTTTTTTGATGCTTTCGTATGCCGTTATATCCGAACTTTTTTACAATTTCTATATCCTTTACTATTGCTTCTTCATCGGGAGGCGTCAGATGCGATTTGGCCCAATAGCCTTGATCCAAAACCATTTTAAGATACAATTCTTTATCGTTTAACAGTATTTTTGAGCCGTTTACAGAGATTTTTCTTACGCCGAAATATGACGATACTTCATCAAGCAATATATTGTCTTTGTATAGACGATATGTGATGTCGTAAAGATACGGGTGTTCGGGTGACCACGCTTTAACGGCGTGCTTTTTATGTAAATCACAAATGTTCATTTCATATTTGAAGATTCGCTTTTCCGCTTTTGCTCTTTTTATATTAAGTACTTCATCATCAAACCGTATTTCCGTTTCGATTTCATAATCATCAAGGGCTGTTTCGTCAATATTTGTATATATCTCAATACCGAGATTTTTTTTGTCAAAATTCGGTGTGTTTTTAACCGAAACAATATAGTTTTCAGGCACGTTTTCAATCCAGACCGTTTTCCAGATGCCCGTTGTCTGAACATACCAACAGCTGAAGCTCTCATTTTTGTACCTCTGCTTGCCTCTCGGCTGATTTATGGATAAAGAATCTTCAACCTTTACGGTAATATCATTTTCCCCGTCAAGTATGTAGGCGCTTATGTCAAAGGAAAACCTGTGATAACCGCCCTCGTTCATTCCTGCATAGCTTCCGTTTACCCATAATTTTGTAACAAAATCGCTCCCCTCAAAATGAAGGATAGTTCTTTTGCCTTTGCACACCTTTTGCTGTATTTTTTTGTTATACCAGATATTTTCGTGAATGGTTTGGTCGTCTATGCCGCTCATTTTTGTTTCGTATGTAAACGGAACCAAAATCTCGGTTGACTTTGGGAATTTTTTGTAAAATTCCTTCTGCTCGCCGATGTTTTCATCGTCAAAAACAAAGCCCCATTTTCCGTTTAAATTTTGCCAATTATCCCTCACTAATTGAGGTCTTGGATAATCCTTGATTTTTTTCATTACCTAAAATCTCCTGACTTTCACTTTATCATGGGAATTGACAGTGCTTCAAGCCTTTTGCACGCTGTGACCACTCTATTTACATCATAGTCTTCCAAGCGATGTCCGTCAAAACCAACGCTCATCTTCATTCCGCTTTTTTTAACAGCATCAATAAGTGTGGCATTTTCAAAAAAATCCTTCACATATTGATGTTCCCTGTAATTATGCTTTGAATCATAATTTACATTCAGCTCCCAGAAAATATTTTGTTCCTTCATTTCCCCAAAAAACTCATCCATATCCAACTCCTTGGAAAGCAGATAAGCAGGTAAATCCATATGTGCAAGCCCCGTCCTTTTACATCCGCATCTTTTGGCAAAAGCCAAAACATCATCAACTACAGATCCTTGCAGTTGGAAATTTTCAATAAGGCAATAATCAAACATTGATACATCCACTCCGTCCGGAAGTAATGTAAAGCCCTTGTCCACAGCAGTGATTTCAATACCCGTCCACACTTCTATATAATCCTTGTATTTTTCAGCAAGGGTTTTTATATGCTCATAGTATCTTTTAAGAGCATTATTATGAGTTATTATCCTATGCTCATCGTTATTATATAAAACGCCGGGTCTGTTCATTACCACTCCGTAATAATGGTCTGAAATCCCCATAAGCTCTATACCGTGTTCGATTGCGTTTTTTATAACAGCTTCGGGAGAATCCTTGCCACAATAGGAGTAATAAGTATGTGAATGTAAATCCTGAATCATTTATGCCACTCCTCTGAATAAATTAAAATGTAACAGTCGTAGACTGATTGATTTTTGTTGCAGAACAAATGAAAATTGCCGCCAATCGTATACAGATACATTGCTTGCGATTTGATTTGTAACGAAATGCTCTTGCGCAAAAATGTAACAGTCGTAGACTGATTGATTTTTGTTGCAGAACAAATGAAAATTGCCGCCAATCGTATACAGATACATTGACGGCGATTTGAATTTGTAATGAAATGGTCTGCACAAAAAGCAACAGTCTAATTCAATTCCTTTATTTCTTCGCCCACAAAGCACCAGCCCCAATAACCTGCGTCCTTTACCTTATCAAGGTACTTACCGAGCTTTTTAGGCTTTTCAAGCAAAGTTACGCTATACTCCCGACGGAGCTTATCAGCCTCGGATATAGCACTCACAATCTCATCACTGCTATAGAGCATAGCAATTTTTTTCTTTGAGTCGGGAATTTGATAACCGCTATCCTTTAAAATACCGAAAATTCTTTCAAAGCCGATCGAAAAACCGACAGCAGGAACATTTTCTCCAATAAATTTACCGATAAGGTTATCATATCTTCCGCCGCCTGCAATTGCACCGCTGAACTTATCCGACCTCACCTCAAAGACTGTGCCTGTGTAATAGCCCTGTCCGCGCACAAGCGAAATATCAAACTCAATCTTAAAGCTGCCGCCCGATAGCTCATTAACTGCGTTTATAATATTCTCTACACTTGAAATTGCATCCTCATCACACACGCCTTTTAAGCTGTCAAGAGTCATGGGCTTATCCAAAACCTCACTGAATTTTGAAATCGCATCGGCACTAAATCCTTTTTGAGTCAACTCGTCAATAACGCCGTCCTTGCCAATCTTATCCATCTTATCAAAGGTTATGGAGATGCTGTCCAAAGACTCTGCTAAAAATCCGCAGTTTAGAAGCATTGACCTTAAAATCCGCCTGTCGTTTATTTTTACGGTAAAGCTACCGATGTCTATCGCTTTTAGCGCCTTTGCGGTTGTGTGGATAAGCTCAACCTCGGTTGAATATGACGAGGAGCCGATAACATCAATATCGCACTGCACAAACTCACGAAGTCTGCCCTTCTGCGGTCTTTCGGCACGGTATACATTGCCTATCTGAATACATTTTGCAGGAAGTAACAGCTTATCACGGTTATTTGCAAAATATCTTGATAAAGGCAGGGTTAAATCATACCTTAACCCCAAATCAAAGAGCTTATCTCCGTTATCAAGCGCCTTTTGAAGCTTATCGCCACGCTTCATAATATTAAATATAAGGTTTAAGTTCTCGCCACCGTCGCTTTTATCGAGATTTTCCGCATCCTCGATAGCAGGCGTCATAATCCGCTGATATCCGCCGTTTATATATGTTTCAAGGATTTTATTCTGTAAATAATCCCTTAATGCTACCTCCGAAGGCAAGTAATCATTTGTACCTTTAACTGATTTTATTTTCATTGTGTTTTCCCCTTACTTTTGACCATATTAAGCATTAGTCCATAAATTTTTTCAAGTGCGTCCGTCTTTGAAAATGCGCCTAAGTTTTCAGACATTTTCAAAAGCTTTTCTTTATCCGAAAGCATACTGCAAATTTTATCGTAGAGCACCGCCTCATCAAGTTCAGCCTCCGTTATAACCGCAGCCGCGCCGTTCTTTTCAAACTCACGGGCGTTTTGCTCCTGGTGGTTTCTTACAACATTCGGTGACGGAATTAAGATAGACGGTTTCTTTAAAACTGCAATCTCAGACACCGTTATTGCGCCCGACCGTGATACAACAATATCCGCCGCCGCCATTACATCGGCGATATTATCAATATACGGCAACACCTTTATATCATCGTTTAATATAATTCCCTCACGCTTTATTTCGTCCGTAACAGCCTTATAGTTCCTCTCGCCCGTTCCGAAAATCAGCAAAAATCTGCCGTCTTTTATAACGGCTTTGAGCATTTTTATAACGGTTGAATTTATCTTTTGTGCGCCGAGCGAACCGCCAAAAATTAAAACCAAAGGCTTGGTTATGCCTAATTTTTTGCGCGCGGTATCGGACTTTGCGTTTATTATCTCCATTCTTACAGGGTTACCCGTAACAACGCATTTATCCTTATTCCCCATATGCTTTATTGTTTCATCAAACGACAGGGCAAGATAGCTTGCATATTTTTCCGAGCCTTTAACCGTAAGCCCCGGGTATACATTCTGTTCATGGATAAGTGATGGAACACCGCACTTTGCCGCCGCCATCATAACAGGACCGCTTACATATCCGCCTGTACACACCACGCAATCGGGCTTAAACTCACGGATAATTTTTTTACAGTCCTGCCTTGATTTTATGAGCTTTTTAACAGTTTTAAACGCCTTTAGAGGGTGGCGCCTGTCAAAGCCGATAACATCAATGTATTTTATATCATAGCCTGCCTTTGGCACAAGTCTTGTTTCAAGACCGCTTTTTGTGCCTATAAACAGAGCCTTATGGTTACTGTCATGATCTTTTGCATAGTCGGCAACGGAAATTGCGGGATTTATATGTCCGCCTGTTCCTCCGCCTGCATAGATTACTCTCATATCTGACCTCTCTTTTAAAAATAAATATTAAAGCGGATATATTACCTATATCCTGCCGTGTACAGGATTTTTAACCGAATATCTTGAAATATTTAACAGTATTCCCATTTCTGCAAGCAATGTGATTATCGCAGTACCTCCGTAGCTAAAGAACGGCAGGGCAACACCGGTATTAGGTACAGAAGATGTTGCAACGGCGATATTTAAAACCGTCTGTATCGCAAGATGCACGGTTATGCCCGTTGCGGTAAGTGACGAATATATATCGGGTGCATTTGCGGCAATTCGTGCAGCTCTTAAAATCAGCGCCGCAAACAATGCAATTATAAGCGTTGCGCCGACAAGTCCCAATTCCTCGCACACGATTGCAAATATGAAATCGTTATACGGCTCAGGCAGATATGTATATTTTTGAACACTCTGTCCAAGTCCCAATCCGAACAGCTTACCCGAGCCTATTGCATACAAGCCCTGCGAAATCTGATAGCCCGTATTTTGCGCATCCTCAAACGGGTGCAAAAAACTCACAATTCTGTCCCATCTTACAGGGCTAAACGCCTTTACGGCAAATATTCCAAGTACAAAGGCTACAACACCTGCTATTATTACAGGCTTTACGGGCAGACCGCCTGCAATTAAAACAGCGATACCTATACCTGCAATTACTATTGCGCCCGACAGGTGCGTTTCCATTAGCAAAAGTCCGAGGATAAGCAATAAAACTCCGCCAAGCTTTGCAATATCTCTCCAATTTTTAAGGTCGTACTTACCCGTTTCTATCCTGAGAGCAAAATACATGGCAATAAGCGGTTTTGCAAATTCAGACGGCTGAAGCTCAAAGCCGGGGATATTTAACCAACGGCGTGAACCGTTATGCGAAACACCTACACCCGGAATTAAAACCAATACAAGCGCAATAATACATATCACCAGTGCTATAGGTATATATTTTTTATATGCCTTATAATCCACCTTTGAAATTACATACATACTAACCAAGCCTATTGCCGCCGCAATGGACTGTTTTATAAAGAACCTGTACGAATTATCATATAATGCCTTTGATTTGGGCGCCGACGCACTAAGGAGCATAACCAGTCCTATTGAGAGCATAAGCACAACCATAAATAAAAATGTATAGTCAATATCACCCTTATAAAGCTTTATAATGGGTGGCTTAATTTTCTTCTCTTTCGTATTTGTCCGCCGTCTTGATGTGGCACTGACACTTCTTGCCATAAAACCTACTCCTTGTTATGCTAATGTTTTTAATCTAACTATAATCACGGCAACTCGGCTGACACCGCTTGCGGTGGCTGACGAGTCTTATCCGTTTAGTCTGATAACATTGCTTGTTTTTACAATACGCTATCAAAGCCCAAACCATGCAATTACGCAAAGCAGGGCAGTCACAGCGGTAAATACCGCTACAATCTTCTTTTCATTCCAGCCGCACATTTCAAAATGATGATGTATCGGTGTCATTTTAAATATTCGTCTGCCCTCGCCGTATTTTTTCCTTGTATACTTAAAGTATGTTGTCTGCATGATAACCGACAGCGTTTCAAAGAAATATACAAATCCGACAATAATCAAAAATATCGGCATTTTAAGGTCAATTCCCATAAGCGCAACACAGGCACCCAAAAACAGTGACCCCGTATCACCCATAAACACCTTTGCGGGGTAGCGGTTATATATCAAAAATCCGAGCATACCGCCCAAGAGCGCCGCCGAAAAAACGGTGTTTCCAATTGCTTTAAATATAACAAACGACACTATTATAAAGAACAGCGCAACAACCGCCGTTATGCTTGTTGCAAGTCCGTCAAGTCCGTCTGTTAAGTTTACGGCGTTTACAACGCCTACAACCACAAACAGTATAAACGGCACATAGAGCCACACAGGCATTTCCCATCTAAAATGCGTAAATGGGATAAGAATTTCCGTATCCAGTCTGCCCATACATTTTAGGGCAATTACATATATTACCGCAAAAAATAACTGTAGCAGGAATTTCTGCTTTGCGCTAAGTCCTAAATTTCTCTTTTTTACTACCTTTATATAGTCGTCAATAAATCCGACAATACCAAACATCAAGGCAATCACAAACAGCACGATACATTTTGCCGTATCGCTGTTTAAATTGCCTGCGGCTGCAAATATAACCGTTGCAACTATAACGGAAATTCCGATACCGAATATAAACATTATACCGCCCATAGTCGGTGTACCTGATTTTTTTTGGTGCCATGAAGGACCTTCCTCTCGGATTTCCTGACCGAATTTAAGCTTATGAAGCCACGGTATAAACACAGGCCCCATAACCGCCGTTACCGCAAATGCAATGATGAGCGGTAAGAGCGATGTCATTAACATACCTTCTAAAATATTCATTATTCTCTCCAATCTTTCGTCTTGCGACGATATGTATACATAGGGCGGAAAAGAAGCAAGCAGGTCGCAGTTTTAAGCGAGCGGTGCTGTTTATGCACCGCAAAGATGTGCGGCAGCCGTAAGGCTGACTTTTGGCTTTGCCAAAAGTTGCTGACCATCAGATACCGCCCCGAGCGAAAAAATCGTGAGATGCGCCGCTTATTTTTCGCCTAATCTATTGCTTTATAGCATTATATATCTTCTCAAAATGCATACCGTGCGATGCTTTGATTAACACTGCATCGCCCTCACATAATGCGCCCTTTACAAATTCGCAAGCCTCATCGGTTGTCATAAAGCTATGGGCATTTTTAAAGCCCAAATCCTTTGCGCCATCTGCGATATATTTTGCATTCTCGCCTGCGGTTATAAGCATATCTATTCCGTTATCAACCACGCTCTTACCTAAAGCATAATGCGCATCTTTGGCATGGTCGCCCATTTCAAGCACATCGCCCAAAATTGCAACCAGCCTTTTTGCTTTTGCAGTCGGCATAAGCGAGAGTGCGGCACGGATAGAGTCGGGTGCGGCGTTATAGTAGTCCTTTATTAAGGTCATACCACGCACCTCCTCAACCTCTAAGCGGTTTTCGGTGAGCTTTGTATTTTTTATGCCCTCAATTGCGGTTTTAATATCAATTCCGCACACCTTGGCGGCACATATGGCGGCAAGCGCATTATACACATTATGCGCGCCCGGGATAGTTACCTTTACGGGGTATTCCCTATTGTTAACCACCGCAACAAATTCCGTACCGTAAAGTCCGAAATCCTTTATATCCTTTGCATATACATCATTATCGGGGTTATCCTTACCGTAATAGATAACATCATATTCGCCCATGCCCTTGGTTTTTGAGAGGAATTTATCGTCACCGTTTACGATTAAGGTATTGCCCTTTTTAAATCGGTTTGTTATCTCCATTTTGGATTTGAAAATACCCTCTTGCGAGCCTAAGTTCTCAATATGCGACATACCGATATTTGTAATGATTGCAATATCGGGGTTTACGATACTTGAAAGATAATCAATCTCACCAAAATGGCTCATACCCATTTCAATTACGGCGATTTTATGCTCCTTTTCAATATCAAAAACGGTAAGCGGAACACCGATATGGTTATTAAAATTCTTCTGTGTTTTCATTGTACACACGCCTTGGTTCAGTGCGCTGTATACAATATCCTTTGTTGTGGTTTTTCCGACACTGCCCGTTATTGAAACGGTGAGGATATTATACTTTTCCTTATAAAATCTTGCAATGTCGCCAAGTGCTTTTAGTGTGTCAGGAACTTTTATAACGCAAACATCACTGTTTATTTCCACATCCTTATGAATAACTACAGCTTTTACGCCGTTCTTTATAGCGGATGGGATAAAATCATGACCATCCCTGTCGCCAATAATGGGGACAAACAAAGCATTATCCCCCACCTTGCGTGAATCCGTAGTAACGGATTTAATTTCTGTATCGGCACTGCCATATAACAATGTACCGCCTGTGGCTTCTACAATATCAGAAATATTTAAAACCTGCATTTTATACTCCTTATTATGATATAAGGGCGATTAAACAGTCGCCCTTATACGATTTATGCTTTTTTATTCAAATAGTTCCAGACAACGACTCTTTCATCAAAATCAAACTTTTCCTTGCCGATTATCTGATAAGTTTCCTGTCCCTTGCCTGCTAAGATTATTACATCGTCCTTCTTTGCAAAGTCAAGAGCGTAACCAATTGCCTCTCGCCTGTCAACGATAAGGGTATATTTACCGTCGGTTTTTTTCATGCCCTCTTCTACCATTTCGACAATCCTTACAGGGTCCTCGGTTCGTGGGTTATCGGAGGTGATAATTGAGTAATCCGACAGCTTTCCTGCAATCTCGCCCATTATCGCACGCTTTGTATTGTCCCTGTCGCCGCCGCAGCCAAACAGAGTTATTACCCTACCTTTTGCAAATTCCTTAACAGCTCTTATTATGTTTTCAAGTCCGTCGGGGGTATGAGCATAGTCAATAATTACGGTATAGTCCGTATCGGTAGGCACTACCTCAACTCGTCCCATAACGCCCTTTGCCTCGTTTAAGCCGTTTTTGATAGTTTCTATATCAATTCCAAGCTCCAGCGCCGCGCCGATTGCGCATATCGCATTATAGACGCTGAACTTGCCCGGTATTCCGATATGGATAGGATAGGTTTTTCCCTTGTATGTGATATTAAAATCGTCGCCCTTTGCATCAATTTTCATATCGCTTGCAACAAGGTCGCAATCCTTGGAAAAACCGACCTTTAAAAATTCACAGTCTTTGCTTTGGACTATCTTTTGTCCGCCCTCATCGTCATAGTTTACAACGCCCTTTTCGCTTATATCAAAGAGCTTTGCCTTTGCCATGAGGTATTTTTCCATTGTCTTATGGAAATCGAGATGGTCCTGGGTAAGGTTTGTAAAGATACCCACATCAAACTTACAGCCGTAAACCCTGTCAAGCTCCAAAGCGTGTGAGGAAACCTCCATAACAACATACTCTGCATCGTTTTCAACCATTTCCGAAAACAGCTGCTGAAGCTCCAACGCGTTTGGCGTTGTAGGGGTGTTACTCTTTGTTACAAGCACCTTATCGCCGATAATATTCTGGTTTGTACCGATAACTCCGACTCTTTTACCTGCTGCCTCTAAAATGCTCTTTACAAGGTAGGTAATTGTAGTTTTACCGTTTGTACCTGTTACGCCTATGAGCTTGAAACTCTTTGACGGGTTATTGTAAAACGCACATGAGAGCATTGCAAGCGCACGCCTTGAATTTTTGACATAGCACACAGGTATGGATACATCAATCTTATCCTCCGCAACGATCAATGCAGCGCCGTTTTCCTCAGCCATTTTTGCGTATTTATGGCCGTCTGACTCATATCCCTTTATACACACGAAAACATTGCCCTTTGTTACACTTCTTGAATCATATGCAATGCCTGTTATATCAACATCTTCATTATTCTCTAACCACTCGCTACCAAATAGCTTGGAATATAACATTTTTGTGTCCCCTTTCAATCAATGCCGTCAAGTTAATATATAGCTTAATGACATTACCTTTCAATACCTTTAGTACAGTAACACCTTAGTCCGATGCCACTTGTCTAAATTCCACACCGATTACGCTCCCACGCTGTACCAATTCGCCTGCCTTTGTACTCTGTGCAACGGAGTATGAGCCGTAAGCATTTGCGTGCCCTGCGCCTTCTACCTTAAAGTTTAGACTATACGCCTGGAGAATATCCCGTGCATCGGATACCGTTGCGCCGACAACATCGGGAACTTCAACCATAAGGTCGTCCTCGTCCATTTCTTCTGTATATAATATAACCGTTGAATTTTTAAGCAACATATTTCCCGGCTGCGGAAGCTGGTTTAATACCGTTTCGCCGTCACCCACAACCCGTACCAAAAATCCCTGATCTGTAATTGCGCTCTGTGCTGAGGCTATATCGTCCGATCTTACATCGGGTACCTCCACCGTTTCATCGGGTGTTTCGCCGTCGCCGTACTGCTTTTCAACACCTAAATAGTCAAGGATTTTTTCAATCAGCTCACCTGTAAGCGGTGCGGCGATTGTTCCGCCGTATTTATTGTCTATCTGAGGCTCGTCAAGCATAATAAGGCATACAATCTCGGGATCGTTTGCAGGTGCAAATCCGACAAAGGATGCAATTCGCTTGTTTGTGCCTCGAGGCATTTTCTCGGATGTTCCCGTCTTACCGCCGATTCTGCAACCCTTTACATATGCGTTTTTACCTGTTGCATTGGGGTCTGATACGACAGACTCCAAAATCTCACGCATTTTTGCGGAGGTTTCCTCAGATATTACTCTGTTTATTATCTGTGGTTCGTAATTTTTTATTACTCCGTCCTCGTTGCGGATTTCGGCAACTATATGCGGTTTCATTCTGACACCGCCGTTTATAACAGCCGAAATTGCCGTTATAAGCTGGATAGGCGTTACCTGAATACCCTGACCGAATGCCGATGTTGCAAGGTCAACCTCGCTCATTGTACCCGAATATGAAATACTTGACGATTCTCCGCCAAGCTCAATGCCTGTGGGAGCGTTAAGTCCGAATGCGTTAAAGTATTCCTTAAACTTATCCGAGCCCAATTTCATACCAAGCTCCATAAATACAGGGTTACAAGAATTTTTAACACCCTCGGCAAAGGTTTCTGCACCGTGTCCGTCCTTATTTGCACAGGAAATGTTTCTGTCTGCAACTATCTTAAAGCCCGGGCAAAAATATGTAGAGCTGTCGTCTGCAATATGCTCCTCAAGCGCCGCCGCCGCGGTTATAATCTTAAAGGTCGAGCCCGGCTCATACGAGTCTGAAATCGCCTTGTTTCGCCACATTTTTGTTCTTAAAAAGCTTATCTGTTCATCACTCAAGCCATCAACGCCTGTAGCTTCAGGTGCTTTTGTAGGCTTTGGAGTGGCGTCTGCGTCCTCGTCCTCCTCGGTTTCTTCTTCCTCTTCTTCCTCATCAAACTGACCGTATTCTTTTAAGTACTCGTAAAATTTCTCAACATTATACGGGTCATTTGAATCAAAATCGGGTTTTGTTGACATGGCAAGGATTTCGCCTGTTTTTGGGTTCATAACAATTCCTGCCGCGCCCTCTTTTAGCTGATCCTCCTCGACCGCCTTTTCAAGCAGTGACTCCAAGAAATGCTGTATTGTTTCATCAATCGTCAGCACCACATCCGCACCGCTTTTTGCCGCCTGCATATATTCTGCCTGCTGTTCTAAAAGCGTTTTTCCCGTTGCGGTCTTGTTTGCGGTTATAAAGCCCGGCTTTCCCAAAAGCGCATCATTAAACGCAAGCTCAATTCCGCCCGTACCCTCCGAGTCGGAATTTACAATTCCTAAAACCGTTGATGCAACATTATAGGGGTAATACCTCTTTGTTCCGTCCTCAAAGTATATACCCGACAGAGCCTTTGCAATACTCTCGTTCTTGTCAAAGTCCATAAGCTCCTTTATACTCTCAACCTCCTCGGTTGATAACTGCTTCTTTATGGACTGATAGCTCGAATTTGCCGTAAGCTGTTTATAAATCTTTTGCGAATCCATATTAAGGATTAAGGACAGCTTTTGTGATGCAACCTTTACATCGCCTCGACTTTGTACATCCTGCGGATTGCAGATAAGATTATACGCCGATGCCGACTCTGCAAGCACATTGCCGTTGCGATCATAAATCTTACCACGCATAGTCGTAATGGCAGTTGTTGACTGTTGCTGGTTTGCTACAATCCTGCTCATTTCGTTGCCGCGGATAATCTGCCAGTAGCAAAGCCTTAAAACTAACGCCGCAAAGCAAGCAAGGGCAATTACTATCATTACCCTTGTTTTCCTCTTTATATCATTTAATGATGGTATCATAAAATGCCATCTCCTTATTATTTTAGTGTTGTCACGCTAATCGAATAAGACTCGTCAGCCACCACGATTGGTGTCAGCCGAGTTGCCATAAACATATGTTAACTTGGTGACATTTCTTATTATTCTAATGTTATATAACCAAATTCCAAAGTGCAAGTATAAATAATGAATAATTATTGTAGAAAAATCTCCGATTTTTCCTCCTTACCTATTCACTATTCACTATTACCTATTACTTATTTACATACGCCTACACTTGTCATTCTATGCTGAAAACCCGTACAATATGACTTCCTACTCCTTTAAAGAACGCCATAACCCTGTTTCCGACTCCCTCAACCTCGCCTGCTGTTGTTTCCGTAACATCATCAGACTTGACATTTACATATATTGTTTGATACGATTCAGGACGCTGCATACCCAATCTCGTAGTTGCAATTCTCTCTATCTCTCCTAAATCAATGCTCTGCTCAAGTTCAAATATCTTCTGAGAGCTTATAGCCTCCTGTGCCGATAACTCCCTTGTTAACTCCCTTACATGCTGACGGGTTTCATGCACGGCAACAAATTCCGAAATCATAAAACCTGCCGAAACTGACATCACAACAACAGCGACCATTCTTTTAATGTTACGCTTTCTGTTAAGCATCGCTTCTGTGTTCCTTCTGACTCTGACCGCTTGTCTTTTTTTCTTTTTAGTTTTTACTGTTTTATATTCATAATCCTTTAACGCAAGGTTTCCATATTCCACAGTTTTTACCCCACTATTTTTTCAATAACTCTAAGTTTTGCGCTTTTTGATCGGGAGTTTAGCTCTAACTCCTCGTCTCTTGGCAATACGGGCTTTCTTGAAATGATTTTAACCGTTGGTTTCCTGCCACACACGCATACGGGAAAGCTCTTCGGGCATGTACAACCTGTTGCCAAATCCTTGAATGTGTTTTTCACAATCCTGTCCTCAAGGGAATGGAATGTAATTATTGCCAGTCTTCCGCCGGGTTCTATAACCGTTACAAAATCGCGTATAGCCCTATCCAATATTTTAAGCTCGTTATTTACCTCTATCCTGATAGCCTGAAAAATTCGTTTTGCAGGATGCCCGCCCGTAAGCCTTGCCTTTTGAGGAATTGCCGATTTTATTATATCAACAAGCTCAAAGGTGGTATTTATAGGTGTCGTTTCCCGCTTTTTTACTATAAATTCCGCAATTCGTTTTGACCAATTCTCCTCACCGTAGCTATAGAAAATGTTTGTCAGCTCGTCTTGGCTGTATGTGTTTACCACATCATATGCGCTCAAATTATCGTCTTTATTCATACGCATATCAAGCGGTGCATCGTGCATATACGAAAACCCACGCTCGCCGTTATCAAGCTGGTATGAGCTTACGCCAAGATCCAATACCGCACCGTTAATCTTTTCTATACCTAAATTTTCAAGAATTGATAATACATTTGAAAAATTGTCGTTTACAAAGCTTACCCTGCCGTCAAATTCCATGAGCCTTTTTTTCGCCGCCGCAATTGCCTCTTTGTCCCTGTCGATACCGACAAGACGCACACTATCGCTTCGCCTTAAAATCTCATATGAATGACCGCCGCCGCCCAAGGTCCCGTCAACATATATGCCGTTATCCGTGACCTTTAAGGCGTCTACGCTCTCACCAAGCAATACGGAAATATGCTTAAATTCCATAAGCACCTCGCCTAAATATTTAAGTCATACTTTAAAATGCCGTCTAAAATTATATCGTCGGATAATCCGCTCTGATACTCATTCCATGCATTGGCATCCCAAAGCTCAAGCCTTGTATTTGCGCCGACCAGCACCACATCTTTTAAAAGATGTGCATAGTCTATAAGCCTCTTTGCAATTGCAACCCTGCCCTGCTTGTCCACAGAACACGCCGTTGCCTTGCCGAAAAACAGCCTTACAAACGCCGCCGCATTTTTATCTGTTGCGGTCGGAAGCAGGTTAATCTTCTGGCTCATCAGCGCCCATTCTTCTTCTGTGTAAATATAGAGACACCTCTCAGACGGCGATTGCGTAACATACACAGTTGTACCCAAAATCTCACGGATTTTGCTGGGCATTATAATTCTGCCGTGATCATCTAACTGTCTTTCGTATTCGTCAACAAAATTAGCCACCGTATATGCACCGCCTTTCTGAAAAAATAATCTCCAATAAAGAGTATTTTGAAACAATTTCTCTCCAAATCGCTCCATTTTACTCCCCACAGAACCATTTTACACTATTTTTTTTAAAAAGGCAATAACTTTGTAAAATTTTTTTTACATTTTATAGAAATTTTTTTGTTTTTTTCATTTCACTTGCCAACACCCCGTTTATGAGGTATAATGTTAAAAATGAAAAGGCATTTAAAAACTATATATTGTTTACATAAAACATATATCTACACAATATATAGTTTATATATACTATTGTAACATAATTGTTTCAAAAAGTGAACAGTATTTTAAATTTATATTTCATAAATATTACAGCCATATTTTTGGATTTTTGGGCAATTTGACAATAGGGCATTCAGCATGAAAGGATGATGAAAAATGAATACAATTTCGTTCCCGAAATTGGGGATAACTCTAAATATTGCACCCGAGGCATTTTATATCGGGCAAAAGCCGATATATTGGTATGCAATCATTATAATGTCGGGATTTTTGCTGGCATTTTTGTTTGTGTGGAGTGGCTGCAAAAAAAGAGGCTTAGAGCGAGAGAATTTACTTGATATTTCGCTCTACGGCTTGATTTTCGGGATATTGGGCGCAAGGATTTACTATGTATTGTTTGCACTTGATGAATTTGACGGATTTTTGGATATGATACAAATCTGGAACGGCGGACTTGCGATATACGGCGGAATTATAGCAGGAATTATCACCGCATTTATATATTGCAAGGTTAAGGGCTTGTCAGTTTTAAACACCTTTGATGTATGCTGCGGAGGTTTGTTTATAGGTCAGGCGGTAGGCAGGTTCGGAAACTTTGTAAATGCCGAGGTTTACGGCAGGGTTACAAATCTCCCCTGGGGTATGACGATAAACGGATACGGACCTGTACACCCTCTGTTTTTATACGAGTCGGTCTGGAATTTGCTGGGGCTTTTAATTCTGATATTGACAAGAGATAAAAAGACCGCAAACGGACAGGTATTTTGCTTTTACCTGTTCTGGTATTCCTTGGGCAGATTGTTTTTGGAGGGACTAAGGGACAGCGAATTTGTGCTATACCTTATCCCGAATGTTTTGGGCATTTCGCAAGCCGTTGCAATCGGCGCAATGATTTTTGCGGTTTTGTTGTTTGTAACGGTAACAAAAAATAAAAAAGCGGAAAAATAAATTTTGGTTTAGATGCGTAAATGGGTACCACAATTTGTAGGGGAGGGTTTCCATGCCCTCCCGTTCCCAATATGCGTTGTCGGGGATGCGGACAGGCACCGAGACCTGTCCCTACAACCCATACCAATTTACGGTTTTTCAAAACGGTACGCTAAACAAAAATTTATCCGTCTATTCCTTTTGTTCGGTAACCATTTCGGTTTGTTCGGTATTATCGACAGAGTGTGTCATAATATTTACTATCAATAACGGTACAAACAATATCACAATAAGAGTTATCAAAAGCGCAAAACAAATTTTTTTCAATGCATATCACCTCTCTAATTGATATGCAAAAAAATCTTCCTATATACAACAAAGAGACTGCCCATGTCCTGACAGTCTCAATGTCCTTGTATAATTCCCTTTTATCCCTAATACGATTATACAATTAGATATTACATTAAATCTTTTAATAAATCAATACACTGAGCAAAGGTGTAAAAAAAATGTAAGCGTTTATGTACTGCGCTGTAACTGTTCTGAAAAACTAAAAAGTAAAATAATCCGAAAACAGCACCAGTAAAAGCGCAATTAAAAGTACCGTATCATCGCAATCGTCTATTAAAAGCGCCAAAACCACGATACCCAAAATTATATCGTCGGTCTGTAAATTTGAAAGGATGCCGTCGCGCTTTGGCGCACATTTTTGCGGTGTCTGCGGTTTTATATCCGTCTCCTTCTTTTTCTCCGCAGGCTTTTGCTTTGGCTTTGGAGGCGGTATGTTTGTATAGCGCACAGGCTCGGGCATATTATTTACACTGTAACTTCGATACATCTATATTCCCCCTTTATACTAATGCAGTCAATCTAACGCATATTTGCCAAAACCCGACTGACGGGTTTTGCCGGTCTAAATTGATAACACTGCCCTTATTTAGCCATTATTTATTTTTAAGGAGCATTGCCACCTTTGAAACATTTAAAAGCCGTATGGCGCTGTCAATGGATTTTTTTCGGTTTTCACGCATATACGGCTTTAAGGACTCTAAAAGCCGTGCGCGGTTATCGTTATTGCTGTTTGACAGGACGCTTGCAAGATGTGCAAGCTCGCCCATATCCATTGCGCCCCCTCCGCCGCCACCGCCCGACAATGAGCCGATAACGCTTTTTATTTTATCCTCTGCATCATCACCCAAAAGCTCTTTTAATGTATCTTGCATACCTACACCCCCATAAATTTTATTTTAGTCTGCTTATTATATTTGCCAAGTCCTTTGCCGAGAGCCTTGACAGCGCATCTTTAACAGTCCTTTGATCCATATTTGAGAGCTTCTTAAGAAGCTGTGCCTTATCGTAATCGCTTATGCTGTTTTTAAGGCGCATACCGTCCTTGGAGTTTAGAAATTGGTTTATTTGCCGTATCTGATTTTTGTCAAACTGCTCCAGCATTTGCTTTAATTTGTTGTCCATACAATTTACTTCCTTTCACACAATATAATCATTATTCCCTTATATCTATTTATATGCCAAGAATAAAAAAAGGAGTATGTACCAAAAAAAGAGCCTCTGCATAAAATACAGACAGCTCCTCTTTGTTCGTAGATAATATTATAAATTTTGGTTTAGCGTACCAATTAATTTATGGTTAATGGGTATGGTCGTAGGGGCAGGTCTCCGTGCCTGCCCGTATCCCCGACAACGCATGTTGGGAACGGGAGGGCATGGAAACCCTCCCCTACAATTTGTGATACCCATTTACGCATATAAACCAAAATTTAACACCGTCAATTCTTTTTATTCGGACTATTCCAAAACCTCAACGCTTACTATAGTTCCCGATGTTTTAATATATTTGGTGTACAAATCAACCGTTCTGCCGACGGATAATTCCGTGGCATCTTCTAAGATATAGTTCTCATCAGACTCTTTGCCGTGTGCGTCGATTGTCACATAGCAGGTCCGGCGCTCAGGGTATGCTGCATAGGTTACAACACCGTCTGCCGTGGTTGACTCAACCGTTGCAGGCTCGGATACAACATCTACAACCTCGCCCATATTCTTCTCGCTTTTTTTATCCGTCAATGCGCCCTTTTTCTCCAGAGCGGCAACGGAGCAATCCCGTATCTTCTCAACCTTCATAACATATCTGAAATTCTTTTCGGACTCAACCGCACCTGTTATTTTGTTTCCGTACCTTACGCAAAGCCCTGCAATTACGGCAAGAATTACACAAACTATCGCAATATCAATAACGCTTACCTTGCCAAACAGCTTACCTTTTTCATCTATAATCATATTTAGAACCATTCCTTTCTTTCCGCTTAAGGTGCAAACCAAATATTTCAAAATGCTTAGCATTTTGCACCTTACTTATTCACTCTTCACTATTACCTATTCACTGTCTCAATTTATTGAGACCATGCTTCCTCCTTAGTCGTTAAGCTCAATCGCATAGCCCATTGCGGCATAGCCCTTACCCCGTACGGGAGTTTCGGCGCCGACCTTTAAAACTGTGCTTCCTACAGTTACGGCGGTATCTGAAATATTTGCCTGTACGCTTACAGTTACCTCTATATCGCATTTATTGTCAATTTCCTGCTTTACATACTCGCCCTTGATACTGTCAAACGCTATCTTCTCGGCAGGTCTTACAACTACATCCTTTACAACTCCGCCGTCTTTTTCGGTAAGGCTTAATGTCACCTCGTCGCCAACCTTAATCGCCTCGCCAAGCTGTGGCTCGGCGCTTGAGATAAGGACTTTGCAGTCAACCGCATCGCCCGTTGTTTTATTCATAAACCTTGGTGCAAGCTTCATTGCACCAACAACCAATACCAATACTGCCACTAAAATTATAACGGCATCTACTGCTGTGAATTTTGATTTTTTCATTATATTAAACCTCCCATTACATCATCATATAAATCCTGTGTATTCTCAGTCATTGCCTTTGCGGTGAAGGTGGTTTTAAATACCTCCCTTGCCCCACGGCTTAAAGTTTGATAAACATCATCGTCACTTAATACCTTTAAAAGTTTTTCAGACAATGCCTTGGCATTTTTCTGCGGAAATATAAATCCGTTTACGCCGTCCTTTATAACGCCCGGGTTGCCCCCGAAATCAGACACCACCGCAGGTATACCGATACTCATACCCTCCAACAGCGCAAGGCTTGTTGCCTCCGTTCCGTATGAAGCATTTACCTGGACATTGGTTATTGACATCAGCTTATCAACATCTTTTATAAAGCCTGTAAAGATTATATCCTTATCCCTTTTAAGGGCTTTTACAAACTTTTTAAGCTCGCCCTCATACGAGCCTGTACCGGCGATAAAGAACTTTGCATTTACTCCCTTTTTAAGTACGGTATCCGCAGCCTCGATAAAATACTTATGACCTTTTATATCCTCAAGCCTTGCGACAATTGATACCACCTTTTCATCGATTATACCAAACCGCTTTCTTATATCGTCTTTTTCGCTCTCACTAACCTCTTTTAGGCCGTCAACTCCGTTTAGGATAACGCGGATTTTTTTCGGGTTAATCCCCGTATCTGTAAGGTTATCCTTTGCCGCCTCTGCAACGGCGATTATTCCGTCTGCAAGAGAGTTATTTACCATACCGTTAATTACCTTGCCCACGCCCTTTGAAATTTTGGGACTTGGAGGGAATACGCTATGACGGGTATATACAACCTTTGCACCCGATAACCTGCCTGCAATTCTTGCGCTCATACTGCCGTGAGTATGGACAATATCGGGTTTTTGTGCATCAAATACCCTCTTTAGCTTCCATACCGCACCCATATCAAGCGATTTATCAGCCATACCGTCTATTTCTGTTACCCGTATGCCCAATTTTTCTATATGCTCCTTCAAGAGGCTGTTTTTAGGCAGAACAACCGACACATCATACCTTGTATAGTCAAAATTTTCAAGGAGGGTTATCAGGCATTTCCCCGCACCGCCGATATTGGTATCGGAGGATACTTCAATTACTTTTATCAAACCTTATTTCTCCTTTCCAAGCTCAATATGCGTAAAGCTCATACCTATTGCCAAAACCATAATAAATATTGCCATAACTCTATAGTTATAGAAGGTATAGTCAAACATACTCTGTATCAAAAATCCTGCCACGCCTGCGCCTATAGCTAAGACAAGGCTTGAATTTAAGCTCTTTTTATTATCGAGCCGATACACATCCGACATCTTCTTTAAGAATATCACCTGTGTTACCAAGAACACCAAAAGCGCCACAACGCCTGCCTCAACGGTAAGCTGTAAAAACAGGTTATGCGAATGCGGTGCGGCGATTGCGTTATATGAGAAGAACGGATATACCTCGTTAAATGCGCTCTCGCCCATGCCTATGCCTCCGGGCCAGTAATGCTTTAACATTCCAAGCGTTCCCATCCAGATAAACACCCTGTATGATGTAGAGGTATCGTCCATATTACCGATACTTAAAAATCTGTCAACCATTGTTTCGGGTATCACAAACGGAATAATACACATTGCAACAGGCACAAGCGCCCATAATTTACCCTCGTAAAATGTTATAAACACCACAACCGATACCATAAAGCCTATCCAACAGCCACGCGACTGAGTAAGTACAAGGCACAGAGCAAGGACCGCAAACATTGCGCCGTATGCCCATTTTGCAAGCGTGTTTGCCTTGAATTTGAGGAAGAATGCCACGGATACAGGCAATACCAAAAGCAGGTATTCGCCAAGAACATTGGGGTTATTCAAGGTCGAATACACACGCATTGTTGCGTCCTCAAACATTTCCTCGTCTATCCATGCATTGCTTGTATTCCAGCCAAACACATACTGTGCCACGCCGTACAAGGCAACCAACGCCCCCGATATTACAAACACCTTTAAAAGTCCGTGTAGCTGTTCTTCGCTGTTAACCGTGTTTATTATCACAAGGTAGTAGGCAAAGAACACAAAATACATTGCCCATACCGTAAGGCTTTGCACTCTTGCAAACGAGAACAGCGACGATATAAATAATACCGTAAGTAAAAGTATAAGCCCTACACCGACAAAATCAATTCTCCATTTAAAATCCTTATCAGCCACGGATTTTATAACAAGCGAGAGCATCGTCCACATTGTAAGTCCTGCAAGCGCCATTGTCGGGACAAACGGCGCTAAAAACAGTGCAAAGAATACGCCTATAATCGGTGCATACATAACTATTGAAAGCCCGAACATTACAAACGGTACACCCAAGCCCAATATTCCAATAACTCCTGCCAAGGCTCCTGTTATAAGCCCGATAATTCCCGATATGATAAGCCTTGTAACACCATGCGTGCTATCCTCGGTATAAGCCTCAATATCCAAATTTTTAAATCCTGAACAGGATTTTAGAAAATTTACAAACACCGAGTTATTTAAAAATTTCATTATATTGAAATTTGTAAGCGCCATAACCGCACCCAAAGCAAGAGCCACAATTCCACCGATAACTATGCCGTTACCTGAAACTACCTTTATTAAAAGATAGGCAAGTCCCATGGTTAGGAGCATAATGCCGAAAAATTTGGTGTTTATGGCGATAAAGTTATTTATATATGTTTTTGCAAAGCTACATATAAAGCTGTTTTTTATATTTTCGTTTATAACTTCGCCAAGCTTTTTCTTTACAAAGTCAAGCACCGTCATAGGCAGGCAGACAATACGCACAAAAACGCTGTCCTGTGTGTACACACGCTCGTCTTTTCTCAAAAATCCAATTATTGAACTGTTTTGCCACGAGCGTGAAACAGCATTGCAAACGGCAAAGAATGCTTTGCCTATTATGCTTTCTCCAAAAGCCGTGCAAAAGCTATGCCAAAAGGCAATAAGCCACGAAATAATCATACTTTGCATTATATCATCCTTTCTTTAACAGCATCCGTATCTCATAAACCTTTAACACCCATATAAGCACCGCATATACCGTAACACCTACCGCACCTGACACGGCGCAGACTATAATATTGCCAAACATTCCGGTAAACTTTGGGGACATGAATTTATAGAGTACATAAACCACTACGCCCATAATAATTGCACTGATAAATGTTTTTATAAGCGTATCAAGATCGGATACGCCAAACGCCTCAGGGACTTTTGCTTTTAAGCAAATCGCATTTAAAAGGGCGTTTGTAACAGAGCCGATTGCCGCCGCCAGGGCAAGTCCTTTTACGCCCAGAGTGCCAAAGAGCAAGTATGCGCATACAATATCCACAAGCATGGATATTATGGAGTTTATCATAGGTATTTTACTGTTGTGCATTGAGAAGAATGTTTTTGACAGTACCTCGTTTATCGAGAGTCCGAACATTCCGACCGCATAGCACGACAAAGCCGATGCAACAACTGCCACATTGTCAAACTCGCCATGCTCATAAATTATGGATGTAATCGGGGTTGATAATAAAATCATACCCGTCATAAGCGGAAATATTACAATCATCATTGCCTTTAAAGAGGTGTTTACTAATGATATTGCCTCGCTTTTATCCTCTTTTGCATTGGCGTGGGACAGCTTTGGGAACACTAAATTTGTTACCACAAACGATACAACGCCCGTTGCAATTAAATAGAGCTGGTTTGCATATTCAAGTGCGGAGTATGCGCCCTCAACAGCCGATGCAAGCCTTGAATTTACTATGGTGTAAAGAGGCTGTACCCATGTCGATATAAGCATAGGCCCTGCCAAAAGCATTACCGCTTTTATATTTTGGTCTTTAAATCTGAAATTTGGCTTATACCTGTATTTAAACCGCCTCAGCGACGGAATTTGTATCATGACCTGCAAGCTCCACGCAACAAGCATTGTCACCGCCAAGCCTGTAACCCCGAACTTTTTGCCGAATAATATAAAATATATTATGATTGCAATATTTGAAACAAGGCTTATAATCGCAGGAACATTATACTCGCCAAACGATTGCAAAATCCCGACAAACGAGAATGCAAAGCCTGTAAATATTATCATCGGGAACATTATTGATGTAAGCTCTACCGCCAAGGCGTGGCGCTCCATATCATATTCGGGCGCCATAAAGCTTATCAGGGGGCTTGCAAATACTATTCCGAATATTGAAATTGCAGATGTTATTACAAATATAAGCGTAACAAACTTGTTTGCAAATTCTATTGCTTCTTCGCGCTTTTTGGTATTTAAAAGCTCTGTAAACACGGGTATAAAAGATGCCGAGATAACTCCGCCGATTACAATATCAAACAGCGTTGTCGGCAATTTTTGCGCAGTCATAAATGCGTCCGCCGCCATGCTTGTGCCAAAATACGCCGCAATCATGGAGTTTCTTATAAGCCCCAGAACTTTAGACAGGAGCGTTGCCGCCGCCATGAATACAGCTACTATAAGCATCTTTTTACCTGTCGCTTTTTCTTCACTCAAATTGTAACACTTCCATTCTCATACAGCTCCACTGCCAATTTCCCGTTTGTGTCCGCCATTTTACGAAGCTCGTTGTAACGCTTTTTTATATCACGGCTCATTTCCTCATAATTGTTATGGCAATTATCTATCATCGTAATCAAATCCCTGCGCTTTATCGTGTCGACCATAACATGCTGTGTCTGATGTGTGTAGCGCATAAAACTGCTGATTTTGGGATCGTACACCAAGCCGATAAGCGGAATACCCGAAATTACCGAATAGATAAGCATATGCAATCTCATTCCGATACATAAGTCTATACTTCCAACAATTGAAAGCATATCCGATACGCTGTAATCGGCATCTAAGATTGTTGCCTTATTCTTCATTTTTGACATAATATTTAGAGATATGCCCCTGTCTTTACTCAACTGCATCGGGATAAAAACAGGATAATATCCGTATTTGTCCACCGCATAATCGCACGCACGGGCAATGATATCCTCAAAGTCGGGCGATGAAAAGCCCCACTTTCTTACCGATACGCCCAAAAGCCTCCTGTCCTCAGGTACGCCTGCCTCGTTTAAAATTTGTCTGCCACGCTCCTTATCGGGTACCCCGAGCGTAAGCGCCGGGTCGGCGGTAACTAAAATTTGTGGTTTTGTTACGCCTATCTTTTTTAGAACCTCAAACGAGCTTTCGTCCCTTAGCGTAATAAGATCAACCTTATTGAGGATTTTTTTGGTCATTTCAATGTTTTTGTCCCCACTCAAAGGCCCTATTCCGTTTGCATAGAGCATAACACGCATATTATGCTTTATTGCACAGGCTATCACCAAAAGATAATACCACAATGATTTTGTGCTTGTCCTGTTCTGGATAAGCGTTCCGCCGCCGCTTATAAGCATCTCGGCTTTTTTCATATGCGATAGGATGCTTATGACATTAAATCGGTTTATTGATTTTACGCCGTAATTTTTAAATGTGTCCTGCGGACTTGCCGATAATATAACAAGGTTTGGACTTTCCTTGTACCGCTTAATATTTTCAATTATCGCCGCCAGGAGCGCATCATCACCGCTGTTATGAAATCCGTAATAGCCCGATACCAAAATCTCTTTGTTCTTCCCTAATGCCCAGTCATAAACCGTCAAAGTATCGTCTGCCATTCTTTCTACCGAGTATTCCCGTTTTATAAGCTCCCTGCCGTAAACACCTAAGCCTTTTTGTTCATCGGGAGTCATTTTAAAGAATTTAAGAACATCTCCTACAATTAAATCCCTGCTTGACATCCGGCAACCCCTACAGCAGAAATTTGTATCAATTCCCACCTGCAATTTATCCTCATCAAACAGTCCGATATAGCCCTCGTTACCTGCTATTATAACAGGCTTTTTTGCAGCCATTGCCTCAAGTGCGGAACGGCTTACGCCGATAAAGAGCTTACACGGCGCAATGAGTTTATTTATATCCGTTCTTGCGCCCGTAAGAACGATTACATCACGACCTAATCTTGCATTTACACGGTCTTTCATTGCCTTAACATTTTCAAAGTCGTCACCGCCGCCGACAATTATAACCTTTAAATTCTCGATTTTTGAGTTTAGCTCCTCCACGCCCTCAATAAGCTGTTTTGCCGCCAAGGAACGGGACTCGTCCATTCTTGAAATGTAGGTTATAACTGTATCTGTGTCGTTTATACCAAGCTCCGCTTTTATATCCTCACATTCTGTATCTGCCGAAAATTTATCGGTGTCAATTCCGTTAATCGTAACACGGATATTACTCTCGGGCACCTTGTAATTATCCATAAGATACTGTTTAATATCCTCGGACACCGCAACCGTTTTCTCGCCCCAGTTTGTTATATATTTTAAGCCGTATTTTGTTGTAAATACCCAGTGTGCCGTGGTTACAAACGGAAAGCCCATAATCTTATGAAGCTTACCCAAAATAAACGAGGGAATTCTCGCATGGGAGTGTACAATGTCGATATTCTCGTCTTTTATTATCCGCTTTAGCTCCATTACACCCTTTATAACATTTATCGGGTTTTTGTTCTGTAATGGTACCTTGTAATGGCGGATGTTATCAGCCTCAAGCTCTTTAACATATGCGCCTCCGTTTGACGCAACGATTACATTGTGGCCCCGTCTTTTAAGCTCCTTTGCAAGCTCCACTATATGAGTTTCCGCACCGCCAATGTCTAACTGCATTGTCGCAAGCAGAATATTTAACTTTTCCTTTAACATTGCTTCACCTGTTTTCTCACATCAAGTTGTACATACATACATTCATTATACTATATTTTGTGCTGTATGGCAATATTTTTTACAGGATATGTTAAAAAAATAAGAGCCGTTGCTTTTTTAGCAACCGCTCTTTGGTTTTATCCGTATGCTTGTAATTTTTCTTTCAGTGTTAATTCAATCAATTTTGCTAACGGTATGTTTTCACTGCTCGCCGCCATGCTTGCCTTTAACCAAACTTCGGGGTCTAACTTTAAAATGATTTCGGTATCAAACGGTTTTTCAGGCTCCATACCCTCATCCTTACACATTTGTAAATAATCATCAACCGCAAACTCAAAATCTTCTTTTAACTCTTTTATACTTGATCCCTCGTATGATACCAAGCTCTTTATTCCCAACAATTTGCCATGTAACACATCATCAGCCTGAGAATAATTAACACTGCCGTAATATCCCTTATACTCCATTATATTATCCATCATATCAAATCACTCTCCTTTAAGACATCTATCAAATCTTGAATTTGATAATTTGCAAGCTCCTTTCTCGGGTGAGGTCTGTGCAAATCAACCGCAAGATTACCTCGCTTAAATCTCACTCTTGAACCACTTGTTTTTCCTTTGTTGCTCTTTTCAAAACCAAGGTATACAAGCAAGCTTGATGCCTCATCATAAGTAAAGTCTTTTGGTTTTTGTAATAATCTCTGTATTAGTTTTTCTTTCTTGCCCATAACTAAACTCCTCATTTTTATTATATCAAAAAGGTATGTTTATTGCAAGGTGTATTTTATTCAAAAAAATGCTATCGATAATATATAGATAGCATTTTTGTTTTAGTAATATAATGGTTTGGCAAAAAAGCTCTGCTTTTGTTAAGAGCGTGTTATTTTTTAGCCAAAACGGCAAAAAAATGCTGTCGATAATATGTTGATATACCGATAGCGTTTTTGTTGTCGTAATATAACGGTTTGGCAAAAAAGCTCTGCTTTTGTTAAGAGCGTGTTATTTTTTAGCCAAAACGGCAAAAAAATGCTGTCGATAATATGTTGATATATCGATAGCATTTTTGTTGTCGTAATGAAATGGTTTGGCAAAAAGGAACCGCTCTTAGGATAATACTACCTTATGGAATACCTTCTTACCCTTCTTGATTATCATTCCGTCATCACCGAACATTTCGGCGGTTACAACGCCGTTTGGATCGGTGTATTTTTCGTTGTTTATGGAAAGTCCGTTTTGCTGAACAAGGCGTCTTGCCTCGCCCTTTGACGGTAACAAGCCTGTCTTTACCAAAAGGTCTAAAACGCCCATACCTACGGCATCGGCTATAACGCTTGTAGGCATATCGGCAGATACTCCGCCGCCGCCAAATACAGCCTCGGCAGCAGCCTTACATTTTTGAGCCTCTTCCTCGCCGTGAACAAGCTTTGTAACCTCGTATGCCAAAACACGCTTTGCCTCGTTTAGCTCCTTGCCCTCCCACTGTTCCATCTTTCTAATCTCGTCCATAGGAACAAATGTCAAAAGCTTTAAGCACTTAATTACATCTGCATCGGATACATTTACCCAATACTGGTAAAAATCATAAGGCGTGGTTTTCTTAGGATCAAGCCATACCGCACCTGACTGGGTTTTACCCATTTTCTTACCCTCGCTGTTTGTAAGAAGGGTAAATGTCATACCGTATACCTGCTTTTGATCCTTTTTACGGCAAAGGTCCATACCTGCTAAGATATTACTCCACTGGTCATCGCCGCCAAGCTCAATTTTACAGTCATACTTGCGGTTTAACATCAAAAAGTCATAACCCTGCATAAGCATATAGTTAAACTCTAAAAATGACAGTCCCTTTTCAAGTCTTTGCTTAAAGCACTCAGCTGTAAGCATCTGATTTACCGAGAAATGCGCGCCTATATCTCTTAAAAACTCAATATAGTTTAAGTTGAGTAACCAATCGGCATTATTTACCATTAACGCCTTGCCGTCAGAAAAATCAATTACATTTGACAACTGCTTTTTAAAGCACTCACAGTTATGGTCGATAATTTCCTTTGTCATCATCTGACGCATATCGGTTCTGCCTGACGGATCGCCTATATGGCCTGTTCCGCCGCCCACCAGAGCGATAGGACGGTGTCCGTAATCCTGCATATGCTTCATAACAACCATCTGCAAAAAGTGTCCGACATGCAAGCTGTCCGCAGTGGGGTCAAAACCTATATAAAAAGTTACCTTTTCCTTACCCAATAATTCTCTTATTTCATCTTCATGCGTTGTCTGTGCTATTAAGCCACGCTCTTTTAACACATCAAATACATTTTCCATCGTGTTTTCCCTTTCTTCGTATATAAAGTCCTGTATATTATACTACCTGCAAATGTTTTTTGCAAGCACTTTATCTCATAAATTCACAGATTACGGAATTTGAAATATCCAAGCCTCGGTCTGTTAATCTGTAATATCCTCTATCGTATTCTATAAGGGATATATCCATAAATTTTTGAAGCTCACGCCCATATATATCATTTATATCCTTACCAAACCTTTTCTTAAATTCAGCCTCGGATATGCCCTTTGTTTTCCTAAACCCTAACATCATAAATTCCGATACCATATCATCATAGGTCAGAGTTTTTGTGTCCCCATTTCTAAACTCCAAATTCAGATATTTTCCTAAATTATCGGTGTTTGAAAAACGCCTGCCGTCAAGATACGAATGTGCGGATAAGCCTATGCCTATATACTCATCACAGTTCCAGTATTTTAGGTTATGCCTTGATTCATACCCCGGTTTTGAAAAATTTGATATCTCATACCTTAAAAATCCGTGCTCTTTCATTTTTGATTTTAGGGTATCAAACATTTCCCTGTCTGTATCATCATCGGGTAGGGAAAACACACCGTTTTCATACTCATTAAATAACGGTGTCCCCTCCTCTAAAATAAGGCTGTATGCACTTATATGAGTAATCGGCAACTTAAATGCCATGTTAAGGCTTTTTATAAGGCTTTCCCTTGTCTGATACGGGATTGATGTCATAAGGTCAATATTTATGTTTGTAATCCCCATATCGTGTATCATGGAAACAGTGTTAAATGCCTCACGGGAATTATGTATTCTACCAAGTGCTAAAAGCTCTGTGTCAACAAACGATTGCACACCTACGCTTACCCTGTTTACACCGCCGTCTTTCAAGGCTTTTATTTTATCGGAATTTAGTGTCCCCGGGTTTACCTCAAATGTAAACTCGCAAATCTCAGACAGCTCAAAATTATTTTTTATGTCCCCAATCAAGCGGTTTAACTGCTTTTGGTTTAACACCGTTGGCGTTCCGCCTCCGACAAATACGGTATCGACATCAATACCCTTATATTGCTTCATTTCCTCACTAAGCGCCCCAAGGTACTTATCAAAATTATCTTCCATGCCCGAAAATGATGTAAAATCGCAGTATTTACATTTTTTCACGCAAAACGGAATGTGTATATATAAGCCTGTCATAACCTGTTAATTACAAACGATAATCCGTATTCTTCCGCCGTTGCTTTCGGTATTATCATAGTATGCAATCATACCGTAGTTACCCGATATTGCCTCATCCAAGGTAATCTTTTGGTACTTTGTAACCTCCGAACGCTTATATATAACAACCTTATCCGATAATTTGTACTCAACATTATTTATAACCGCTCTTTCGCCGTTCAGGTCGGAAATACTGCCGTTATAGGTATTTAGTGTCATTGCCGTTCTTAACGCACCGCCGCTTGTGAGTATCTTACAGGGGCCTCTGCCTCTTATTGCGGAATTTGAAACCATTCTTGATGTTGTACCGTCGATATCGACATTTACGGTATTGTCGTTTGTGCCTGCCGTTACAATTCCGTATGAGTATACATCGCCTGTTACATCGTTTAAAATTATATCCGTTACCCTACCCATGGAGTCACTTGCAAAGTATAAAACATCACTTGCATTTAAGGTCATTCCGTCAAGTCTTTGAAGATATACACGCTTATAAAGTACAGTATCATAAACGCTCTGGTTTGTTACATCAAGGATATTGACATTCAGAGCGATTGTGTGCGAGCCGATATATCCTCCTGCATACGATACTGCGCCTGTAAGTCCCGAATTTCCGCTGAGCTTTGTAATAGTCGTCTTTTTGCCGTTTGGTTTTATTGATACAACGGAGCCTACATATGAGGATTTATCATAATCTGTTTCGTATGTTGATGTTTGACCCGTTGTGCTTACAACCTCTGCATAATATGAGCTGTACTGCTTATTGTTTGAGTCGGTAAAGGTCTTTTTGCCTGCTGATGTCATATACCCTGTTACGGAGGTACTTATATTGCTCATATTCGTTGATGTTACAACACCTGCCGCACCGCCGTCCTTACCGATACAAATTGTAACCGTATCGCCGTAGTTAAATGTACCGCTTGATGAGAGGTTATTAAACGCATCAACACCCTCAACATTGTATGTTACACCCGAAATTACAACCTTTGACGGCGAATCCTTTGTCGGGATTGCGTTCTCATACACGCCTGTTACCTTGTTTGAATATGCAAATACCATATCCAAAGGCTCGCTATAGTAAATAATATCATTACCCAAAACCGCGCCTGCGCTTGACCTTACGCCGTCACGCATAACGGTGGTTGAGGAGCTTCCTCCGATATTTGTAAGCCAGTTATCCGACATAACACGGACAGGACCCGTCATGGTGTTTGACGAATATGTTATATAGTCAATCGAGCCACCGCCGGTGCGCTTTACATACATCGTATCGCCCATGGAAAGGCTGTTCTTTACCATTGCATAATTTGTTGCGCTCTGATTTTTATAAACAACGGTTGAGTCGGGAACATTTATCGTTTCAAATACGCCGTTTCTGTAGCCTACAACGGAGTCGGTAAGGGTTGAATACACAAAGTATGTTTCATACTCCGCACCGCCGTTCCCTATATCGGGTACAAATGCAACAACATCGCGGTTATTCTTTATAAAGAGCTTTCCTGTTGCGCCTACGCTGTTATCGTTAAAATAATCGCCCTTTGTATATGTACCCCTTGATGTAAACACCTTGTCAACTCCAAGAGAGCTATCCTGCGCATTGGTTGCAATTACATCCTGGTTTTCTGACATTGCGCAATCATGCGTACCCAAGAGCATACCCGAAAACGCACTGCCAACCGAGTAATCCTGTAATGTGTTATAGACAAGGTACATAATCTGCCGTCTTGTCATATCGGTGCCTATCGCTCCGTTTACATCATCAAGCATATCAAGTCCCTGCGCCTGCGCAAGCTGACCGTATGGATATGCGGCACCGAAAGCGTTGTCGCTATAGCCTAAAATTCTAAGCATTACGGTAACAGCCTCTTCATATTTTACTGCGTTATTAGGTCTGTAGGTAGAGTCAAGATAACCCTCTACATAGCCTGCCGTTACCGCTGCACGCACATACGGCGCAAACCATTCGGTATACCGTACATCACGGTATGGAGATACCTTTAACCCTAAGGCAACGGTATTTTTTGCGCTTGATGCGGCTACCGCAATCTTTGCAAACTCGGCACGGGATACGGTTCTGTCAAGCTGCATATCGCCGTTTTCATCGCCCTGCATAATTTTAAGGTCTTTTAAGAGTGATATTACACCCTCCTCCCTTGATGCGTATGCAAAAGCATTTTGCGGTATCATTATAAATCCCGATAAAATTACAACCGTTAATACTAACGATATTATTTTTTTCATATCAGTTTTCCTTTCACAAAATCTAAAATCGCCTTACCTGGCATTATTTATTGTCAAGTCCCAAAGCGGTAGTTATATCCGATGAGCTGCGGTTTGGTGCGCAAACCATATCCCCTTCATTAAGACCGCTTATAATCTCGATATTCTGTCTGTCCGTAATTCCGGTTACTACCAAAACTGCCCTGTAGCCAGACGGCACATTCAAGTTTGTCGGGAGGTTTGACATATCGCCCTCCTCCGCTTTTTTGGGCTTTGGTGTCGGGGCTTTTTTATTTTTCTGTAAATCACCCGTATCCTCCGGTGCTTTTGTGGGAGCGGGTGTTGCTTTTTTGGTTTTTTGAGGCTTATCGCTCTTACCTGTTACAATATCGGTAACATCATTTTCACGCTTTTTACCGTCATCCTTTACAAAAACAACATTGCCCTTATTAAGAGCGGTAAGAGGAATTGACAATACATTATCCGCCTTTTGGACAATCACCTTCGCGTCACAGTTCATACCGGGCAAAAGCTCGCCATAGTTTGTAATTTCAACCTCAACGGTGTATGTGGTTACGCCGTTTTGATTTGTACCGTCAACAGGTACTTTTGTAATCTTTCCCCTAAACTCGCCCTCGCATGCATCTGCGCTGACCAATACATCCTGACCGACCTTTACATAGTCAATCTCTGTTTCATCAACCGAAATGCTGAATTTAAGGCTTGACATATCATAGATAACGCAAAGAGGCTCGGGGTTGTTCTGTAAATCTATCGTATCGCCCGATTTTGCGTTCTTTGTAACAACCGTTCCGTCAATCGGGGCATCAATAAGAAAATCGTCAACTGCGTCCTGCGCCTTATTAACCGCAAGCTTTGCATCGTCAAGTCCTAACTTGGCGTTCTTGATATTTGAATCCTGCGCAAATGTATCGTTTGCCAAAACCTGCTTTTCAAGCTGCATTACTGCATCGTTATATGAAAGCCTTGCATTTGACAAGGCTGTGTTTACACTGTCAGAGTCTATATGGCAAAGCGTTTGACCGTTATATACCGCATCGCCGTCTGCAATGCTTAAATCTTGGATTTTACCGTTTGCCTTTGCAATAATATTGGTTTCGTATATGTATTCAAAATTTGCCGTATTTGAGCATGCAACTCCGTTTACAACCGCACTGCCTATATCCCTTGTTGACAGTGCGCCCGGGTTATCAAGCTCAATAGTTGCATACACTACCTTTGTATGCGCATTGCCCACAACGCTGTCTGAGGACACCTCGGTTACGCTTCCCCAAAGTTCATCAGATGAACCTACGACATTTAACTGTGCGCCGGCGCCGACATAAACCGCACCTGCATCAAACTCATTAAATGGGAGTCTGATTTTCATATAACGGTCGCTGTAAATATTTGCGATTGGCGTACCGACAGTTGCATTATCGCCGTTCTTTACATGCACCTTTGAAACCTTACCTGCAAAATCTGCTTTTGGATAGCAGTCATTATACGCTCTTTGTGCATCGTTTAGGGCGTTTTGCGCCTTTGATACGCCGTTTCTTACAGTATTTGTGGTATAGTTGTTTGTTGATACCGTAAGCGTTTTTTGCTTTACCGCATCGACATACGCCTGCTGTGCTTTTGTAAGTGCATTCTGTGCGGAGCTTAAACTGTTTCTTGCAGTTTCATCATCAAATTGGTATAGCTTATCACCCTTTTTTACCTTATCGCCCTCTTTAAAGTAATCTGCCTTTATATCGCCCGATTTTATTGTTGCGACATTGTAGGAGTCTTTAGGCTCAAGGTATGACGAGCCTGTTATGGTATTTTCTACATCCTGCCTGACAACCGCTATATCGGCATACAAATTCTTTACCGCATGGTTACTCTTTATACCGTTTGTTATGCCTACTATGCAAAACAGCAGGGCAAGCGCCAAAACCGAACTGCCTGCGATTATGGCGGTCTTTTTCTTGTCCATACCGTTTATGAGCTTTTTTATATCGGGTTTCTTTTTTACCTTATCGCCCGATACTTTGGTGTTGTCTTTTTCATTTATATCCAAAGTCTATACCTCCAAGAAATTTTATATTGTCAAAAACCTTTTTATATTCTCAACTGCTGTATTTTTAAAATCCTCATACGGATTAAGATGAATAATCCTATCATCACGCCGAAACCATGTAAGCTGGCGCTTTGCATAGTTACGGCTCGCTTGCTTTATCTTTGAAATTGCCTCCTCTAAACTGCATTTACTATCAAGGTATTCTATAATCTCCTTATAGCCAATACCCTGCATACTCTGCATTTGTTTGTTACAGCCCATATCCATAAGGCTCTTTACCTCGTCAATAAGCCCCATATCTATCATTATATCAACTCTTTTGTTTATCCTCTCATAAAGCACCTCACGGTCATAATCAATCATAAACATAAGGGGCAGATAACGGCTCTCGATGTTTTTAGTTTCCTCGTTATGCTCGGATATGGGGACTCCGCAAAGTTTATAAAACTCAATCGCACGGATAATGCGCTTTATGTTGTTTGGGTGAAGAGTTTTAGCACTTGTCGGGTCAAATTCAGCTAACATTTCAATAAGCTTTTCCCCGCCCTGCTCTTTTGCAATTTCAAAAAGCTCTGCTCTTAACTTCATATCAGCTTTCATTTCGGTAAAGGTTACATCGTTTATTACCGAATTTATATAAAGTCCCGTGCCACCGCACATTACAGGCAGTTTGCCACGCTCTGTAATATCCTTTATAACCCCGTGCGCGTCGGCGCAGTAGTCTGCAACGCTGTAGCTGTCCGTTGGCGATACAAAATCAATAAGATGATGAGGCGCCTTTGCCCGCTCCTCATGCGTCGGCTTTGCAGTACCTATGTCCATATGCTTATAAATCTGCATACTGTCGGCAGATACTATTTCTCCGTCAAACGAGAGTGCAATATCAATCGCAAGAGCTGTTTTACCTGATGCGGTGGGTCCCAAAACCACTATTATCGGGATTTTTGTCATACTATCCGTCCAAACTCCTTTTCAAGTTCTTTTTTAGACATTGTTATAACTATCGGTCTGCCGTGCGGACAGGTGTTTATATTTTGAAGGCTTAAAACATTTTTAAGCAGGGTTTTCATTTCGTCCTCGCTCATTTTATGGTTTGCCTTTATTGCGCTCTTACAGGCAATGGTATATAAAAGGCGTTGCTGTTTTTCGGTTATTACCTCTTTTTTCTGAGCATTTTGGATAAGCTCCAATACCAAATCCTCAACCTCGCCCAGCTCTACCTCGCCCGGCACCGCACGGACTAAAACCGTATTATCGCCAAAATTATCACATTCAAAGCCCATTTGAGATAGGGTTTCGGCTATACTCTCAAATGCAGAATATTCCTCGCCCGTCATAGTTATTACTACAGGCTCAATAAGCATTTGTGAAAATACGGATTTATTTTCTAAATCTTTTTTTAGCTCCTCGAATTTTAACCGTTCATGTGCGGCGTGCTGGTCAACGATAAGCATTTTATCGCCCTTTTGCGCAATTATATAGGTGTCAAACACCTGACCTACTATTTCAAAATACTCATCAATAAAAACATTCTCTGTCCTTGTATCTTTCGGTGTCTGTTTTATAGCCTCTGGCTCTTTAATCTGAGGCTGTGCCTCCTCTATATCGGACACGGCAGGTGCTACAGGTGTATTCGGTATATCGGGTGTTATAAGCGGTGTGTATTCCTTTTTCGGCTCGCTTACAAAATTACCCTTTACAGGCGGTTTGTATGCATTTACCGCCTTGTCCTCTACGGTATTATCCGTCTTTTTGCTTACCAAAAACGGATTTTGCTTTGGGTTATAGTTTGGAGTCTCAGGCCGTCTTGTAAGCTGTGATACAGGCGTATCGTGCTTCTTTTGAAAACCGCTTGCCTTATCACGGGGCAAATTCTTTACCATATCGCCAATATATAGCTGTTCTTTTGGTGTATCCTTTTTAAATACGCTCTCTCGCTCAATTTCGGGGACATTTGCCTCCTGATAAATTGCATTTTTAATGCCGTAATATACACAGTGGTAAATATCCTTTTCGTTTGAAAATTTCACCTCTAACTTTGTCGGGTGTACATTTATATCAACAAGTTCGGGGTTAATCACAAGATTTAAAACAGCAACAGGGAATTTACCTATCATTACCTGGTTTTTATACGCCTCCTCAACCGCGCGGATAATAAGCGGACTTTTTATATATCTTTGGTTTACAAAATAGCTCTGGTAATTTCTGTTCGGTCTTGAAACATTTCCCGTTCCTGCAAGACCTATAACCTTTATCCCCTCAAACTCATATGAAACCTCCTTCATATGCTGTGCATAGTCCTTGCCGTATACGGTGTAGACAGCATTTAAAAGAGAGTTATCGCCTGATGAGAATAATTTTTCCTTGCCGTTTATTATAAGCTTAAACGATATTTCAGGGTGCGCAAGTATGAACTTTGTCATAATATCGGTTATATACCCTGCCTCGGTTGTGTCTTTTTTAAGGAATTTAAGCCTTGCAGGGGTGTTATAAAATAAATCCTCAACTATAATGCTTGTTCCGTCGGGTACTCCTGCATCGGCTGACGATAATATTTCGCCACCCATACAAGTTACCAAAATTCCCTCTGTATCCTCTCGCCTTTTTGTGCTAAGACTTACCTTTGCAACCGCTCCTATACTTGACATTGCCTCACCGCGAAAGCCTAATGTGTATATTGCATTTAGGTCATTGTCGGTTTGAATTTTACTTGTGGCATGGCGCAAAAAGCAGAGCCTTGCATCGTCAGGGCTCATGCCGATACCGTTATCCGTTACACGCATAAAGGTTGCTCCGCCGTTTTTTATCTCAACGGTTATTCTTGTACTCTTTGCATCAATGCTGTTTTCAACAAGCTCCTTTATGACGCTTTGAGGCCTCTCAACTACCTCGCCTGCGGCAATCTTGTTTGAAAGCTCACTGTCAAGAATATGTATAATTCCCATATGTTTCTCCGTTTATATTATAAATTTTGGTTTATATGCGTAAATGGGTATCGAAATTTGTAGGGGAGGGTTTCCATGCCCTCCCGTTCCCAATATGCGTTGTCGGGGATGCGGACAGGCACAGAGACCTGTCCCTACACCTCATATCAATTTACGATTTTTTAATTAGTACGCCAAACCAAAATTTACAAAATCAATAATTTTACAATTCGCTGCTTATCACCCGTTTATGACGGGTCAGAAGCAAGAAGGTCACCGTTTTAAGCGAGTGGTGCTGTTTATGCACCGCAAAGATGTGCGGCAGCCGTTAGGCTGACTTTTGACTTTGTCAAAAGTTGCTGACCGTCAGATACCGCCCCGAGTGCAAAACGGTGAGATTCGACGCTTATCACCCGTCACACATTTTTGGCTTTTTTGGATAACTCGTATAACTTATTCATTGCCTCAATCGGCGTAAATGTGGTAACATCCATGTTTGCAAGCTCATCGGCAATTTCTTTGGCGGTATTGTCAAAGAAATCAATCTGGTCGCTTATAACCTCTTCCTTTTCATGCCTTGAAGCGTTATCCATATCGCCCGATTCAACTTTTTGTAAAACCCGCTTTGCGGATGCAATTACCTCTTTTGGAACACCTGCCAGAGCCGCCACTTCAATACCGTAGCTGTCGTCCGTTCCGCCTCTTATAATCTTTCTTAAAAATGTTATATCATCGCCACGCTTTTTAACGGCGATTGAATAGTTCTTTGCGCCGTCAAGCTCGCCCTCAAGCGTGCAAAGCTCATGATAATGCGTTGCAAACAATGTTTTTGCGCCGATTTTTTTCTTGTTGTGAACATACTCGGCAACCGCCCACGCAATGGAAAGCCCGTCAAAGGTTGATGTACCTCTGCCTATCTCGTCAAGAATTATCAGAGATTTTGCGGTTGCATTTCTTAAAATATGCGAAACCTCGTTCATTTCAAGCATAAATGTACTCTGTCCCGAAGCAATATCGTCAGACGCGCCTATTCGGGTAAATATTTTATCCACAATTCCTATCCTTGCAGATGATGCAGGAACAAACGAGCCTATTTGTGCCATAAGCGTAATTAAGGCAACCTGGCGCATATATGTAGATTTACCTGCCATATTCGGGCCTGTTATAATAAGAAGTCTGTCGGTGTCGGTATTTAAGTCCGTGTCGTTTGGCACAAACAACTCCTTTGCCATTTTCTCAACAACGGGGTGTCTGCCGTCTTTTACGGTGATTTCGCCCTTATCGTCAATCTGAGGCATTACATAGTTATTCTTATACGCAACCTCAGCCAATGACGAGAGCGTATCGGCTATTGCAATAATTTGGGCGACTCTTTTTAATCTTTCCGTATCCTCGGCAAGTTTTTTGCGTATCTGTTCAAACACATAGCTTTCAAGCGCAATAACCCTCTCAGATGCGCCAAGGATTGTGTTTTCAAGCTCCTTTAGCTTCGGGGTTATGTAGCGCTCTGCATTTGCAAGCGTCTGTTTTCTTACATAGTAATCGGGCACGGTGAAATTTGCGCTCTTTCCTACCTCGATATAGTAACCGAATACCTTGTTGTAGCCAACCTTTAATTTTTGCAGTCCTGTTTTTTCCTTTTCCTCTGCCTCAACCTGCGCAAGCCAGCTTTTTCCGTCCTTCATTGCAAGACGAAGCTTGTCAATCTCCTCATTAAAGCCTGTTTTTATAACGCCGCCATCTCTTAAATGCACAGGCGGTTCGTCTTTTATCGACCGCTCCAAAAGGCTGTACACATCTTCAAGCATATCAAAGCCAAGACTCATAGAGCTTAGCATTTCAGACTTTGCTTGGGATAGTATGTTTTGAAGCTCCGGCAAAATTGACAAAGTCATTTTAAGAGCTATAAGGTCTCTTGGGTTTAAGGAGTTTAGAGAAAGCCTGCTTATAATTCGTGAAATATCGTAGGTTTTATTTAAAACACCTCTTAACTCGTCACGGAGCATTATGTTTTTTGTAAGCTCCTCTACAGATGTCAGGCGCTTATTTATTTCCAAAACATTTAAAAGCGGTTTTTCAACCCATTGCTTTAGTAGCCTTGCACCCATGGATGTACAGGTCTTATCAAGCACCCACAAAAGAGTACCGCGCTTTTGCTTATCACGCATGGTTTCTGTTATTTCAAGATTACGGCGCGTTGCGGCGTCTAAGTCCATATACTGCTCAACATCGTAAACAGAAACGGTATTTATATAGCCAATAGTCTGTTTTTGTGCGTATTCAAGGTATCTTAGCATTACCCCGACCGCAACAACGGCGCATGGCTTATCGGCTAAATTAAGCTCGCCAAGGTCGGTTTTATTAAACTGCGCAAGGATTTTTCCCTTTAGCGCGGTATCGTCAAAAAATTCATCCTCCTGCTCGTCGGGAGTTATGGAAAACCTAAGCTCGATAGGCGTATTTAGTGCCTTTCCCGCATTGTGGTTTAGAATTATCTCCCTTGGCTCATACCTCGCAATCTCGTTTATAACACTGTCTGATGAGGATATTTCGGTTACAAATATCTCGCCCGTTGAAATGTCGGATACCGCAAAGCCGTATTTTTTCGTGTCCGAAAAAACGACCGCCAAATAGTTATTGTTCTTATCGTCTAAAAGCTCCTCGTCGATTACCGTACCCGGTGTTACAACTCTTATAACCTCACGCTTTACAATGCCCTTTGCCGACTTTGGGTCCTCTACCTGCTCGCATATTGCAACCTTGTAGCCACGCTGTATGAGCTTTTGTATATACGAGGTGGCGCTGTGAAACGGTACACCGCACATGGGCGCACGCTCGGATAAACCACAGTCCTTGCCTGTCAGAGTTATTTCAAGCTCACGGGAGGCAACAATGGCGTCGTCAAAAAACATCTCGTAAAAATCTCCCAGACGATAGAAGAGAATGCAGTCTGAATATTCATTTTTCGTTTGTAAATATTGCACCATCATAGGTGTCATTTGTTCCTTTGCCATACCGCTAACTATTGTCCTTTCTGAGATTTTAATTATTTTACCTTAATTATAAAAAATATTAAAAGTCAATCCATTGGCTTTTTTTCAAAACAGGTTGCTGTTTTGATGTTAGGGTGCTGTATACAGATACCGCCCCTAACGAAAAACAGTAAGATGTGCAGAAAAAAGGTCAATGGCAGCCGCCACATGTACTACAGTCATGTGTGCAGTTTGGATCCTGGCCTGTTATATAGTAGTTTAACATCTGGTTCATTTTTTGAACGAGAAGGTCAAACTCACGCTTTCTATCAACATAATTTTGAATGGTCTCGGATTTTTTAACCATTTCTTCAAATGCCTCGGTATTTTTCTTAATTGCCTCGGTTCTCTCTAACTTGCCGTTTTGCATATCGCGGGCAAGGTTCATACGGGTTATGTTATATTCCTGCATAAGAGTTGCCGCTTCCTCGTCCTGGCTCTGCAAAAGTTCTGCCTCTTTAAACTTCTTCATTTCCTCAGAGGCAACAATTGCCTCGCCCAATTCTCTTGCTTTTTCCATTACATCTGACATTTTATATACTTCCTTTCGTGTATTATTCTGCTAATTCTCCGTTTAAGCTCCAGGTCATAGCCTGTGTTACTTTAACCTTTACATATTTACCTATCAAATCGGGACTGCCCTTAAAATTAACTATTTTTGAGCTGTCGCATCTGCCTGATAGGACATTTTCGTCTTTTATGCTCTTACCCTCTACCAAGACGGTCTGCACAGTTCCCACATATGCGTCATTTTTACGCTTTGATATGGCGTTTTGAACCTCTAAAAGACGGTTGAAATTTTTATGGATTTCCTCGTCGGTTAAAACAAAGTCCAATTTTGCCGCCGGTGTACCCTCTCGCCTTGAATAGATAAATGAATAGATATGGTCAAACTCGACCTCTTCTATTACCTTTATTGTGTCCTCAAAATCCTCGTTTGTTTCGGTCGGGAAACCGACAATAACATCGGAGGATAAGAAAATATCGGGGATTTTCTTTTTTATCCTGCGTATTTTTTCAAGGTATTCGTCCCTTGTATAGTGCCTGTTCATCTCGCGAAGCACTCTGTCGTTTCCTGCCTGGAACGGTAAGTGGAGTTGGTGGCAAACCTTGTCACATTCTGCCATTGCATCAATCAGGGCATCTGATAAGTCCTTGGGGTGCGAGGTCATAAACCGTATACGCTCCACACCCTCAACCTCGTTTACCAAACGCAATAGCTTTGCAAAGTCAATATCCTCGTCCAAGTCCTTGCCGTAGGAATTTACATTCTGACCTAAGAGTGAAATCTCGCTACAGCCTCCCTTTACAAGCTCCTTTATCTCGTTTATAATATCCTCGCTCTTTCTGCTTCGCTCCCTGCCTCTTACATACGGAACAATGCAATAGCTACAGAAATTGTTGCACCCAAACATTACAGATACCCACGCCTGATACTTACTCTCGTGCATAGTGGGTATATCCTCGGCAATGGCGCCGTCGCTGTTTTCAATATCAAATACGGCTTTTTTTCTGTGCATTGCCTCATACAAAAGCTTTGGCATACGGTAAAGAGCGTGTGTGCCAAACACTAAATCAACATGGTTGTGTACTTTCTTTATCTGCTTGGCAATATGCTCCTGCTGTACCATACATCCGCAAACGGCAATGGTCATATCGCCGTGACGCTCCTCTTTGATGTGCTTTAGTATTCCCAAGCGCCCGAAAACCTTTTGCTCGGCATTCTCCCTTACCGCGCAGGTGTTATATATTACAAGGTCTGCCTCCTCCTCGTCATCAACAAACGAAAATCCGCATTCTTTTAACATTCCCCTTATACGCTCGGTGTCGTTCTCGTTTTGCTGACAGCCGTAGGTCTTTGTACAAGCTCTTCGTTCTCTGCCGTGGGTTATTGCAAAAATATTGTTTTCTTCCTTTATTTTTGCCATAAATGAGCATTGCTCATTCATTTGCTCTTTGGTTATAACTTCTGCCATATTGTAAATCCTTTAAATTTCGTAGTCTACCACTCTTCGCTCTTTGACATTGGGGCGGACAAATTCCGCACCTACTGCCTTATGAAGAGGGTGATTTATATATTCTGACAAATCAGCCTTTGTTTCAAACTTTGATACAAGCACAATGTCAGATGCGGCATCTGTTTCGTTAAAATTTATACCGACCGTCAAGTCCTTTATAACATCAATTTGTCCGTTTAAGGCTTCAAGCTTTTCTTTTATTGTATTTGCTGTCTTTTCTTTATCGACATCGTCTGATATTTTCCACATAACTATATGATAAACCATATTTATTCCTCCAAAACAATACTATTTCAATTTAGCATTATACCACATTTTCATTGATTTAGTCAATTAAATATAACAGATTTTTTACATAATATTTTCACTTGACAATCTGTTTAATATATTATACAATAATCAAAGAAACAAAGAAACAAAGAAATTTTATTTTGCATATAATAAAGTTAGTTATGAAAGGCAGGTAAGATATGACAACAAAAAGAGTTTCAATATCATCAAAAAGACAGATAACAATACCGCAAAAATTTTTTGCGCTTATAGGCTTTGAAAAAGAGGCTGAATGCTTTGTAAAAGGCAATGAGCTTGTTATCCGCCCCATAAAAACGGCAGTGGGCGGTGAGTTTGCGGAGCAGATTTTGTCGGATTTAATAAAGCAGGGATACAGCGGTGATGAGCTCTTGCAAAAATTTAAGGAGATGCAAAAAGAGGTTCGCCCTGCAGTCAGTGCAATGTTAGACGATGCAACAAAGGCTGCCAAGGGCATCGGCGAGTACGAAACCTATGACGACATTTTCTGATACGGAGGAATATACAAATGACAGAGGTTAGGTTTTTGCCGCCCGCCGCAAAATATTTAAAGAAACTAAAAGACAAACGCTTAAAAGAGCTATTTAAAAATGCAATTGACAAAATCCGGGAAGACTACACCGCAGGCGAAGCAAAAACAGGGGATTTGAGCGGTGTGTTCGGATATGATATTTATTATAATAAGACAAATTATGAGCTTGCATACACGGTTGAATATCAAAACGACAGGATTATTGTAATAATTATGGCAGGAACGAGAGAAAATTTTTATGAGCAATTAAAACGGTATATGAAAAGATAGTACCGTAACCTAAAATATTGTTTTTATCTTGATTTGGTGGTATAATAACCGTATATTGATTACAAGGATTGGATTTTATGAAAAATATATTAAAAACCGCAACAGTTTTAGGCGGAGCGTATGTACTTTTAAAAGGGCTTGACGACACTCTTGAAATAACAAACTATGAGATTTCATCGCATAAAATCCCTGCGGATTTTGACGGATTTAAAATAGTGCAGATAAGCGATATTCATTCAGATATTGTAGAGGGGCTTTTTGATGCGATAAAGAATGAACAGCCCGATATAATCGTATCGACGGGGGATTTGGTGCATCATGACGGCGATTATAAAAAATCGCTTGATTTTTGCCGTGAGCTTTTGAGCCTTGCGCCGATTTATGCGGTAACGGGTAACCATGATTTATGGCGTGGCGATTATAAGGACTTTGAGCGTGAATTGTGGGATATAGGTGTGTATACACTGCATTCAAACAATGTTATAATCCACCGCAAAAGCTCGGCTATATCGTTATATGGAATAGACGATCCGCTATCCGTTACGACAAAGAATATAAATTCGTTTTTGGATAAGGAGGCGTCAAAGCTAAAGCCGTTTGACGGATACAAGATATTCCTGTTCCACAGAGCAAACTGGCTTGATTACTTTAAGGATTACGATTTTGACCTTATTTTATCGGGGCATATGCACGGCGGACAGTTACGAATACCGGGGGTTGGCGGATTTGTTGCGCCACGCTCAAGCTGGTCTGATAAAAATTCAATGCTGTTCCCGAAATATTTTGGCGGATACTATGAATTTGCGGACACGAAAATGATTGTAAGCCGAGGGCTTGGCAATCCCATGATAATACCACGGATTTTTAACAGGCGTGAGCTTGTTTCAATAACATTAAAACACAAGGAGATATAACTATGGACAGAGATTTAATCCCAACAATGTACACCTGCTTTCCGCAAGGTAAGCACAAGGCTCTTACTATGAGCTATGATGACGGCAGAGTGTATGACAGAAAGCTTGTTGAAATTTTTAACAAGTACGGCATAAAAGGTACCTTCCACATAAACGGCGGGCGTTTTGACGACAGCGGAGAATACACAATTTCATTTGATGAGGTTAAAACTCTTTATAAGGGGCATGAGGTATCGTGCCATACATACACGCACCCGACAATTGAGCGCTGTCCCCTGCCACAGGTTGTACAGCAGGTGATTGAGGACAGAAAGATTTTGGAAAAAGCTTGTGGGTACCCTGTAAGGGGAATGAGCTATCCAAACGGCTCATACAGTGAGGATATTAAGAAATTTTTGCCCGGATGCGGTATTGAATATTCAAGAGTTGTAGGCGATACGCACGATTTTAAGATACCGACTGATTTCCTTGAATGGAAAGCAACCTGCCACCATTCAAAAAATCTTATGGAGAATGCAAAGCGCTTTGCCGAGCTTAACAAGCGCCAGTATCTCTACCTTATGTATGTATGGGGACACAGCTATGAATTCGGCGATAATGATGACTGGGGCTTAATAGAGGAATTTTGCGAGTTTATAGGAAACCGTGACGATATATGGTATGCCACAAATATAGAAATTGTTGACTACCTGAACGCCGCAAAGAACTTAAAATACACCGCCGTATGCGATAAGGTTTATAACCCCAACGCAATGAGCGTTTGGATTCAGACACCGACTAAAATACTTGAAATTCCGGGCGGTCAGACGGTCGAGCTGTTATGATACGGGAGAGCGATTTATTTGGGCCTGTAAAGGAGCTTTTTGAGGGCTTGGGCTATGACATAAACGCCGAGGTCAAGGACTGCGACATCACCGCAACAAAGGGTGATGAGCTTGTGGTTATCGAGCTTAAAAAGAATTTGTCCATACATCTTTTGTCACAGGCGCTCATACGGCAAAAAACAGGTGCAATTGTCTATGTTGCCGTTCCAAAACCAAAACGGTATAATGCAAAAAATTACCGAGATACATTGTATATTTTAAAAAAATTGGAGCTTGGGCTTGTGTTTATAAATGTGCATAACGGCCTTTCGTATGCAGAGATTGTATACGAACCTCTGCCGTTTGTGCCTGTAGCCGAGAATAAGAAAAAAAGAGCGCAAATCCTAAAGGAAATCAAAGGGAGAACCATTGATACAAATGTGGGCGGAGTCAGCAAGAAAAAAATTGCAACCGCATTTCGCGAGGTAAATATTTACCTTGCGTGCGCCTTGGATATTTACGGCGAAATGTCGCCGTCATTTGCAAAAGAGATAACAGGTATCGAAAAAGCGCAGTCGATTTTGGGCAGGAACTATTATAACTGGTTTAAAAGAGTTAAAAAGGGCGTGTATGCGCTTACAGATACAGGTAGGCGTGAGATTTTGGACTACCCTGAGCTTGAACAGTTCTATACACAAAAATTGCTTGATAAAAAACAGGAAATGTAAATTTTGGTTTAGAGGGGTAATTTTGATTAAATGAATAATGAATGATGAATAATGAATAATTATGGTGGAAAAATCTCCGATTTTTCTTTGATAATATGGCGTGTGCGGTAAATTTGGGTTTAGCGGTGTAATATCCAATGTCATTGTAGGGCAGGGGCTTGCTCCTGCCGTTCTGAATATGCGTTGTCGGGGACGGTTGGAGCAAGCCCCAACCCTACAACCCATACCAATTGACGGTTTTATAATGTACGCTAAACCCAAATTTACCGTCTTATTCAAATGTCAATTCAAGGGGTGCAATCAACTCTGTGCGCTCCTTGATTTTTTGTTCAATCCTTGTTCTTTCCTCGCCCTGTGCGATACATGGCTGATAATCGTTTATTCCGCTGCTTGATGAAATTCTGCACGGGATAAAGCTTATCTTATCATCGTCTGTGAACATATTATTTTCATCAAGTGTGAGCGTTGCACGCATAACCATTGTATCCATATCAGACGGCGCCGTATTTCCGCCAAAGCAGAAATTACCCAAAGAATACACAATATACCGCCCATTATATTTTTCAACGCCCTCAATAACATGTGGGTGTGTACCTATTACAAGATCTGCGCCTGCATCAACAGCCTTATGCGCAAGCTCACGCTGTTCTTGGGTAGGCTCTACCTCTTTTTCTATGCCCCAGTGTATGGATAAAATTACAAGCTCTGCGCCGTTGCCCTTTGCGGTTTTGATATGCGTTGTCATACTTGTTACGCCCTCGTCATTTAAAGCGTTTATTCCGACAAGCCCGACCTTTATTCCCGATATATCCATATACGCAATGTCATCGCCTATAAAGTTTACAATTCCTGCGCCGTTGAGCGTTTCTTTTGTGTCAAGCAAGGATATTTCGCCGTAGTCACGAGAATGGTTGTTTGCAAGGTTTGCCGCCTCAACAGATGCAGAGGTTAAGATATTTACATATTCGGGATTGCCACGGAACGCAAACTGCTTATCCTCACGCTCGCCGTTTGTTGAGAGAGTTCCCTCAAAATTCACAATCGTTAAATCATCGCTTGAAAACAAGTCCTTGAAATTACGCAAAAAATAGGTATAGTCGTGGTTTTGCTCCTCGACCTTACTCTCAAAACTGCCGTCTGTCGGCGTTGTAATATCCGTTGCAAGCGTGCAATCGCCCGTTGCGGTTACGGTTATACTTCGGCTTTTGGGTATAAGTGTTTGGGATACCTCTATATCATCCTCGGTATTTGGTTTATCTGACGGTGTATAAATCGCCGTTCCTATTATAAATAAAACTACTGCAAGCAATAACATACCAAGCTTTTTATAAGACATTTGCATCCACTCCAATTTGAATTAAATAGTTTATTTAATTCTACTTTATATGACATAGTTTGTCAAATGATATTATATCGAAAATATTTAAAATTTATAAAAATTGCTTGACAAATATGAGGCGGTGTGCTATACTTAACATCGTTGTAAAGCAACTTTTGCCGATGTGGCGGAATTGGCAGACGCCCGGGACTTAAAATCCCGTGGGAAGAAATTCCCGTGCCGGTTCGACCCCGGCCATCGGCACCACTTAAAAACCCACCCCACTGGTTTTACAGTGGGGTGTTGTTGTTTACAAAAGGAAACATTGCTGTAACAGGTTCGACCCCGGCCATCGGCACCATGTCGGAGTGAGTTCCATAATGCTCACTCCGATTTTTTATGCAAAAAATCAGAGCTCGTCTATTTCGCTACTCCTCCTTTTCCGAAACCGGTCTCGGCAAGTCGTGTTGTTCGCTTATAAATGCGCTCACTGCCACTTTGTTGCCTACCAACCGTTTTCGGGCTTTGGTGTTTTAGGATGCCTCTTTGTTAGTATATAAACACCCCACTGTTTTGCAGTGGGGTGTTGTTGTTTACAATTAGTTAATTTTTTACTTCAGAACCTCCGACAGTGGATTGCAGTATGTCAGTCTGCATTGTCATTGTCAGGCAGAAACTCCATTATATCAGACAGGTCACAGTTAAAAATACTGCATAGTGAATTTACGGTGTATGTTGATACAGACTCATCATTCATAAGCCGTTGAATAGTTTTATTATCTAAGTTGTATTTCCCACACTTATTTCTCAGGTAGTAAGTGCTGATGTTTCTCTCCTGTATCAGCTTTCTAAATGGCGCAAATGAAATCATAAAGAACACCTCTTGACTTTTTATCTATTATCTCATATAATTATGTAAAGATAATATGAGGAATATTCCTCATACATTTGTCATATTATTAAGAAATGAGGTAATGCAAATGAAACTGATACTAAGCAGAAAAGGAATGGACAGTACTGCCGGAGGAATGGCAAGCCCCATACTTCCCGACGGTACGCTGTTGTCGCTACCTATACCCGATAATGACAGCAGATTGAAGTATAGCGATACTATCTATGACGGCAAAAGCTACGCAGAAATTATACAGGAATTAAAGCCTAATTTTGCTTTTAACGAATGTAATTTCTGCCACCTTGACCCTGATATAAGAGAAGATATTTCTCACCCGAAAAATTGGAAACCTGCGTTTGGTCAGCGTAGCACTTCTGCCATATTCCTTGACAATCAAGGTGTTGGTGTGGGTGATGTGTTTCTGTTCTATGGTTGGTTCAGACAAACTGAATATGACAGTAACGGGAAACTGCGCTATGTAAGAGGCGCAAAGGATTTACATATTATATATGGCTATATGCAGGTAGGCAGTATTGTAAACGGTGATGATATAAAAAGCTACGACTGGCATCCTCATTCTAAATGGTCTGATAAGACTAACCGCCTATATATTCCAACCAATGAACTATCATTCGCTAACGGCACAAAAGGCTATGGCATACTAAAATATGACAAGCGAAATACTCTGACTAAGGAGGGTTATAGCCGTTCAAGGTGGGATATGCCCGAATGCTTTAACAGCAGTGTAAAAATTGCGGGCTGCGGTGACTGTTTCAAAGACGGTTACTTCCAATCCCCAAGCAGAGGTCAGGAAATTGTCTTTGATGTAAATGACAGTATTATGGAGTGGATAAAAAAGATTGTATTGTGAGACGGAAAATGAAACTTGAACTTGTAATGCACTGTAATCAAATTAGCCTTGACACCTATCCCACCAACCCGGACGGGAAAGTGTATTGTCGTAAAAATAATAAGGTTATGATTACTACTATAGAGGACTGTCAGTATTGCCCTTATTTTCGCGGAGCGGATAGGGGCGACTGGCTTCTGTGCGAATGGACAGATGTAGCCGTTCCTCACAGTGTACGCCATATCAGGTATGGCAATGCGGCGGAGGAATATAAGCGTGTAAATGAACTTATACACTTGGGCGTGTTAAAATAGCTTATTGAAAACTCGGAGGTTAGGAGGTATATTGTTATGAACAAAGACAAAGTAAGTATGCTTGACATCGTAGCAAAAAAGCAAGGTAAGACAGTTGCTCAGATGTTTGCTGACAATCCTGCGCCTGTTATTGGCGTAAAAGAGGAAAAGCTACCTGCACCGGTGTATTTCCCTGACCCCGATGCCACTCCGGAGGAGATACGCAAACTCATTGACAGCCATGATAAAGATAAATAATAGCGCCGTATGCACCGATGTATATTATCGGTGCATTTTTTTGTGAACAAATTGATAAAATTCCGAAACCGTTTTGGACTTTGGTGTTTTAGGATGCCTTTTCGTGAGTATATAAACACCCTACTGCCAAAACAGTAGGGTGGGTTTTTGTTGATGTTTTTTTATCCTGTTATTCATTATTCATTCTCATAATATCTTGCAGTATTTGCGCCTGCCTCTTTGCCGACCTTATTATATGCTATCTGATAATAATGAAAATTATCGCGCATATTATCAATATACGGCGAAAAGCTTGAAACTACAGTATAGCGGTTATCAGTATCAGCAAGCTCTTGTTGCGCATTTCGGATTACTTCATACTGTTTATCTATATGCTCGTTTCCGTACACGGGATAGTTATAGTGTCCCGTTCCCACAATAAAGCAATGCTCTATTCCATGTTCAAAAAACTTACCGATAATCTCTGTTGTATTTTTTATGTAGTCCTCTTTTGTCCTTGCGACATCTCCGTCGCTCTCGCCCTGGCTCCATACCAAAAATATACGGTTTATCTTAATATTATTATCGCTTAAAAACGCTTTTGCCATATCAAGCCTTGACACGGCATCATCAATAAGTCCGCTTTTCCACTCCTCAGTATTTGTACCGCCCTTTGATGCGGAAACTGCAACAATCTGCCGTTTTGTATGCTCATAATACGCATTTACAAATGCCCCTACCATACTTCCACGCCGTTTTGTTGTACCGTCTTTATTTATATCCGTTAAACCGCCGTCTTTATCCTCGCCCAGTCCAAACGGCTCTTTTATTTCCACCAATTCATCGGGGTTACTTACCGCCTTATATTCAAAGCCTGCGTTTTTAATGCACAATGGCGCATCCTTTGCATCGCCTCTGCCTGACATATTCGACTGACCTGCAAATACAACAAGGTCAACACTGTTTGGATATACTTTTTTACTCACTTTAATATGCTCTCCATTTCCTTTACCACAGCAGGTATATAAAATTCCCTGCACGCACAAACATTGGGGTGCGAGCCTGCACCGCCCATAATATATGTTTGCATCTGGGCATCATTTCTTGTATCAAGCGCACATTCTGAAAATATATCGCAAGTATCAACGCCGTAATTTTTACAAATCCCAAGTGCCAGATCTCGCAATTTGCACTGTATTTCCCAGTCCCTGCCACCTGATTTATGAGTGGTTATATACATAATCGGAGTGCCCTGCCATTTTTTCTGCATAGTATGGATTATTTCCTCAAACGCACCGCAAAATGTTGAATTGTCAAATTTGGGCTCGCCCATTTTTCCCAAATGCTCCATAACATTTATATGCGCATTATTTAAGTTATGGCAATCGGTTTTGGGATTGCCGTAGGCGTCGTTTGTATAGCCGTTAAAGACGATAATGTCGGGCTTTTCATCGGGTGCGGATATGACTTGGTTTATTATGTAGTTACCCATGGTTTTCTCGTTTTTATCCTCTTTTTCGGCGCTGTCTTTACATATCACGCTTGCACCGTTTACAGCGCACATATTAAGATTAAGGTTATATTCATCCGCTATAAGACGCATAAACGACTTTTCGGGCGCTGTGTGGCCGTAAACAATGCTATCGCCAAAAGCGTAAACCGTTTTATTATCAATGCTCATAATATCCTCCAAAATATACAGTTTCTACCAAAAATTATACCGCAATTTATAAACTTAGTCAATCGGGGAAAAATATTTAAAAATTTTGGTTATGAACTCGTATTTTGGGGTAAATATATTTTAGGAATAAAATGGCAAATGCCATTATCAGGAAACAAAAATTTTAAGGAGGGACTCTATAATATGGAAAACATCAGAAATATTGCCGTAATGGGACACGGCAAAGGCGGTAAAACCTCAATTGTTGAGGCAATGCTTTTAAATGCGGGCGTTATAAAGCGCCAGGGCACGGTTGCTGACGGTAACACCGTATCTGACTATGACAGCGAGGAGATTAAAAGACAGTGTTCGATAAATACGACTGTTTCGTCTTTTGACTGGAAGGAGTTTAGATACAATGTTATAGATACACCCGGATATTTTGACTTTGCAGGCGATGTAAAGGCAGGCGTAAGAGCGGCAGACAGCGCACTTATTGTATTATCGGGAAGAACAGGTGTAAGAGTCGGCACGGAACAGGATTTTGCCTATGCAAAAAACAAGGGTATTCCGATAATGTTCTTTGTAAACAAGATTGATGACAAGCACTCAAATTATGAAAAGACGCTTGAGAGTATGAAAGAGGCGTTTGGCAGGGCTATAACTCCGTTTGTATACCCAATCGAAACGGCTGACGGATTTGAGGGATTTGTTGATATTATTGATATGACCGCGCGCCGTTACGAGGGCACGGAAAGAGTTGATATTCCCGTACCCGAGGGCATGGAGGAAAAGGTTGCACCACTTCGTGAAATGATAATGGAAGCGATTGCAGGTACGGATGAGGAGCTTATGGTTAAGTATTTTAACGATGAGCCGTTCACATTTGACGAGATTAAGAAGGCTATCCGCGCAGGAGTAAAGGACGGAAGTATTTACCCTGTATACTGTGGCAGCGGTGAGCAAAATATCGGTGTGCGTTCCTTGCTTGACAGTATAGGAAAGTATCTCCCATCACCTGCCGAGATTACAGAGATAGGCAGAGATGCACAAACAGCAGAGCCTGTGGAGCTTGTGCAATCACCTGATGAAACAACGGCGGCAGTTGTATTTAAGACCATTGCAGACCCGTTTGTCGGCAGAATGTCAATATTCAGAGTATATTCGGGCGAGATAAAGGCAGATTCTGCATACTATAACCCTAACCGTGGCGAAACGGAGAGAATTGGCAAGCTGTATTCATTATGCGGTAAGAAGCAGACAGAGGTTAAATCTGTAAAGGCAGGCGATATAGGCTGTGTTACAAAGCTTGAATTTACAAAAACGGGCGATACCCTATGTGATAAGAGCAAAAATATTATCCTTACAGGTATCGAATTCCCTGCACCTACCTTGTCAATGGGCGTAAGACCTGAGAATAAGGGCGATGAGGAAAAGGTTATCGGAAGTATGACAAGACTTATGGACGAGGACCCAACCTTTACAGTTACAAATAACATTGAAACAAAGCAGACTCTTATTAACGGTCAGGGCGAACAGCATATTGATGTTATCGTGTCAAAGCTAAAGACAAAGTACGGCGTAAATGTAGTATTGGAAGAGCCAATTACAGCGTATAGAGAAACAATCACAAAGTCAGCTACCGTTGAGGGTAAGCATAAGAAGCAGTCGGGCGGACACGGTCAGTACGGTCATGTTAAGATTGAATTTGAACCCGGTCTTACCGAGGAAATGATGTTTGAGGAAAAGGTATTTGGCGGAAGCGTGCCGAAGAACTACTTCCCCGCAGTTGAAAAGGGACTTCGTGACAGCTCACAGCACGGTGTTCTTGCGGGTTATCCTGTAGTGAACTTAAAAGCAACCCTGCTTGACGGATCATATCACCCCGTTGACTCGTCGGAAATGGCGTTTAAGACTGCTGCCTCTATTGCATATAAAGAGGGTATGAAGCAGGCAGGACCTGTTATCCTTGAGCCTATCGGATATTTGAAGGCATATGTGCCTGAGGATATAATGGGCGATGTTATCGGCGATATAAATAAGCGCCGTGGCAGAATTATGGGTATGGGCGAGAGCGATAAGCCTGGACTTAACCTGGTTGAGGCTGAAATCCCTGTATCTGAGATGTATAAGTACTCCACCGATTTAAGAGCAATGAGTGGCGGCGCAGGTACTTTCACATTTGAGTTTGTAAGATACGAAAGAGCGCCAATGGATGTTGCAAATAAAATTATTGCCGCATCAAATATTTAAATTAAATAAAATGGGCTCTTTGTCAACAATTGGGGTGAAATAAAATGGGATTGGTGCGGCAGCTTATGCTGCCGCATTAGTTTTTGCTTTTTCACTTTTGTATCTGAACATATTTAATATGCGTTTTCTAAATCGTTCAAAATTGCGATATCCG
>JAFSXU010000047.1 GCA_017443895.1 Clostridia bacterium
CGAAATCGTAAATTGGTATGGTCGTAGGGACAGGTCTCTGTGCCTGTCCGCATCCCCGACAACGCATATTGGGAACGGGAGGGCATGGAAACCCTCCCCTACAAATTTCGATACCCATTTACACATATAAACCAAAATTTAACATATATTAGCTATACAGCTTATAAAAGCCTGCATATATTCCGTTCATATCAAGAAGCTCTTTGTGCGTTCCCTGTTCAACTATGCCGTTCTCGGTAAGAACAAGGATAATATCCGCATTTTTGATAGTGGTAAGCCTATGCGCAATGGTAAACACAGTTCTGCCCTTTGCAAGCTCTTCAAGTGATTTTTGTACCAGCTTTTCGCTCTCATTATCAAGCGCGGAGGTTGCCTCGTCAAGCACGAGTATGGGCGGATTTTTTAAAAATACCCTTGCAATCGACAGCCTTTGCTTCTGACCGCCCGATAATTTTACGCCACGCTCCCCGACATATGTATCATAGCCGTTTGGCATCATCATGATAAACTCATGTGCGCCTGCCATTTTTGCGGCGGCTATAACCTCGTCCTGTGTTGCATCACTCTTCCCGTATAAGATATTTTCAAGCACCGTACCCGAAAACAAATACACATCCTGCTCAACCATTCCTATTGCATTCCGCAATGATTTTAGTGTAACATCTGAAATATTATTCCCGTCAATCAAAATTTCACCGTCTGTTACATCGTAAAAGCGCGGTAAAAGATTGCACATTGTTGTCTTTCCTCCGCCCGACGGCCCTACAATTGCAACGCTCTTTCCTGCATCAATTTTAAGGTTAATATTACAAAGGACATCTCTGTCCTCCTCGTCGTTATAATGAAACGACACATTCCTAAACTCAACATCACCATGCACCGATACAAGCTCTTTTGCGTTTTTCGCTTCTGTAATATCGGGTTCTGTGTCCATTACCTCAATAAAACGCTCAATACCCGTCATACCGCGCTGGAACTGCTCGGTAAACTGGATAATCGTCCTTACCGATACAAGCAGTGTGTTTACATACAAAAGGTATGCCGTTAAATCGGCAGGGCTTATACGCCCCCGTATCATAAACAGCGAGCCGAAAACCACAACCGCAAGATACATTATTCCGCCAAATGCCCTTGTAGAGGTTGAAAAGCCTGCCATATAGAAAAAGCTGTTTTTCTTGGTAGCCAAAAATTTCTCGTTTCCGACTCTGAACTTCTTTGCCTCTGCCTCCTCGCCCGAAAACGATTTTACGACCCGTATTCCCAAAAGCGAGTCCTCAACCTGCGCATTTACCTCGCCCACCTGACGCCTCTGTTCCTTGAAGGCTCTTCGCATTTTTACATTAAAATACTTTGTAAATACAATAACTATCGGAAAGGTTGCAAACATTATCACCGTAAGCGGTATGTTTATGGTTGATAAAATTGCAAACGATACGATAATCTTTAGTCCGCAGATAAAAAACTCCTCCGGACAGTGGTGCGCAAACTCTGTTATATCGTTTAAATCGCCCGTCATTCGTGCCATTAGCTGACCGACCTTATGGTTTGAATAATACGAATATGACAGCGTTTGAAGATGGTCAAACAGATCCCTGCGCATATCCGTCTCCATTTTTGCGCCCATTACATGGCCCTGGTTTGCCATATAGAAATTTGCCGCCGCATCAATAATACGAAGCACAAGGTAAAGCATGGCAAGCTTTAATATTACCCCGACAGTTAAAGCACCGATATTATTTATTCCCATATCGGTGATGTACCTTATTATCATAGGAAAAACCAAATCGCATACGGTCGATAACGATGCGCAGATAAGGTCAAGAATAAGCACCCATACATATTTTTTGTAGTATGGCAAAAACCGCCTTATAAGATACCCCATACGCATTGGCTTTGTCTGGTTTTGTGTTTCCATTTTAATCTCCATTCTGCTACCCTGCGGCAGCACAAATATATAGGGTGGAAAAGAAGCAAGCAGATTGCAGTTTTGAGCGAGCGGTGCTGTTTATGCACCGCAAAGATGTGCGGCAGCCGTAAGGCTGACTTTTGGCTCTGCCAAAAGTTGCTGACCATTAGATACCGCCCCGAGCGAAAAACTGTAAGGTGTGCCACTTATTTTTCACACTATTAGCCATTAAAAATCGGGACTGTGATAAAGCGTATACCACAGTCCCGTTGAATTTAAAAATTTAAAATCAGATTTTAATAAGTCCGATGCTCTGCAATACCGATGATGCCAAAATTACAAAGAGCAGTATCGGCGCAATGTATTTAACCATTACATTATAGAGCTTTTTACGCTTGAACGGACCCGATTGCTCAACCTCCTCGGCAATAACATTTGAGCCGATAACCCATGCAACAAATACACAGGTTAAGAATGCGCAAATCGGCATGAGGACTGAGTTTGTGATAAAGTCCATAAAGTCAAGAATATCAAAGCCGAAAATGTGTACCCATGAAAGCACGCTGTAACCAAGAGCAGGAAGCATACCTACAAGGAAGCTTAAAATTCCCGTAACAATCGTTACCTTTGACCTTGCCCAGCCTGTCTTATCGCATATTGACGATACAATCGCCTCCATGATTGAAATTGACGATGTAAGCGCCGCAAACAGTACCAGGAAGAAGAATACCGCACCAATCACGGTTGAAAAGCCCATCTTCTCAAATACCTGGGGCAAAGTTATAAACATAAGGCCGGGGCCTGCCGATAAAGCAGACTCGTCTCCGCCTGAGAATGCAAATACCGCCGGAATTATCATAAGACCTGCAATAACTGCGATAAATGTATCAAACACCTCAATCTGTGTTACGCTCTTTTCAAGGTTCTCTGTCCGTGGCAGATATGAGCCGTAAGCTATCATAATACCCATTGCCAAAGAAAGCGAATAGAACATCTGTCCCAATGCTGCAATAACTCCGCTTATTGAGAAATTGCTAAAGTTCGGGATAAAGAAATACTTTACACCCGCCATTGCGCCCGGTAACGATATTGAATAAATTGATACCGCAATAGCCATTACAACAAGTATCGGCATAAAGATACGGCTGTATTTTTCAATACCCTTCTCAACGCCCAAATAGATTATAAATGTTGTAAATGCTGTAAATATGCCCTGGTATATAAGAAGCTGGATAGGTGAGCCAAGCATTTCTCCGAAATACCCATCAGATGCCAAGGCACTGTGTCCGCCGATTAAATACATAACCAGGTATTTTAAAACCCAACCGCCTATTACATTGTAGTACGGCATAATGATTGCAGGAATTACGGTTGCAATAATACCGATAAATCCCCATTTTTTGTTAAGCTCGGCAAATGCAATCAAAGGCCCCTTACCCGTTTTTCTACCGATTGCATTTTCGGTAAGCATAAGCGTGTAACCGAATGTCACAAGCAATATAAGGTATACAAGCAGGAATATTCCGCCACCGTATTTTGCCGCAAGATACGGAAATCTCCATATATTACCTAAACCTACTGCCGAACCTGACGCGGCAATTACAAATCCGAGTTGCCCCGAAAAGCTACTTCTTTTTTCCATAGTTATCCCCTCCGTAGAATTAACCTTTGTGTGATTTGATAATAACAAGCAAATTATACCATTATTTACACGATTTTTCAAGGCTAAAATTATAATAAGTAAAAAAGATAGTATAAATGTAATCATATATAAATATATTTGTTTTATAAGCAAAAAAATGAAATCAAATGCTTGCAAATGTTTTCAATAGATGTTATAATGTAATTGAGAGGAGATGTTATTATGGCTAATTCATTAGTACAATTCAGAGCAGACGATGCTTCAAGGATACAAGCGACCAATATTTGTGAACAGCTTGGAATAGACCTTCCGACATATTTGCGTATGTGCATATCAAGGCTCGTTCAGGAAAACGGTGTGCCGTTCAGTATGAAAATTGAAGAAAAAAATAGCCGTGCTTTATCGGCAATGCGGACTGCAAGCAAAATTGCGGAAGAAAACGGCATATCGGATATGTCTCTTGATGAAATAAATGCTGAAATTAACGAGGCGAGAAAGTAAGGTAGATATATGAAATATTACTACGCTGTCATTGATACAAATGTTCTTGTTTCGGCGATGTTAAAATGGAATTCCGTTCCGGGCAATGTAATGGAGCTGGTTTTTAGAGGAACAATAATTCCTGTTTTTAACGAAGATATTATAAAAGAATATATAACCGTACTTTTAAGACCAAAATTCAGATTTACAAAGGAAATTGTAGACGATGTAATATCTGCAATAAAGGGAAACGGCGTCTGGGTCGATGAAAAGAGCATTGATATAGATTTGCCCGACCCAAAAGACAGGGTTTTCTACGAGGTTGTAATGGAGAAGAGAAGCGGAACAGATGCTTACCTTGTTACGGGGAATATTAAGCATTTCCCTGCAAAACCGTTTATTGTAACACCACGCCAAATGCTTGATATTATATTGGACGGGCAGTAACCAAAATCTGTAACCTTGAAATGCGCCTGTTTTTTTGGTATAATACATTCAGGATTTTATGAAAGGATTAGATTATGAAAATTTTATTGATGTCTGTAAAGGCAGGGTACGGTCACCATTCAACCGCAAATGCCATAATTGAAAAATTTACACAAAACGGGCATGAATGTGAAATGCTCGATATTTTTGACTATATAAACCCACATCTTGGCAACACCATCCAGGACGGATATTTATTTCTTACAAAATATCTCTCCGTTCCTTACGGCAAGGTTTATGCCACCATGGCGGATATTGACACGCCGTACAGGAAACTATCCGTAACCAATATAATGTCAAAATATGTGTCAAAAAAACTGCAGGCGTATGTAAGACAATATAATCCCGACCTTATTATCGGAACGCACAGCTATGCAGGCGTTGTAATGAGCATAATGCGTGAGAAAAGAATAACAGACTGTCCGCTTGTGGGAATTGTAACGGATTTTACGGTGCATCCGTTCTGGGAAAGCACTGCGCTTGATTACTATGTAATCCCCGACGCGCGCCTTAGCTATGAAATGACAAGAAAGGGCATAGCAAAGGAAAAGCTCTTACCTATCGGCATACCTATCCGCCGCCGTTTTGAAACGAAAATGGATCGGGATACAGCTTGTAAAAAGCTCGGTATCGAGAATAAAAGAACGGTACTTTTAATGATGGGCTCAATGGGATACGGGAACATTAAAAAAACATTACTTGAAATTGACGAATGTGACGAGGATTTCCAGGTACTTTGTATCTGCGGATCAAATACACGAATGAAAAAAGCCATAAGCAAATATTCATGGAAAAAGAACATTATGCCGTATGGCTTTGTTGATACGATTGACGAGATGATGGACGCGTGCGATGTTATTATATCAAAGCCCGGCGGTCTTACGACCTCAGAAGCGCTTGCAAAGGGCTTGGCTATGATTATGGTAAACCCCATCCCCGGACAGGAGGACAGAAACCTGATGTTTTTGCTAAACAACGGCGTTGCAATGGGTGTTAATGATAACTATACAATGTCGGATGCGCTCCACCAGCTGTTTGGCACAAGCGACAGGCTTTATGAGCTAAAGGAATGTGTAGCTAAAATGGGCAAGCCTTTAGCCACACAAAACCTTTATGAGTTTTGTGAAAAGAATTTCTTCTCAAAATCGCAGGAAATTGAAAACTCCTTACCGCAAAGATAGTCAAACGGCGTATCGGACGGCAAAAAATCAAATATCAGCTTATACGAACAGAGGTTATATAGCCTCTGTTTTGCTTTTGAGCCGTATTTTGCATCGCCCAAAAGCGGATGTGAAATTGCGCCAAGCTGTGCGCGGATTTGATGCGTTCTGCCGGTTATCAGCTCAATCTCTAAAAGTGAGGTGCTGTTTTTTTCGGCTATTACCTTGTATTTTGTGCATATCTGTTTTGAGGCTTCGGTTTTACTGTCCGTAAGTTTTACATGCTTTTCATAGCGTGTCAGATTTGATAAAAGAGTGTCCTCCTTTTTATCAAAAATCCCCTCCGCCTCGCAAAGATATAGCTTTTTTATCTCACGGCTTTTAATTTTTTCGTTTATAAAGCGTAAGACGGGGGCATTTTTTGCCGCAATTATAAGTCCGCTTGTGTTTCGGTCAAGGCGGTTACAAAGCGAGGGCGAAAAAGAATGCTCCGATTTTGGATTAAACTCGCCACTCCTGTAAAGATATGACTTTACCGCATCAATAAGCGTATCGGCTGTTCCCTTGTCATCAGAGTGTACCACCATACCGCGTGGCTTATTTATTATCAGGATATTGCCATCCTCATACACAATATCAAGTTCGGCATCTGATGGGATAAAATAGCGTTCCTCTTCAAAAAATTCGTCTTTAAAATACAAATTCAGCACATCGCCCTCACAAAGCATATACTCGCCCGATTTTATATGCTTACCGTTTACCTTAACGCAGTTTTTTCTAAAGCCCTTATAGAGCATACCCTTTGGAAGCGAAGGCATAAATTTGGTTATGAACTTGTCAAGACGCTGGTTTGCATCGTTTTGGTTTATTGTAACTTCTCGCATAACAAAAAATCCTGTTTTGAAAAATTGTAAATTTTCTATATTGTAACACAAAACATTTTATGATACAATATAAAACGATGTAAAAATATTTCTTTGAAAGGCGATGAAATAAAATATGGGATTATTTGGCGGTGGCTATGACAAGGCAGGTCCGGGAGTTGATAAAAACGCTCCCAAAAAGAGAGGCTTATTCCTCTATATAGAGTTGGTTTCAAGAAAGTTTACGCTGTTTTTGCGTTCGGGATTTTTGTATTCGCTCTTTGCTGTTCCTGTGCTTGTGCTTGTGTACTTGCTTACGGTTTTCGTGCTTGCACAGCCGATAACGGCTATTCAGCAATCGGCGCTTGAAATTATGCGCTCAAACGGCGTAGCAGAGTCTGAAATTGCAGGACAGTTAGGAACGGTAACCTTCGGTATCTGCTCAACGGTTGCAATATTCTTTGTAACCATGTGGGGCGCAGGCCCGTTGTCTGCCGGGCTTTCGTATGTGTATAGGTGCTTTACCCGTGAGCAGCCTGTATGGGTCTGGAGCGACGGCAAGGACAAGGTTAAGGAAAATGCAAAGCAGGGCTTTATTGTGCTTTTGATTGACATTCTTGTTTTCGTATTTGCGCCGACAGCTATTATCTTCTATTACAATATGTCAAAGCTTGAGGGAATGCAGGTAATATCCACAATATTGGTATATATTTTAAGTATTGGACTTTTGATATATACTATGATGCATCCGTTTATGTATCAGCTCATGGTTACCTTTGACACGAAATTAAAGGATTTATACAAGAACTCGTTACTGATTATGCTTGCGCATTTGCCGATTTGCCTTATTCTTACGCTTATCTCAGTTGTGCTTTTAACTATTCCTTTCGGACTTTGGGGCGTAACAGGTTCAATGGCGCTTGTATTTATCGGTCTTACGATAGGTTATGCGTTTTTGCGCTATCCTATGGAATTTTATGCGGCACGGATAATTGAAAAGACATTTTTAAACGACAAAAAGAAAAAAACAGCGGAAATTGAGTATGAGGAAGAGGAATGATTTTAGGTAAATTTGATGTTGCCATAATCGGCGGTGGACACGCAGGCTGTGAAGCGGCTTTTGCATGCGCAAGGCTTGGCATGGAAACGGTTATGTTTTCAATAAGCCTTGATGCGATAGGCAACCTGCCGTGTAACCCGTCAATCGGCGGTACGGCAAAGGGGCATCTGGTGCGTGAGGTTGACGCGCTTGGCGGAGAGATGGGCAAGGTTGCCGACGAAACCTTTATCCAGATGAAAATGCTAAACCGCGGTAAAGGTCCTGCCGTTCATTCGTTGCGCGCGCAAATAGACAGAAAAAAATACCATTCTGCCATGAAACGGCACTTGGAAAACCAGGAACGCCTTATAACCAAGCAGGCAGAGATTGTAAAAATAAATGTCAAAGACAACAAGGTAAAATCCGTTGTTACCGCAACGGGCGCAGAGTATGAGGTGCGTGCGGTCATTATTGCAACGGGCACATACTTAAAAGGCAAAATCCTTATAGGCGACTATTCAAAGGAAAGCGGACCTGACGGAATGTTTCCTGCAAATGAGCTTTCAAAATGCCTTTTGGACTTGGGCATAACCCTGAGACGCTTTAAAACAGGTACGCCTGCAAGAATACATGCCGATTCACTCGATTTTGACAAAATGGAGCTTGAAGAGGGCGATGAGAAGATAGTTCCGTTCTCTTTTGAAACGGAAAATGTGGGTAAAAACCTTGTTTCGTGCCATTTGGTCTACACAAATGAGAAAACGCATAAAATTATTATGGACAACCTCAAATTATCCGCAATGTACGGCGGATATGCCGAGGGCGTGGGGCCTCGCTATTGTCCGTCAATAGAGGATAAAGTGGTACGGTTTCACGATAAGGAACGGCACCAGCTTTTTGTTGAGCCCATGGGGCTTGACACAAAGGAGATGTATATACAGGGCTTTTCTACCTCCCTGCCCGAATTTGTACAGCTTGAGATGTATCGGAGCATTAAGGGCATGGAAAGGGCGGAGTTTATGCGAAGCGCTTATGCGATTGAGTATGATTGCTGCGACCCTACCGAGCTTTATGCAACGCTTGAATTTAAAAATATTGAAAACCTCTACGGCGCAGGTCAGTTTAACGGCACATCGGGATATGAGGAAGCGGCGGCACAGGGCTTGGTTGCAGGAATTAACTGCGCTCTGAAGCTAAAGGGCGAGGAGCAGATTATCCTGAAGCGCTCCGACGGATATATCGGCACGCTTATTGACGACCTTATAACAAAGGGCACAAACGAGCCGTATAGAATGATGACATCAAGGAGCGAATACCGTCTTTTGCTCCGTCAGGACAATGCCGATGAGAGATTGACACCTATCGGGCATAAGGTCGGGCTTATAAGCGATGAGCGGTATCAAAAGCTGTTGGATAAATTAAGGGCGGTCGATGATGAAATGGAGCGAGTTTCCGGGATAAACATATCTCCTGCCGTTGCAAACCCTGTTTTGGAGAGGTATAACAGCACACCGATAAAAACAGGAATTAAGCTCTGCGAGCTTATAAAACGGCCTGAGCTAAGCTATGAAAAGTTAGAAGAAATTGATACAGACCGCCCCGAATTACCCGATGCGGTAATAGAGCAGGCGGAGATAAAATTAAAGTATGACGGATATATCCGTCGCCAGTTTGCCGAGGTTGAAAAAGCAAAAAAAATGGAGGAGAAACTTCTTCCTCCCGATACAGACTACGGTAAAATTCAGGGCTTACGGCTTGAGGCAAGACAAAAGCTTGATAAAATACGCCCTAAATCCTTAGGTCAGGCGTCAAGAATAAGCGGTGTATCGCCAAGCGATATGTCGGTGCTTATTGTGTGGCTAAGCTCGCATAAGGGTAGATGATATTCGCATAAAAAAGGAGTCTTTATGGCAAAGTTCTATGCAGTGAAAAACGGATATGAAACAGGCATTTTTAACTCGTGGGAGGAATGTCAAAAACAGGTTATGGGGTATTCCAATGCCGAGTTTAAAAGCTTTAAAACCGAAAAAGATGCGCTTGAATATTTAGGCGTATCCGAGCAGTTGTCGCTTTTTGATGAACATAGCGACAATACTGCCGTTGCATATACGGACGGAAGCTATAACATTGAAACGGGTGAATTTTCCTACGGCGTTGTAATGTTTGCAAACGGCAGGGAGGAAAACTTTTCAAAGAGCTTTTCTGATGAGGAATTATCTAAAATGCGAAATGTTGCGGGCGAGATAATGGGCGCAATGGCGGCAATGCAATATTGCCTGGATAATAATATACAAAATCTTGATATTTATTACGACTATGAGGGCGTTGAAAATTGGTGTACGGGTGCGTGGAAAACAAATAAAAGAGGCACAATACAGTATAAGGCGTTCTATGAAGGTATAAAGGATAAACTGGCTGTGAGCTTTAACAAGGTAAAAGGCCACAGCGGTGATAAGTATAACGAAAAAGCCGACCGACTTGCAAAAGAGGCTTTGGGAATTAAAGTTTAAGTTAAAATTGGCTGTTTTATGCCCGAAGAGGCACAAAACAGCCTATATAATCAGCCTAAAATAGCAATGCAGAAAAACTTAGTTCACTACATTTCTAAAATAGGCTGGAATTGTCGTTTTGACAGTGCCGCCTCAATGGCAGGGATGAGTTTATCGAAATCCGCAACCACAGAGGTCGGTTTTTTTATGCAATCGTCCTGACGAAGGGGCAGGAAATATATATTTCTTGCGTTCATCAAAGAGCCTATATTCTTTGCCGCATTGGCAAGCGCATCATTTGTTGATACCGCAATTATGACAGGGCGTGCATTTCTCAAATGCGCCTTTGCCGCCATTGTTACGGAGGTATCGGCAATTCCCGAATTGAGCTTTGCAAGCGTGTTACCTGTGCATGGCATAATAACAAGCAAATCGAGCAACGCTTTTGGTCCTATCGGCTCCGCACCGTCAACGGTATGTATAATATCATTATTGCACAAATTCCGTATTTTATTTTTAAAATCGTCAGCTTTGCCAAATCTTGTATCGGTTGTATATGAAATATCGCTCATAATAGGTATTACATTTGCGCCCGTTTTGCATAGCTCCTCAAGCACGGAAACCGCTTTTTTGAAAGTGCAAAACGAACCGCACATTGCAAAACCTATATTTTTGTCTTTTAAATCCAACACTCTACACCTCCAATTCATTTAAAATATTTACAATCGTGTCTTTTATAATTTTTCCCGATGTAACAGGCGCAGTCTTCCCAGGCAGTGACAAAGCCCATATAACCTTTGTGCCGAGCCTCTTTGCCGCATCAAAATCAACACCGCCCGGGCGTGAGGCAAGGTCGATTATGAGCGTGTCGTCTCCCAACACCTTTAGCGCATCATAATCAAGTATCAATGACGGAACGGTATTAAATACAATGTCCTGATACGGCAGAATATTTTTTAAGTTTGAAAAATTAGTCGCTTTATACGAGAAGCTGTTTGCATAGGCAAGGTCTTTATACTTCCTTGCGCAAACTGTCACATCGGCGCCCAAGGAGCGCAGTCTGTCGGCTAATATTTTACCTATTCTGCCATATCCTAAAACAAGGCATCTGCTCTTATCAATGGTTATGGGCGTTTCGTTTATTGCAATCGAGATTGCACCCTCAACGGTCGGAACGGCGTTTTTTATTGCAAGCTCCTCACGGGCAAGGTAGTCAAAATACGCAATACCGCGCTTTTTAAGCTCCGATTTGAAATTCATATCAAAACCGCCGCCAAACACCAATTGAGCAGGGGACAGCAGCTCCAAGATATCCGAAATCTTAATCGGCTTTGATGAAAAAACTGCGTTTATATTCTGCCTGTCGGTTGATACGGGCATGGGTAAAATAACAATCTGCGACTCGGATATTTTATCAAGCTCAAGCTCAATAAAACCCTTATCGGACTTGTCAAACCCGAATATATTAACGGTGTGTTTATCCTTTAAAAAGTCCTCATAAACCGTTAGCTGTCTTAAATCTCCGCCTACTACACTGATATTTCTTTTCATAACTGTCCCCCACTCTCTTCCTGCATCAAATTTGCGGAGCAACGCAGGAATCACGCTCCGCTATACCTCACTTTAGTTTATAATATGATAATTCCCCCGATTTGGTTAAATATTGCAAAAGGAACTGTTGCATTAAAAAACGCATACAGTTCCTGTATTGAATAATATGGCTCTTATTATGTATAGGATAAATAAATAGATAAAAAAAATCCGTACTCAATTGCAATTTGCTTTAAGAATACGGATTTTTATATTATAAATTAATTTCTACGGAGTTACACTGTGGTTGTAATGTTTCATTATCCCAACACATTACTTTAATACGCTTTCCTGTATTTATTTTGCTCAATTGGGTTACTATATTTTCAGATATAGGATAAATTTTTAATTCAATTAATTTACCTTGATCATCATACAATGCTATATACACATTACCTTTTTCTGACTGATTCAGCGGCAATTTTATATCGTATTGGGAATTGATGTTAATGTCTATTTCTGACACTTGTTCTTCGTTTGATATGGTTATACCGCCTTCAATAAGCGACAAATCAATATCATTTAAATTTCCGTCATATATCCCGCCTGTATCATATGTCGCATATATTCTATAGTTACCATTAGCTTCATTGGGGACTTTAAAGGTAAGAATTGCTATTACTCCGTTTGAGTTATCCTCATCAATTCCATCCCAAAGCAATGTGATTGGATTAGATGTCATTTTTGCGGGAGGGGTAAATGTTAATTTGCCAAATGCATCACCTCTTTTTACATCGGTAAGAGCTAAATTATTATCATAAAAAATTTTAATTACTGCTCCTGCTATACCTGTATTCCCCGATATCCTTATTGGAACATCCACAGTTGTATCTTTGTCGCATACGATCTTATCTATCTGTAAAACGGTTGTAGAAGCATACGCATTAGGCAATATGGCTAACAATAAAACAACACTTACGCATAACGAAATAATTCTTTTCATCATTTGCCCCCCTTAATCTAATGTGACTCCGTAATCACCGGATATATATCGTCTTAATAAAGTTATATCCTTTGCATTTATAGCTTTATCACGATTAACATCTGCCACATTGTTTTCTACAGTAACGCCATAATCACCGGATATATATCGCCTTAATAAAGTTATATCCTTTGCATTTATAACATTGTCTCCATTGACATCACCCAGCATATAATCAATTACTGTAACGGTGCCATTGATAATTTTTACATCAACATCATTAAAGTCATTATCATATATATCTCCGGGCGTATAATTTAAGGATATGTTATAAACACCCTTTTCGGCCGTATCCTTTACATCAAAAGTAAGTATCAGTATATTCCCGTTGCTGCTGTCTCCTGCAACTCCATCCCATAATAGTGTGATATTATTCTTTGATAAGTTTGCCGGTGGAGTAAATGTAAGAGTATCTAATGCGTCTCCCTGACGGATATTCTTTAATTCCAGAACACTGTCATATGATAATTTCAACAACATACCGGCAATATTATCATTTTTTGAAAGATCTATTGCAACATCAACTGTATCACCGGCTTTGGCTGTTTCATCAGAAACAGAAATGGTTGTTCTTTCATCAACGATTATAGTATATACAAATGTTGATATTGTACTGTTCTCAAGTCCTGTTTTAACTGCAATAGCCTTTATTGTGGTATTATCGTTTATAATAATGGGCATCACATATTTTTCAGACGAAACGGAAGGCTCACTCCCATCAGTTGTATAATAAATTTCCGCACCTGATGTTGCAGTTGATAAACTTACTGCCGTACCTTTATCAACATTTGTTTCAGTTATACTTGCTGTCGGAGACGATACGATATTTTCAACTACATTTACATTACAGGAAGCCGTATATCGCCCATCTACCGACATTGCTGTAATGGTAGTATTTCCTGAACCTACAGAGCAAATCATACCGTCATGCACAAATGCAACATTCTCATTTGAAGATCTCCAAATAATATTTTGGTTAGATGCATTACTGGGAAGTATTGTTGCATGTAATATTTTGTACTCATCTACTCCCATATTCACAGAGTTAGTATCAAGAGATATACCGTTTACATGTACATCTGTATCAACAATTCTCTTATCCTTTACATTAACTTCACACACAGCTTGATACTGTCTTTCATCTGTTGTTACTATAATATAAGCAGTGCCATAATTTTTTGTATAGATTTCACCGTCTGATACCGTTACAATATTTTCATCAGATGATTTCCAATAAAATTTTTTATTGGTTGCGTCTTGGGGTAGTATTTGTGCTGTTAGTATTGCACTTTCCCCGACATCTAAGGTAATACTGGATTCGCTCAGACAAATACCTTCAACAGAAATAACAGGATTGTCATATAAGGCTCTAAGATAAGGGTATCCGTCATTAAACAAAGGATTTATATCCCATACATTATCAAAATCCCATCCGGCATTTGTATAAAGTGTTTTGGACTTCATTCCAATAGTCGTTAGTGGAGTTCCGTAATTGTTATTTTCACATTCTGCTACATTTTTATCGTAGAATGAATTTGAAACAACAATAGAAGTATTATAATTAGTGACATCACTTTCAACACCACATGTGATGCCACTGCCAACACCACTTACAACTGCATAAGAATTTGTAACATTTAAACCGCCGATACCTTGAGCAGTTTTACGGTTAGTACTATCTATTGTTCCTATTGTTCCGATGGCATAGCTGTCGCTGACTATTCCGCTGCCCACAATTCCACCTACGCTTGTGTAACCATTACAGCATATTGATATTTGTGCATATGAATTATAAACTTTGGCATCGCCGGCTATTCCTCCACAATACGCTGTTGTATCGTAGTAACCGTTATAATATTTAGAATAGCTGTATAAATTAGCAGTAAAATCGGCTGTGGCATTAGTTACTATGCTTCCAATGCCACATATGCCACCGACCAACGCACGATTGTTCTTTATTGTTTGGGCATCTTTTATTTTTCCTACAGCAACTACATTAGATATTGTTCCACGATTTACTCCCGCAACACCGCCAAACTTCAAACCATTTAATGTATGTGGAAATTCAATATCATATTTCACATTTATATTTTTTATTATAACATTTGAACTTGAACCTACTACACCTCCTACAGAATAATTATTAAGATCACTGTCATAACCCATATACATAGTTATATCAGAAGAAACCGAATCTATATCACCTTGCGTCATAGATCCTGCCGCTCCACCAATTATGGCATATATACAACGACAGTTTATATTTCCTTTTACCGAACAATTTAAGATTTTAGATGAATCCCCGTTATATCCGCTTATACCTCCAATGTATCCGTAGCAGGAGTAGGTATTGTTATACTTAATATCACAAATTATATTAACATTACACCCCACAATATATCCGCTATTATGTGCCACTATTCCTCCAAAGAAAAAACCTGGACTGCTTTCATCATCAATATTACGATCGGTTAGTTCATAAGCAGCACCGGTTTTTGAATATTCAACATTCAAATTTTTAATAATTCCGGAGCTTTTTGCAAACAAACCGGAGTATTGATATGGCGATGATATAGTCACATTACTTATAGTGTGACCGTTACCGTCAAAAACTCCCGAATATTCACCATTTTCTAAGCACAAAGGTACAAATGGTTTTGAAAGATAAATGTCATTCATTAAAATATAACTTGCATTAGGAATATCTGAAATAGCTTCCAATTCCTGTTCTGTTGATATTTGATAGGGGTTTTCTTCACTTCCGTCTCCCAAAAGAACAGAGGTGGTATTTTCTGTAACTCTGACTTTGCATTCGGCGGTTTGTCCTCTGTCATCTGTTGTAACGGTAATTATTGCTTCCCCAACTCCGACCGCACTTATAACGCCTTCTGAAACAGTTGCTACGCTTATATCAGATGAACTCCATGAAACATTTTTATTTAATGCATCAGACGGATATATTTCTTCCTGTATAACAGCTTTATTACCTTTTACCATATTTATACTAGTTTTGTTAAGAGATACTCCACGAACATCTCCGACAAAAAATATCTCTGCATTATTATATGCCTCATTGCCGTTGCCAATAGTTTGGTTTATGCTGTTATATTCCATTTTATCTGACTCATAAAAAATCCTGTCTAAGCTTGTACAACCCGAAAATGCGTTATCAGAAATGTTTAAAATTGCAGAACCACTAAAAATTTTTGTTCCTATGTGAGGCGGATTTAAAAAATCAATTTCTTTTAAGTTATAACATCCTATAAAAGCGTTTTTGTCCAAAAAAAGCGATTCACGAGGGCCTTTAAAGGATACTTTCTCTAAATTTGTACATCTGCTAAACGCACCACTTTCTATATTTGTTATACCGGAATCAATATACAAATATTTTATTTTCGTACAGTCTCTGAATGCACCGCTTGCAATTGTATTACCTCTGTAATGCGCATGAATCTGTACGCGTTCTCCGATATCGCTCGTATAACCTGTTACTATTGTATAATTGGATTCGGGTCGACCTGTTAGCCCATATGTAGTATATTTAACCCCTTCAACTACTGCTATTTCCGAATTTAATGCTGCATATGCTGTAGAGTTAATCAACATATTAGAAATAATAAATGTTAAAAATAATACAAAAGAAATAACCTTTTTCATACAACAGTTCCTCCATTTCTAAATAAAATATATTAAAATTACTTATAATCTGTTTTTATTTTACCGTTCTCGTTGAAATTATACATTCTCTCACAACGATTTCCCTTGCCGCTAAAGAATGTTTCGCCATTGGGTTTTACTAACATACAATTTTTAAAGGCAGCAATATCATCGGGAAGTTCGTCATCTTTTTTGATAAAATAATAGGCTGACTTCCACTTTATAAATTTATTATCATCGCCTTTATTTATTTTTGCCATTGCAAGAAAATCATTAAAACCACCGCATTTGTGTTCCATTTCATTTAGCGAATCGCACTCTTTTGCAATATTGGCACATTCTATTTCTGTTTTTCTGATTTCAAACGGAAATTTCGGAAAATCCGTATCAAGATTACTTCGTTGTTTCCATTCCCCGATATTATAAATTCCTACTATTTCGCAGTTGAACAAAGCAAAAACATACTTTATTCTATTCAACCTTTTTTTAGATATAGTCCAACAAGCTCTGCACGAATCATATATTTCCAAATCTGAATCCTTGCAATAATGATACAAATTTCTTATTTTAACAAACATGACGAACTCTTTGATGTCGGTAACATTTCTTTTAGGTACTTTAGGCTTTGACATATTTGGCATCTCCTCCTTTCCTTTTTATTCATATAATTATTATCATAATATCACATTTGCACACATCTGTCAATTACAATTTGCACATAATGTATGATTGCACAAAAATTGTATATAATTTTATGCTTTTTGCATATATAATATAGTGAAAAGGAGTGATTACCTATGTTTAAAGTCCGTCATACAGAGGAAACAGTAAACAGAACATTCAGATTTCCAAAGTCGTTACTTGATAAAATGTCTGTTATAGCCCAAAAGGAAAATGTATCACTAAACAGCTTTGTGGTTCAATGCTGTGAATATGCCATTGATAATATGAGCGACACCTCTGCCGAAGAAACAGACAAATAAAGTCTGTTTCACATAATATAACCGGCTTCTTCTTTATATCCAATTATCAATTTTTAATGTGCTTTTTCCCAAAGCCTTGTTTTTTGTAAATAACATAATATAACTTCTTTTGTAAAAAAGGTATTATTTGCACAAAAAAAGACTTTCTATGGTAATTATACTTTCATTTCCACAGAAAGTCTTAGACTTTTTGTCCAAAATATTATTCTACATATACCTGTCGCACTTCATCGCCGTACATCAAATATTTTTCTATTTTGTACTTTTGCAAAGTTGCGGAAAGGTATGGGAGCCACACTCCCAACTCGTCTTTATATAGCCAGAACTTTGAGTTTTCACTAAACATATCACCGCTACAAAGAGTAAAGCCCCTGCCCTCGTCATATTTGATACACCACGCCTGACAATAATTCATATAGCTTAGTATACGGTCATCATTAACCATAAATGATGCATCATCAACTCCGACTAATAATTCTTCAATGCCGTCTTTGTCCATATCCCAACAAATTACATCGGCGTTTTGTCTTACATTATCAGAATATCTGAGTTCATATTCATGTTGTCCGTCATATTCAAATTCATGCTCAAAAGTATGACCGTATAAATCTTTAAGCATTACTAAAAGCCTGCCGTCTTTAAGTGTGATTGTTGTATCAACCTTTGTTTGTTGCTCTTTACCCATAAGGATTTTACCATTAAGCGTTGTATCCTCAATAAACAAAAGATGTGAAACGGGCGAGTCAACACCGAATATAGTAAGACTGTCATAACCGTCATATGTATAATATTTTTGCACCGCCTCTGAATTGTTAAAATCCTCAAATCTCAGCATGGACTTATATTCATCACTGATTTTAACATAACCCTCGGGAGCATGGTTCATATGATAAAAACCAAATCCCAAAATAGCCAATGCAAAAACCAATCCGAGGACTATCCATTGTTTTATTACAATCCTGCCGATTGCGCTTTTTACTTTTTTGACGCTTGTATATCTCTCGGACGGGTCAAGGCGCATACACTTTTTTGCTATCTTATATATACCGCCTTTATAGTTGTAGTGTTCAAGAACAGCTTTTAGTGTAACGCCAAATGCATAAATATCGGTTTTATAATCAGTAGGCAACATACCGTATTGTTCAATAGGTGCATACCCGAATGTGCCTTTTAATTCCGTGTCCTTTCTTACTTCGTTACGGTGGATTTTTGATATATCGTAATCAATTAACCATACATGATTTGATTTATTTACAAGTATGTTATCAGGCTTTATATCCTTGTGAATTATTTTATTTTCATGTAATGCTTCAAGTGCTGACAAAACCTGCTTTGATAAGGAGATTATTTCTTTTTTGCTCATTTTATTGTCTTGTTCCATAAACGCATTAAGCGAAATACCGTCAATGTATTCTTCAATTACCACAGTATTATCAGCAAGACCTACATAATAAATTTGGGGTATATTAGGGTGGTTTATTTTTTGCAGTGCCTTGTATATTTCTCTTTTATCATCGGATATTTCACGCTTTAAATAAAGCGTTGCGTCTTGGCTTTGGACCAAAGAAATTTTTTGCCGTTCGTTTTGTTCCAAAACTTTTATCTCTCTTAAAGAATCAAGAGAAAACATTTTTTATCACTCCTTGTATATTTAAATATTATGTATTATAATGAATTATATTAAACAGTTGGAGGATTGTCAATGAAAACAGAAGATTTATTAGAAGAACTCAAAAATGCAAGCGATTTACAATCTTTTTTCAATACGCACGAAAAAGATTTCCTGCATCAGACACCTGTAAGCTATCTTAACGATTTGATTTCCATAAAAGGCACTACAGTAGCCAAAATTGCAAAAAAATCGGGAGTCGGAGAATATTTATATAAAGTATTTAACAGCGAAAGAAAGCCGTCAAGGGATATACTGATTTCCATTTCACTTGGAATGACTCTATCCCTTGAAGAAGCTCAGCTACTTTTGAGAATTTCAAAATTTGCAATCCTTGACGCCCGTGATAAGCGTGACAGCATTATAATTTACGGTATTACTCATGGATTGACTGTGTTTGAAATTGACGATGTTTTAGCCACCGGGAATTTGCCGACACTAAATTGATAATGATACAGTATTACATACCAAAAAAGCATATAACCCAAAATCCAAACCGCACGCTAACCCAAGGCTATGTAACAGAAATATTACAAACAGCTCACAATTACACGCATTTGTTTACATAAAGTTATCCACGAATTTTCAAAATGCGTGGATAAAATCGCCTAAAATGTGGATTTTGGGCGATGATAAGTGTGGATAACTGTGTGGATAACGAGGATAAATGGCTTTATATTGCCATTTTTTAATTTTGAAAATTATGTAAATCGAATAAATTTTTGCCACTTGACAAACCATATTTTTCATCGCTCTTGATACAAACAGATTATTGTGATAAAATAAGATATAACAAGAGTTATATTATGTATGAGGTAAAATCGATAATGAAAACGAAGGTAACATATATATGCCGTGAATGTGGATATAAGTCTCCAAAATGGATGGGGAAGTGTCCGGGGTGTAATTCATGGAACACAATGGACGAAACAATTGTAAAAGACGAGAAAAAGACTGCAAAGGCAATCGGTACGGTGTCGGATACAATGCGTGTTGCACCTAAAAAAATATCCCAGATACAGCCGGGCTTTGAAAAGCGGTATAAAACAGGCTTATCCGAGCTTGACAGAGTTTTGGGTGGCGGCTTGGTGCAAGGCTCGCTTGTTTTGGTGGGCGGTGATCCGGGAATAGGAAAATCAACCCTGCTTTTGCAGATTTGCCAGACTTCGGGCAAGGACAAAACAATCCTGTATGTATCGGGCGAGGAATCGCAAGGTCAGATAAAAATCCGTGCCGAGCGTCTTGGGGTTACGACTGAAAATCTTTATATACTCAGCGAAAACGATGTTGAAATAATAATAACCACAATTTCGGACTTAAAGCCCGATATTGTAATAATCGACTCAATCCAGACCATGCACCATGAATCTATTGCGTCCGCATCAGGCTCAGTACCGCAGGTAAGGGAGGCGACAAATGCCTTTATGCGCCTTGCAAAGGGTATGGGAATTGCCATGTTTATAGTCGGGCATGTAACAAAGGACGGCGCGCTTGCAGGGCCGAGGGTGCTTGAACATATGGTGGACTGTGTTCTCTATTTTGAGGGTGAAAGGCAGACCTCATTCAGAATTTTAAGAGGTGTAAAGAACAGATTTGGCTCTACCAATGAGATAGGCGTATTTGATATGAGCGACAAAGGCCTTATCGAGGTTGACGATCCATCAAAAATGCTTCTTGAGGGGCGAAACTCCGATATTTCGGGTAACAGCATAATCTGCACAATGGAGGGTACCCGTGGGGTTATGGCGCAGGTTCAGGCGCTTGTTACACCCACAGGCTTCGGAAATCCCAGACGAATGTCGGCAGGCGTTGATTTAAACAGGGTAATACTGCTTATTGCGGTTTTAGAAAAGCGCGCAAGAATGAATTTATCAAACAGTGATGTGTATATAAATGTTGCGGGCGGGTTAAAGATTGATGAGCGTGCGGCGGATCTTGGTATTTGCGCGGCGATTGCGTCGGGGCAGAGTGATGTTGCGCTCCCTCCCGATATGATTTTTATAGGCGAGGTCGGGCTTGGCGGTGAGCTAAGGGCGGTTTCTCAGCTTGAAAAGCGTATAAGCGAGGCGGCAAAGTTAGGCTTTAGCTCTGCAATCGTACCAAAATCCTCGCTAAAAGGCATAAAGGTTCCCGAAAACTTTGCCGCATACGGGGCGCAGACAATTTCGGATGTCATGCGTCTTATCAAGAAGTAATGCGGTGAGGTTGACACATAAGCCAAAAAAATGTATAATGTAGTTTGAATATGCTTAAATGATAGGTCGTGAAATTATGACGGAGAAAAACAGTGCAGGCATAAAGGAAATGATATATTCCGTTTTGTGGGCGGTGGTTATCCTTATAGGCTATGACATAACCCAAACCGCCATGAAGCTTGCCTTGGGCGAGGGCTATAAGGGACGGGATTTAATTCTTACCTGCTCTCTTATACTTGCAGGCTGTGTGCTTGTATATATCGTGCTTACAAGGTATGCCTCAACCTTCATTTATGAGATAAATGAAAAGAGCGTTTGCATAACAAGGAAAATCGGACACAGGGAACGCAAATACGATATAAAGAACAAGGATATAAGGTATATTTCAAAAACTCAGCCCAATATGAGCATCGAAAAATCATATAAAATGAAAAAAACCGTTTTTTCACACCGCAGTACATATTATCTTGTATACCTGCAAAACGGCAGGCTTAATATGATAGAATTTGAGCCGTCAGACGCGATGGCAAAGGAAATAGAGAAAAAAATAAAGGTAGGTTAATATAATGGCAGAGGTTATAGGAGTCAGGTTTAAGGCTAACGGCAAGACATATTACTTTAACCCCAAAAAGCTTGATATAAAAAAGGGCGATAATGTAATTGTTGAAACAAGCCGTGGCCTGGAATACGGAAATGTTGTACAGGGCAGGAAAAATGTTCCCGAAAAGGAGCTTGTAAAGTCATTAAAGGATGTTGTAAGAGTTGCAACGCCCGATGATGACAAGACATATAAGCGTAATAAGGAAAAGGAAAAGGAAGCATACAATATTTGCCTTGAAAAAATAAAGGAAAACAATCTTGTTATGAAGCTTGTCGAGGTAGAGTATACATTTGACCAAAGCAAGATTTTGTTCTACTTCACAGCCGACGGCAGAGTGGATTTTCGTAAGCTTGTAAAGGATTTGGCGCTTATTTTTAAAACCAGAATTGAGCTTCGTCAGATTGGCGTAAGGGACGAATCAAAGGCAATGGGCAGTATCGGAATTTGCGGAAGAAGCCTTTGCTGTTCGCAGTTTTTAGACGAGTTCGCCCCCGTATCCATAAAAATGGCAAAGGAGCAGAATTTGTCCCTAAACCCTGCAAAAATTTCGGGCGCCTGCGGACGGCTGATGTGCTGTTTAAAATACGAGCAGGAAATGTATGAGGAGCTTAACAGGAAAACTCCAAAGAACGGCGCAAAGGTAAAAACTCCAAACGGCGATATGGGAATAGTTGAATCGGTAAGCCTTTTAAAGGGTCTTGTAAAGGTCAAGATTGATGACGGTAACGAGGGAAAGCTTGAAGAATATAGCGTTGGCGAGCTTAAAGTTCTTACAAAAGGCAAGGATAAGGGCAAGGAGCTTACCGATAAGGAAATAGCCGAGCTTGATAAAAATCTTGGATAATATCAAAAAATACTTGAATAAATCTAAAGTTTATGATACAATATGGTTGTAGACATCAGAAGATGTGGTAAATTTAATAAGGAGGTGTGTTTTGATGGCATACAAAATTACAGACGAGTGCATTAGCTGTGGTGCATGTGCAGCTGAGTGTCCTGTAAGTGCTATCAGTGAGGGCGATACAAAATATGTTATCGACGCTGATACTTGTGTGGAGTGTGGTGCATGTGCAGGTGTTTGTCCTGTAGGCGCTCCTGAGCAGGAATAAGTTAAATGTGTAGGTGCTGTATAAATGAATTGCTCATTTATACAGCATTTTGTTTTTTGGAACGAAAGAATAAATTATTGGAGATTTTATGTTAGTAAAAAAATTAAACGCCTTATTGGCGTTAATGGTATCGTTGTTTTTAATATCCTCCTGCACAGGCAAAACGGTCGAGCTTGAGCGTGGCAAAGCCTTGCCGTCAACAGGCGAGAGCTGGTCGGTTTTTGTTTATATGTGCGGCGGTAATACAGACACCAAGCTTGTATCGGATACACTTTCCGAAATGATGAAGCCCTCATATTCGGAAAATATCAATTTCATAGTCCAAACAGGCGGTAAAAGCGACTGGGGCATTGACGGGGTGTACCCCGATTACATTCAGAGGTTTGTTATGCAAAAGGGCTCAATGTTTTTGGCATCACAGACAAAGGCTATGGATATGTGCGCATCGGACACACTTTCTGATTTCTTAAACTGGGGAATATCCTCATATCCTGCCAAAAACTACGCGCTTATTCTCTGGGGACAGGGTAACGGCACACTCACAGGTATGGGCTATGACGAGTTAAACGGCGCAAGCTCTTTGGAAATTGAGGATATTTACTATGCCCTTAGTCAGACAAGCAAAAATTTTGAGCTTGTCGCCTTTGATGCCTCATGTATGGGAAATATCGAAACCGCTTCGGCAATTGCCCCGTATGCAAAGTATATGCTTGCATCCGAGGATATTATTTCACCTACAGGCTTTGACTATCGGCATATGGCAGAGCGCCTTATGGAAAACCCCGATATATCCGGTAAGGATTTGGGTATTGATATGTGCAATGCATATAAGGAAAAGGCTAAAAGGAACGGTACGGATAATATCGCAATGTCGGCGGTTTATGACCTTTCAAAAATGTCCGAGCTTACACAGGCGTTTGACGGTATGGCAGGTATGATGAATGTATCGCTTGACAATCTTGATTATGCCGTAAGCCTTATGCGAAAGCTTGAATATGTCGAGCGTTTGGGAGCTCTTACATATTATGAGGGATTTTGTGATATGGCAGACCTCTCGAATTTGGCAGAAACCATACAGGAGGATATGGGCGCAACCGCAAACGAGCTTTTAAGGGTGCTTAACGAGGCGATTGTGTATAATATAAGCAATGAATTACACCCGTATGCAAAGGGAATGGGCGTATATTTCCCCGTTTCAAAAACGGATAGCGGAATAATTACAAACAGTATACTAAACTACTGTAAATCCTTTACATCTCATCAATATCTTACCTTTGTAAGAAAGGTGGCAATAAAACAAAGCAGTGAATTGGGACAGGGTGAGGAGGATTTTAACAGCTCCGGCGCATATTGGGGGTACACCGAGGCAGTAGGCGGTATTGATATACAGTCGGGCATAAGCAACAATACCGTGAGCGCCGAGCTTGCGGCGGATATGCGTATTATTCGTGATGTTGATATTCTGATGTACGCAACGGATAAAAACGGTTCCCGTTACGAGATAGGCAGATGCTATGATATGTCGGGCGAGGTCCCCGATACCCATTATCAGAGGGAAATGCCGCAGCAGTGTATAAGCTTAAACGGGCATAATCTTATGGCAGAGCGTATACAAAAAGGGTATACACAGGATATTTATTCGGCGCCGATATACCTAAACGGCGAGTATGCCCAGCTTAGAATTTTGGCATTTAAAGACGAGGAAACAGGGGAGATTACAGACTGCTCTCTTATAGGCGTATGGACGGGTATGACAAATGTTAATGCCGTTGATAGCCGTAATATGAAAAAGCTTTCCGCATTTGATAAGATAGAGCCGATATACCATACGGCAGAAACTTATGAGCCGATAACAGGACCGAGCTTCAGAGTCGGAGTTTTTGGCAGTCGGGTAGGGCTTAGTAAGATTTCGGGCACACCGTCTTGTCGGTTTGAGGTCTATGACATATACGGAATATGTCATCAAGGTGAGATTTTAGAAAATTAGATATTGACATAAGCTGAATTATTTTATATAATATTGCATTAGGAAATTACATTTTTCAGATAAATCCACTTAATTGTTAAGGAGTATATATACATTATGGAATGGATGGGCGTAAACGAGATACGAGAAAAGTTTTTAAGCTTTTTTGAGTCAAAGGGTTGCTTAAGACTGCCAAGCTTTTCACTTGTGCCGAAGAATGACGCAAGTCTTTTGTTGATAAATTCAGGTATGGCACCGATGAAGCAGTGGTTCCAAAACCCCGAAACATCTCCAAGACGCAGAGTAACAACCTGTCAGAAATGTATAAGAACGGGCGATATTGAAAATGTCGGAAAGACTGCAAGACACGGTACTTTCTTTGAAATGCTGGGAAACTTCTCATTTGGCGATTATTTCAAGAAGGAAGCAACAGCATGGGCGTGGGAGTTTTTCACAGGCGTTATGCAAATCCCAAAGGATAAGCTGTGGATTTCAATTTATGAAGAGGACGACGAGGCAAGAGATATTTGGGTAAACAATGTCGGCGTGAGTGCGGACAGGATTGTAAAGCTCGGCAAGGAGGATAACTTCTGGGAGCATGGTACAGGCCCTTGCGGTCCTTGCTCGGAGATATATTTTGACCGTGGCGAAGAATACGGCTGCGGTAAGCCGACCTGCGGTGTCGGCTGTGACTGTGACAGATATATGGAGGTCTGGAACCTGGTATTTACCCAGTTTGACAAGGACGATGACGGTAATTATAACCCACTTCCAAACCCGAATATCGACACGGGTATGGGACTTGAAAGACTTGCGGTCGTTATGCAGGGCGTTGATAACCTCTTTGAGGTTGATACGGTGCAGGATGTAATCAAGCACATTTCAAGTATCGCAAATGTAAACTATAAGGAAAATGAAAAAGCCGATATTTCTCTTCGTGTAATCGCAGACCATATAAGAAGTACGGTTATGATGGTATCTGACGGCGTTATTCCGTCAAACGAGGGCAGGGGCTATGTTTTAAGACGACTTCTCCGCCGTGCCGCAAGACACGGAAAGCTCTTGAATATCGACCGCCAGTTCCTGTATGAGGTTGCAGATACCGTTATAAACTGCTCAATGTCAGAGTATAACGAGCTTGACGAGAAGAGAGAATATATAAAGAAGATTATCAAAAAAGAGGAAGAGCGTTTTGACGCTACTATTGATAACGGTATCGTAGTGTTAAACGGATATATCGACTCTGCAAAGAATGAGGGCAGGGATATGCTCTCGGGCGATGAGGCATTTAAGCTTCACGATACCTACGGCTTCCCTCTTGACTTGACAGTTGAAATGGCACAGGAGCAGGGCTTAAAGGTCGATATTGACGGCTTTAACAAGGCCATGCAGGAGCAAAAGGAAACTGCAAGAAAGGCTCGTGGCGACGGCTCTTCATGGGATGCCGACGAGGTATATGATTTTGAATTGGTAACTGAGCCTACAGTATTTACAGGCTATGATAAATTAACCGATAAAAGCACAATTTTGGGCATTGTAACAGAGGGTGAGGTTTCATCCGTTATTTCAGAGGGCGAAACAGGAATTATCGTAACTAAAAATACTCCGTTCTATGCCGAAATGGGCGGCCAGACAGGCGACAGCGGTGTTATTTTGAGCAACAGTGCCAAGGCCGAGGTTTTAACTACGACCAAGACCGATGAGGGAACATATCTTCACAGCGTAAGGGTTGTATCGGGCGAGTTCTCTGTTTCTGATGAGGCAGAGCTTAAAGTTAATAAGACAAGACGGCTTGCAATTTGCCGTAACCATACCGCAACGCATATCCTTGACAAGGCATTAAGAGATGTTTTAGGCTCACATGTTGCGCAGGCAGGTTCATTGGTAAGCGATGACAGACTCCGTTTTGACTTCTCGCATTTTGAGGCTATGACAACCGAGCAGATTGCAAAGGTTGAGAAAATAGTTAATGAAAAGATTTTAGAATGCCTTGATGTAGTAGTGCAGGAATTGCCGATTGACGAGGCTAAAAAGTTAGGTGCAATAGCTCTGTTTGGCGAAAAGTACGGCGATGTGGTAAGGGTTGTATCGGTTGGCGATTACAGTGTTGAGTTCTGCGGAGGTACACACCTTAAAAACAGTGCGCAGTGCGGTCTGTTTAAGATTTTGTCAGAGAGCGGTGTCGCAGCAGGTGTAAGACGAATTGAGGCTATAACAGGTCAGGGCGTTTTAGACTATATAAGCGAGCATGATAATTTGATTAAAAATACAGCCGTTGCCTTAAAGACAAATCTCTTAAACGAGATTGACAAAAAGGCAGAGGCACTTGTCAATGAAACAAAGGAACTCCAAAGGGAGATTGACTCGTTCCGTGAGAAGATGGCAAAGGCATCTGCAAATGATATTATGGCAGGTGTTAAGCATATCGGTGATGTTGATGTGCTTGTTGCGCAGTTAAACGGTATGAGCGTTGACGAGATTAAGACTGTTTGCGATAATGCAAAGGCAAAGAGTGAGAACAGCCTTGTTGTAATCGGCGCCGAAACCGACGGCAAGATAACATTTGTTGCAATGGCTACAAAGGGCGCAGTTTCATGCGGTGTGCATTGCGGAAATATCATTAAAGAGATAACTGCAATTGCCGGCGGCCGCGGCGGCGGTAAGCCCGATATGGCTCAGGGCGGCGGTAAGGACGCGGATAAGATTGATAACGCCCTTGCTGTTGTTGATGAGATAGTAAAAACTCAGGTCGGTGCATAATTTAGTGTAGAGGAATGATATAAATGGATAATTGCTTGTTTTGTAAGATAATAAACGGGGAGATCCCGTCAACAAAGGTGTATGAGGACGAAATGTGCTACGCATTTTTGGATATTGAGCCACAGGCACCTGTGCATGTTATAATTGTTCCAAAGGCGCATATTGAAAGTGCCGATAAGGTAAATGAGGAAAACTCAAAATATATAGCTCATATCTGGGAGGTAATCCCTAAAATTGCAAAAGAACAGGGCTTAAAGAACGGATACAGAGTGGTAAATAACTGCGGTGAGGACGGTGGACAAACCGTTATGCATCTGCATTTCCACCTTATGGGTGGCAGAGCATTTGCATGGCCTGCAGGTTGATAAAGTTAAAAAGGATTTACACAGTATGGGCTGTGCGCCCGTACTGTGTGATCTAAAATATAATATATGGAGCGGTATCGAAGTGGGGACGCTTGCGAGCGCTTCCTGCGGAAGATGAAGCGAGCAATAAGGAGTGGCAGCGGTCGAAATTTTGTGAGTATAAGCGAATAAAAAATTTCGGGCACCGCAACAGGACATAACGGGACTGACTCGCAAGAGCGGTCAGTCAAAAAGAAAATTAAATAAGGGTTAATCTCATAAAAGTGAGTTAACATATATGGAGCGGTATCGAAGTGGTCATAACGGGACTGACTCGAAATCAGTTGACGGGCAACCGTCCGTGGGTTCGAATCCCACCCGCTCCGCCAGAAAAAAGCACTTCATTTGAAGTGCTTTTTTCAACGAAATACGCCTTACGGCGTGTGAAATATTGCTACGCAATGTGAAATAGCTCCGCTGTGAAATATTTGCTTCGCAAATGTTAAAGGCGTATTTCATTTCACCAAAATCGTAAGATTTCTATTTCACAAATTACGCAGTTAATTATTTCACGCAGGCGAGGTTGATATCTTACCCCACAAAAATGTGATAAATTTCGCACAAAAGTATTGACATTTCAATTTTTATGTGATATATTTATCACATAAATTAAAAATATATCACAAAGGGGCGATTTCGATGAAAAAAGGATTAAGTTTAGTTACAAGCACATTTCTTACATATGTTATAAATGGGGTAGGGTGGCTGATTTTTGCCGTGGCGCAGATGATGGATGTCTCAATATTATCACTTTGTATAGCAATTTTACCGCCCATATGCATAATTATGAGTGCAAAAGCTGAGCGATCCTCAAAGGAATCGTCTGATGAGATGAGTCAGCACAATTTAATGAGGGCAAAGACTATGTGTGTGGATTCATTTAGGCTGATTGCAAGTGCAATATTAGTAGTTTTGGTTTTTATGTCGCTATTGCACACACTTGTGCCTGCCTTCAAAGGGAGCATAGAAGTTGATCTTATAGTTATTATCCCGTTACTGCTTGGGATTGCTCAAATAGTTATTGGTATTCTTTTTGCCAAATATGAGAAAGACGGTGAGTAATAATGCCAAGGTTAAAAACGAAAATACATGAATACAGAAAAGAGCGGAATATGCAGCAAGCGGAGCTTGCAGAGCTTGTGGGTGTGAGGCGTGAAACTATTGGCAATCTTGAGAACGGAAAATATAACCCGTCATTAAAGCTTGCGATGGATATAGCAAAGGTTTTTGAATGTCGTGTAGAAGACATTTTCACATTTACCGAAGATTAAAAGATTTAAGGCAGGATAATCAAAATTATCCTGCCGTGTGTTTATAATGAAAAGAGTTTATATATCCAAAACATCCGGTGAGCACAAATATAAGTGTATTCTAAGCCGAAAGGCATTACACCCCAAGGCTGATTTTGCCCGAAATTTTTTTGTTCATAAGCGTATTTACAAACATGCCCTTAGTGATAGCGGCAAAATAGTCATTGAATTTGTCCGAATAGTTTTGGGTTATAAAATCAAGAGACTCTTGAAGTTGCAGCATTGCGGCAAATTCATGCTTGCAAGCACCACTGCAATAACAGGAGCATTTGAGGTTTGAAATTTCGCCGTTTATGTAATTAAATTCAATCTCGTAGTTTTCTCTGCCCTCAACAATTGCGTGACCGGTGTTTTCGTCAAGCTCTACATACACAACTTTGTTTTCCATAAAATAATCATACCCACGATCTGCAATATTGTGCGTGATTTTCATACCTGATAAGTCATCAATGGAAAATCCCTTATCCTCGCCGTCACCGCTTACATACTCCGCATCATTCTCAGGCGCCTTAAACCATGCAAGGACTTTTGAAAACGGGATTGCATTTTTGTCAAAGCTCACGATATGCGAGCCTGCGAAATAGAAGTCGCCCTCTACATTGGTGTTGATCACAGCAATAACTCTCTTGTAATCGGAAAGCTTGATTTTAAAGGAATAATTAACCTCTTTGACCTGACCACGGTACCCGTCAAGCTTGCCGTCAACATAAACCCAGTCGCCGACCTTTAAATCAAAGCTGTCATTGTAGTAGGTCCAGCCCATACCACGGTGCGGAAAATATACCTCAACTATGGATTTTTTCGGCTCATTGGCAGCCTGGCAAGCTATTTCTCTCACATTGTTATCAAAATTTTCCTCAACATTCTTGTTAAAACCGATAGCATACTTTTTCATAATTTTAAACCTCCCTGACATCAATACCTTTTCTCTATGTATTTATTGTATCAAATACATTGGGCTATAATTGGGACAGTACTAAAGCTGAACGGTTTTTGCTCAATTTCCTATATAAAACTCTTTTAGAGACTTTTGTATCAGCTATCATGCTTTAATTCCTCGCTTTCCTTATCAAATTCTACTCTGCCGCCTTAAAATTATAAATAGGCTTAATATGTGCGATAATTTTTGCGGTGGGCCCGATATTTGCCACAATATCGTCCATATTCTTATACGCCATAGGCGACTCGTCAAGGGTAGAGGTATTTACACAGGTTGTATATATCCCAGACATCTGCGCCGTATACTCCTCCATGGTAAGCCTTTCAAAAGCGGCGGTCCTTGACATAAGCCGTCCTGCGCCGTGCGGAGCGGAATAGTTCCACTCGGCATTGCCCTTACCGACACATATCAGGCTCCCGTCACGCATATTTATCGGAATTAACAGCTTCTCGCCGTCCCTTGCAGAGACCGAGCCTTTTCTTAAAATCATTTCATCAATATCAATATAGTTATGTATCGTACACAATGCTTCATATCCCGTAAGCCCTGTCCTTTCAAGCAATATCTCAGCCATTTTTTCACGGTTTCGGCTTGCAAATTGCTGGCAAATATTTATATCATGCAAATAGTCCTCCATAAATGAGCCGTAAAGATAGCAAAGCTCGGCGCTCATGGTCGGCTCCTTTGCCTTAAAGCCCTTTTCCAGTGCCACAAGCGCGGATTGTATCTCACCTCTTCTGCCTTGCTCCTTGTATGTGCGGATTATTTCCTCTCTTTGCTTAAAATACTCCTCCTTGCCAAGGTTTAAATCAACGGCAAAGCTCTGGTAAAGGTTTGCGACCTGTGTGCCTAAGTTACGGCTCCCGGAGTGGATAACAAGATATTTGTTTCCATTCTCGTCTTGGTCTATTTCTATAAAATGATTTCCTCCGCCAAGCGTTCCGAGACTCCGCTCAAGCCTTTTTGTGTTTTTAAGGTTTCGGTAACACTTTAGAGCTGTCAAATCAAATCTTTCCTGTCTGTCCTCCCATACATTCATACCGCAGGGTATATAGTGGGCAGCCTCGTCAAACCGCTCAAGGTCAATATCCCCATTCCCGAGCGCAACGGTATACATACCGCAGCCTATATCCACTCCTACCATATTGGGTACAACCTTGTCGGTAATAGTCATTGTTGTTCCGATAGTACAGCCCTTGCCTGCGTGTACATCGGGCATAATGCGGATTTTTGACTCCGCAAAAGCAGACTCATCACATACCGCCTTGATTTGTGACATAGCCGTATCCTCGACTGTATCAGTGTAACAAACGGCAGTGTTATACTTTCCTGTTATCTCTATCATAAAAAAACCTTTCTTAAAAGTAATTGTTGTATTATAAATTTTGGTTTATATGTGTAAATGGGTATCGAAATTTGTAGGGGAGGGTTTCCATGCCCTCCCGTTCCCAATATGCGTTGTCGGGGATGCGGACAGGCACAGAGACCTGTCCCTACGACCATACCAATTTACGATTTCG
>JAFSXU010000048.1 GCA_017443895.1 Clostridia bacterium
ACAATAACTTAGTTGGTGTTCTCGCATATCCAGTATAACAGATAATTTGAATTCGGGCGAGTATTTTCTGTAAATTTTACCTTTCTTTCCCATAAAAATATGCACCTCCAAAAGTGTCTAACTTTTGGGGTGCATATCAATCCCAATCCTTTTATGTTTAATATTAAATTATTTATTACTTTACCCAGTCCTCAAACTCATAATCTTCTTTTGAGTTTTTGAGATAGTCCTTTGTAAGCTCCAGCGCAACTATGGTATTTAAGCACCACTGTGCTGTGAAATTAGTTGAAATCCAGAACATTTCGCTAAGCTTTTCATTATTGAAATAATTATCAACAAAGTTTAAATCAAAGCCTTCTTTTTTATCCTTGCCTGCAAGAGAATGAACAAGTACCTGCCAAACCTTGTATGCAAGTTTTTCATCATGTGTCTCTCTTGCGGCATACGCAACCATTGCAGCCGCCATATACGGGAACGAAAATCCTTCGCCCGAAATCAAGCCTTTTGCCCATTTTTTCTTTTCCTCGGGAGATTTAAAGTAGAACTGTCCGTATTCAACCATACATTCCTTTAAAAGCTCGTTTTCTGTATGATATGCAAGCTCAAAGCCAAGCTCCGGCGCACCCATACAAACTGCAAGATGTGAACCGCCTGCGGAATTCTCGCCGATATAACCAAGCTCACCTGTTGCAGGGTCATATTCAAAGTTTGAGCCTGACACAAATCTTAAAGGCGCTTTTGTAAGATCACTAAATCCCCTTAACATCTTCTTGTGATAATGCTCGTCAAGGTATCTTTCCCACTGAACGAACCAGTTTGATACATATGTTGTCCAGTCAGGACCCGACCGCGCATGGGTAGGTAATTTCATATCCTCTTTCTTATAGAAGAAACGAAGCGGGTCAATTGCCGCAAAGTCTGCATCCTTTACATCGTCCATACAGTCGCCGATATTAAAATCACCGCCTGTTAAATAGAACAACATTCTATGATGCCCTGCCATTGCAATACGAGGCTCCTTGCACGAATCGCCCCAATGTATTACATTATGTCTTGAACCCATTCCTTTTAGGTCGCCCATATGGTATATATCAACATTTGCGCTGTGACGGCACATTGCCTCGGCAACCGTAAATATATCCTCTCTGCCGGATCTGATAAACGCATACCACAGCCATAATGTCGGCACAAGCTCGGTATTTTGCCAAGCATAACCGCCCAAATCATATTTCCAGCAGTGTCTTGCCCCGTCATATGTATGCATAACATCGCCATAGTCCCAAAAACCGTACCAACGGCGCTGTTCAATTTCGTTCTTGTAAAATTCAAAAGCCTTGTCAAGCTCGTCCTCAAGCCATGCCTTTAGAGGTGTGTCTCGGCTTATAAGCGACCATTCTCCAAACGCCTTAACACTGTGATAGTACTCGGGATCGCACAGCAATACCGCCTTTTTCTCGCCCTTATCCGATAAATACATAAGCTCATCATCCGACGGTATTTCATCAAACATATAGAATGTAATCTCATTTGTGTTTGAAATACCCACAGGATCGGAGCCTATCGTGTTAAAGCCCTCATAATGCGACTGTGAATGTGCCTTTGTATCATAGTGTCTTAAGTCCTGCGCATTTACCTCGGGAGTTATAAGCCATGCATACAATTTACCCTCGTCACGGCTCAGTCCCCTTGCCATAAGTGATGACGGGTACTTACGCCAAAAATCAAGCATTGATACAGCAATTCCGCCTGCCTCATCGCCCACATACATAAGACCTTTAGAACGCCTGCCAAAGCCTGCGTTAATCTCGCATACATTTTTAGGCGCAGTCTTTTTCTTTACCACATAGCTGTCCGCTGTCAATTGAGTAAGTTTATAGCTATCCCATACAACGGTATCATCAAGCATTGCAGTAATATCCTTATCGTTAGGATCAAATTCCATCTTCTCGCCTGCAAGCTGTCTTAGGTGTAACTGCTGTTCTCTTAAATAGATTGGGTGCCATATATTGATATACTGAATAAGCTCGTGCATAACACCGTAATCACCCGTAATTTTAACACGGCGGTTATAGTTTTTACCAACCATTTTACGCTTAAACTCAACCGCCATACCCTTTATAAAGTCCTCAGCAGGGTTTCCGTCATAGAAAAATGTATGCGTAATATGCGCGGCATACTCGTTTTTATAAATGGTAAATCTAATAACATAAGGCAAATATTCCCTGCCATTGTTATCCACATGCGTACCGCAAACCTTAATTGTTGTCATAAGTCCTATTGCACGCTCAATAGACACCTCGTTTATTACACCGTTAAACGGAGTTACCTTATTACAATAACAGCCGTCATCGTCTTTAAAGCGCGCCTCATTTAAAACCTTTAAATACGCATCTGCATACGGTGTTTTCATAAGTACATTGCCCGACTTTGGAAACTCAAAGTCCATAACACCGTTATTTACAACAAATTTATCCTCAAACTCCTGTATCGTATTCCCTTCAGTATCAAGGCTTTTGCCGACCGATACATACACATTATCGCTCTTAATATCCGCACTGCACGACATCCATTTAACCGTACCGTCAGGCCAGTAAGCTATGGGTGTAGCAGAGCATGGAATTTGGTTGTCATTTTCGTCTTTTAAACAAATAGTATCATCAGCTTTTACCTCATGCTTATCAAACGGCACAACAAAGGTTACATATCCGTACTTTGATCTGCCTTCAAGCCAATGCATTTTTATTCCCCTATTCATAAATAACACTCTCCCCTTATGTTATCTTATAATCTTGCAACGCCTGTTTCTCTTGCCGCTTTTGCCACTGCCCGAGAAACCGCATCAACAACCCTTTTATCAAAAGCGTCGGGAATGATATATTCCTCGTTAAGCTCATCATCGGTTATAATACCTGCTATTGCCTTTGCCGCCGCAAGCTTCATTTCTTCATTTATATCCGTTGCCCTTACTGACAGGGCACCCTTAAAAATGCCCGGAAATGCAAGAACATTGTTTATCTGGTTAGGATAATCGGATCTTCCCGTTCCCATCACCCTGACTCCTGCCGCCTTTGCAATATCGGGCATAATTTCCGGCACAGGATTTGCCATTGCAAATACTACAGGGTCATTGTTCATGGATTTTATCATATCTTCTGTGAGCAGATTAGGCGCCGAAACTCCTATAAACAAATCAGCACCGATGAGCGCTTCTTTTAAGTTAACATCTAAATTATCCGGGTTTGTAAGTTCGGCAAGCTTTGCCTGCTCGTCGTTCATCTGTTCATTTCCTCTGTACAAAGACCCAAACTTATCACACATAATAACATTTTTAAGTCCGCAAGATACAAGCAGTCTTGTTATTGCCATACCTGCCGAACCTGCGCCGTTTACAACAGCCTTTATTCTTGTTATGTCCTTACCGACAACCTTTAGTGCATTTAATACCGATGCCAAAACAACAACAGCCGTTCCGTGCTGGTCATCGTGGAACACGGGAATATCACATTCCTCCTTTAGCCGTCTTTCAATCTCGATACATCTAGGAGCTGAAATATCCTCTAAGTTTATACCCCCGAATGAGCCTGAAATAAGCTTTATTGTATTTACTATCTCGTCAACATCCTTTGATTTTATGCAGATTGGAAACGCATCAACATCAGCAAAAGTCTTAAACAGGGCGCATTTTCCCTCCATTACAGGCATACCTGCCTCAGGTCCTATATCGCCAAGTCCCAAAACCGCAGTTCCGTCGGTTATTACAGCAACCAAATTCCCACGCCTTGTATATGTATATGATTTATCTACATCCTTTGAAATTTCAAGGCACGGCTCGGCAACTCCCGGAGTATATGCAACAGATAACTCGTCCCTGTTTGTTACAGAGCATCTTGAAACAACTTCAATCTTACCCTGCCAATCCTTATGTGCAAGGAGCGCCCTCTCTTTCTTGTCCATTTATAAATACCTCACTTAACTAATCATAGATATTTACAGTATAACATTAAACTCACAAATATACAATGTTAAATCCAAATTTTATTTATTTTTTTAAGAATATGCAATAAATGAGGGCTATTACAGTTAAGTAACAGCCCCAAAAGTCTTAAATTTGTGTGACATTGACATTGTTTATAACAAATCCGTCAACTATTTTTTCATCAAGCCTCGACTCTTTTGCCTTAATTTTAAGGTTTTCAAACTTAAAATCCGACAAAAGATACTGAGTTTTATCCTCCTTTACATCAAAGAACACATCACATTCAAACTCACAGTTTCGCATTGTAAGCTTTCTTCCGTATGAGAGCGGAATATCTTTTCTGTCTTTTAAGTCGTAAAACTGTCTCCACGGATTGGCGCTGAAGAAATGGTCTGCATGACCGTGTACATCTTCTATCAGAATATACTCATATACCTGCGGTGTATCGGGGCGCATTTTAAAATTCAAGTTGTTAAATCCGCCGTCAACCTCAATTCTCCGCATAATAATATTCTTATCATGTACAGATTCAGAGCCAAATGTCAGGCAACCATGACAAAATCCGTATTTGCAATCCTCTATTATAATGCGTTCATTTATGCCGTTTTTAGGATCTGTATCCGCCCACGGACCTTTACCGCCCTTTAGTGCAACGCCGTCATCATTTACTTCTATACGACAGCCCTTTATAAGTACATCAGAGCATACATCAATATCAATAGCGTCCGTGCTTGGCGCCTTTATAGGATATGCAGGCGAGAAAATATCGCAGTTTATGTATTTTACAAATTGGCATTTGTAAATATGAGTTGTCCAAAAATGTGAATTTTGAAGCTTCAGGTCTGCAATTACTACATTTTTACAGTTTGAAATATAAAGAAGTCTCGGTCTTTGCTCGTCCTTGTTGGTACACGCTCTGTTCCAAGCACGGCGTTGCCAAAACGCTTTCCATGCTCTTAAACCATTTCCGTCAATTGTGCCTTTTCCGCACATTGTAAAGCCGTCAATGTTATCTGCATTTATAAGCCCGGGGAAATATTTACAGGTTTCACCCTCAATTCTTGTTTCAATAACAGGATAGTCCGAAATATCATCAGAGCCTTTTAAAACTCCGCCCTCCTCTATATACAGATTTACGCCTTGCTTAAAAAATATTGAGCCTGTATAATACACGCCCTTTGGCACTACTATAACGCCACCGCCGTTTTTGTATGCTTCATCAATAAGTGCCTGTATCTTATCCGTATGCACACAGCCGTCATCTAAAATACCGTAATCGGTAAGCTTATATTGCTTTCCCAAATCCTCTAATTGGGGTATGCTATAATCATAAAACCAGTTGTCAATAGCTGTACCGTCAGGGAAAAATTCTTTAACTTGCATAATGTATACCTCATTTTATTTTTTTAGCCTCAAGGTAGAACCTCTTGTCCTGCGCCTCGCCCATTGAAAATGTTTTTCTCGGCAAGGATCCGTCTTTTATAACTGTCGGATATAAATCCCGCTTATCCATACCGTCAACCATAAACCCAATAGTATTTTTAGCCTTGGCAAGCTCACAGACTACATTTTCGCCGTGAATATAGTCAACTCTGCCGCCAAATTCTTTAATATAATCATCAATAAACGCCTGTATTGTACCAATCGCAAGGTTACTCTTACCGTCTTTTATATAAACAGTGCCTTTTGTCTCACCGTAGCAATACCTTATTTCCTGTCCCCCATTATCGTTATATGAAAGCTCACTATAATAGTTTTCAAGCTCATGCATTAAATTTTTGGGGTCAACATCAAACACAACTCTGTGTATCGGCTCAAAAACGAGCGCATCATCATATAAATTCACAAGCTCTACAAGCGCATATCTTGCAGGATGTGAATTTTTATCCGCGCCGTTTTTCTTTAACTCCTCCCAGCAGGTTTTTGCCGTTGCAAGTGAGTGGTTGCCGTCACCCACCGCAAAAATAAGCGGTGATACGCTATCCTCTTCTCTTTTTTTAGCCTCTAATTTATCAAGCTCAGAATTTACCTGTGCTTTTAATGTGTCGGTTAAAAGCCAGCCTTTTATTTTACCCGAATTTTGCATCAGGGTAAAATCGTATACCTTTCGCATATTATCGGTATGATTTTTGAGAGGCGCAATGATTAAATTATCAATATCGTCAACAAGCATCATTATATGCGGAAGCTCAAGCGTTGCATTTTTCCTTATCCTTTGCCTTGGCGGAATACGCTCAATTATTGTACCCTCCGTTGCACGGACAGCAGATGTTGAGCCTTTGTTATAGTCATATTCTTCAAGGTCAATCATGCCTATAAGTCCGTGCCTTACTTTTCCGTCTGACTGTGTGCGTTCTACATATATATAGCTGTCCTTTAATTCTTCAAAAATGCCGTCTGATACATATTTTTCCATAGTGGCATTGATATTTTTAATTCTCTCATCGCCGTCATTGCCCTCTAAAAACACTTCGGGGAATGTTATATTAAGAGTTGATGGTGCATTGCCGACAAAATCCTTTACCTCATCCCAATACCGTGGCTCCGATGTATACTGGTCACATGCAACAACGCTCCATTTTGAAAAATCCTGTTCCTTATTTGGTATTAAAATATCTGCACTTTTAAAAATATTCATTTTTGTATATCTCCATATTCACATTCTGTAATTTTTTGTAAATCATTAGGCGTTAAAATAACCGTTGCACCGCAAACTCCTGCGCTTACCGCAATTTTATCGTGACTTAGTGCGCTGTCATTTACATAGGTCGGGTACTTTTTCTTCATACCTATAGGCGAAACACCGCCTCTTATATAGCCCGTAAGTGATAATAAATCCTTAACATGAATCATTTCAACCTTTTTATTTTTGGATATTGTGGCAAGCTTTTTTAAATCCACCTCATTATCCACACTTACGCAGGCTACCATAATACCTGTTTTATCGCCCTTTGCAACCAGCGTCTTAAACGACATATCCACAGGGATTCCCGTAAGATTTGCAATTTCCATACCAAAGTTATCGCCTACCTCATCAGCCTCATAAAACACCGTTTCATAATCAATTTTTGCCGCATCAAGAAGGCGCATTGCATTTGTAACTATCTGTTTTTTCTTTTTCATATTATTTTAACTCCACAATCGTTACTCCGTCCTCGCCCTCACCGTACTTACCGCGACGGTATGATTTTACATATTTATGACGGCGGAGCATTTCCTGTATGCCTGACCTTAAAACTCCCGTACCCTTGCCATGAATTATGCTTACGGGCGATATGCCTGCAAGGTAGCAATCATCCAAAAACTTTTCAACATTCATTATTGCCTCTTCAAGCATCTGACCTCTTACATCAACCTCGGTTGAAACATCTTTGGTTTTTGAGGTATAAACTGCGGTACTTTTTACATACTTATCAGCCATAGCCTTGGCTTTTTCTTTTGAGTCGTCAATTTTTCTAAGGTTTGTAATATGTGCATCCATTTTTATAATGCCCGCCTGGATTTTTACATTACCGTCTTTATCGGGTGCTTTTAAAACGGTTGCTTCCTGATCCATATCAATGATTTTTACAAGCGTTCCCGGTTTTAAATCCTTTGGAGGCTCGGTATAAACCTTTTTCGGTTTCTTAACTCTTGCCATAGCCTTATCAATCGACTCTTCACGCTCTTTTAGAGTTTGACGCACCTTTTGAGTTTTTGTATCGAGCTTTGATATTGCCTTTACACCCTGTTGACGCATTTTCTCAAGCTCTTTTATTATGTCGTTGGCTTCTTCTTTTGCGTTCATTACAAGAATTTTCGCCTCTCGGTGTGCATCCTCTAAAATTCTTGCCTTGTTTTCTTTTAGCTTAATTCTGTCCTTTTCAACCTGTGCGCGTAATTCTTTTACCTCGCTTCTGAGCCTTTGCGCCTCGTCCATATCACGCTTTGCGCTTGCACGGCTCTGTTCAAGATCGGTTATGACATCTTCAAACTTTATATCCTCGTCCGATAAAATATCGTTAGCACGGTTTATAATATCCTCATTTAAACCTAATCGCCTTGAAATAGCAAACGCATTTGATTTTCCTGGTACTCCTATAAGCAGTTTATAGGTAGGCTGTAAGCTCTTAACATCAAATTCACATGATGCGTTTTCTACCCTGTCACTTGACAGTGCGAAAACTTTAAGCTCACTGTAATGAGTCGTTGCAACAGTTTTTACGCCCCTTGCCTTTAAATATTCAATTATCGAAATTGCAAGTGCTGCACCCTCTGTAGGATCGGTACCTGCACCCAACTCATCAAACAATGCAAGTGAATTTGGTTTTAGGTTGTTTATAATACTCACAATGCTTACCATATGCGAGGAAAAGGTTGAAAGGCTTTGCTCTATTGACTGCTCATCACCAATGTCTGCAAATATTGAATCAAACACCGCCGCCTCACTGTTATCAGCGACAGGGATATGCAAGCCTGCCGCCGCCATAAGCGAAAACAAACCGATAATTTTAAGCGTTACCGTTTTACCGCCTGTATTTGGTCCCGTTACTACCAAGGTATCATAATCAACGCCCAACTGTATATCATTTGCAACAACCTTGTCCTTATCAATTAACGGATGCCTTGCTTTTTTGAATAAAATCCTGCCCTCGTCATTTAATATAGGCTCTGTTGCCCTCATATCAAGGGAGAGCTTTGCCTTTGCAAACAGGAAATCAAGATTTGTCATACACCTGTAGTTTACAAATATAGTATGCGCATTTTCTGCGACAAGTGCTGACAATTCCGATAAAATCCGCTCAATTTCCTGCTCCTCTTTGTTCTTTAAGTCCCGTATCTCGTTGTTGCTGTTTACAACGCTCATAGGCTCAATAAACAAGGTTGCTCCGCTTGATGATGTATCATGCACAATGCCGGGCACTTCACTTTTATGCTCCGCGCGCACCGGTATTACAAATCTGTCCGAGCGCATTGTTACAACAGGGTCTTGTAACAGCTTTTTATAATACGAGCTTTTTATCATATTATTAAGCGTTTCCCTGACTCTGCCGTTTATGCTCCTGACTTTTCGGCGTATTGTTGCAAGCTCCGCCGATGCGGTATCTGCAATTTCACTCTCGCTTACTATGCATATTCTTATTTTATCCTCAATGTGCTTTGCACTGATGATATTGTCCCGTTCCTCGATTAAGGTAGTGCAATCATCATTTACCTCGTCAAGATACTGTTTTATCCGCCTTGATTTTGATAAAAATTCCGCAATATCCAAAAGCTCGCCTGCATTTAGTATTCCCGACTGTTCCGCCCTTTTTGCATATGCCGTAACAGGCTTTACAGATAATGACACAGGCGGATTACCAAGCTTTAATATTGTATTAACACCCTGGGTTGTATCTGATTGCATTTTTCGTGCTTTGTCAATCGGTAATTTTGAAATTTTATATATCTTATCCTTAACAAATTGGTTTTCGGTATACCCTGCCAATTTATCAAGAATTTTGTCAAACTCAAGCGTTTTATATGCTTTGTTCATTACTGTCTCCTAAATTAAAAATCTATTATGAATTATAAGCCACGAATATTATTTAGTCAAGAGTTTTAGAAATCTCATTTAAAAGCATTCTATATGTCTTTGGTGTACCTGCTAAAATGTCGCAGTTTTTATAAAAATCAATTTCACTGCCGTTCCATGTAGTTACCCTACCGCCCGCCTCTTCTAAAATCAGGCTTCCTGCCGCATAGTCCCACGGCTTTAGGTTCTGCTCCAGATACCCGTCAGTCATACCGCAGGCAAGATAGCATAAATCAAGTGCTGCCGATCCGCTCCGCCTTATATCAGTTGTCTTTTTATAAATTCTCTTAAACAATTCAAATAAATAGTCCGCTCTGTCCTTTTCATAAGGCGATGTACCGATGGATATAAGCCAGTCATTTTGCCTCTCCCGTGTACTTACAGATATCCTTTTTCCGTTTAAGTATGCACCCTTTTTATATTCTGCTGTAAATAACTGTTCGGTAAACGGATTGTATACAATGCCTTTTGTGATTTTACCGTTTTCCAGCAATGCCAAGGATACAGCGCTCGTATTATAGTGATGAATTAAATTTGTCGTTCCGTCAATCGGGTCTAAAATCCAGCACGGCTTATTTTTATCAAGGTTTTTATGCTCACCCTCCTCACCCATAAATAAGGTATCGGGGCGCAATTGGTACAATTTTTCTTTTAAGTAGCTCTGCACCTCTGTATCAACCTTTGTAACATAATCGGCAAGGCCTTTTTCAATAACCGCACTTGATAATTCTTCATTAAATATTATCTTTTTTGTACTTTTTACAAGTTCGATAAGCTGTTCCATTACCTGTTTTTATCCTCCGTTTTAAATTCGTTGGGTGTTTTACCAACATATTTTTTAAATGCTCTGTAGAATGTAACATAATCAGAAAATCCGCACCTGTCGTATATATCCGTCACATTTTCGCCATTTAAGATAAGGTTTTTTGCCAAGGTTATCCGCCTGATATTAAGATATGTCAGAATTGGTATTCCAACCTCCTGCTTAAACAGCCTGCTTATATATGATTTATTAAGATACACACTTTTTGCAATATCTTCTACATTTATCTTATCCGCATAATTATCTTCAATGAAATTCTGTATATCCCTAACTCTTGGATTTTTTTGATATGATGTATTTATAGCATACTCACGCTTTAGGATTTCACTTATTTTTACTATAATCTGCGCCGAATATAAAGACACCATAAAATCAGTGTCAGAATTTGGCTCTTTTGTATATTCCCAAATACCTTCAAAGAGCTTTCCTATACCATATTCTTCCACGGCTTTTGCAGGGATTTTATTATTTTCGCCAAACTTTCTCGAATCAAAAACATCAAAAATATCACTCTTATATTTTGTGAGTAAATTCTTATCAACTTGCAAAAATTGACGCTCATACACCGTAACTTTGGGGAATGTTATAAAATGAAATTCATACGGATTTGTTATAATAATGTCGCCTGCATTCATTTCATATTCCGTACCCTCAACATTATATAAAATTTTGCCGTCTATTAAGTTTATAATCTCATAATATATATGCATATGATTCCCTAACGGTATCTCATTTGACAGGCTTTTTCTATAGGAATAAGTATATGACTTATCATACATCTTATGTCTTACTGTCTTATCCTCCAACTTTATCGCCTCTTTAAGTGTATAATTTGTATTATCATTATATCGTATAAAGTCAAAAAATGCAATATAATAGTTTGGTTTTGTAATTTTTAAAATTACTGCCATATGTTATAATAATATAAAGACATGAAACACGGCAGGAGGTACTTACATGAAAAGAACCATAAACAGTATTATTTCAATTTTTGTAATATTTTCAGTATTGCTATCGGTATTCCCTATGAGCGTATCGGCTAAATCATACCAAGCAGATTTTTCACAGCTTGTAAAAGACAATGCCGATACAACCTATGGAACGGCAAATGATGTGTATAATATAGATGATTACACATCTTTAAATCTTACATATGAGGGGACTTATGTATCCGCTGACGGTAAGGTTTATTTAAAAAGCGGTACGGTTTCCAATAAAAACGGATATTACAGCAGAGGCTCATATATCTCATTTACCGCACCGTATGACGGCACTTTAACAGTAAAAGGTGCTGATATAGGCTGGTTTGAGGGTGAAACATACAAAGGCTACGGAGGAAGTCTTACAATAAATGCAACCAAGAACACAACCTATAACTTTGGTTATCGTAAAGACACTACCTATATAAGTTCTATTGCTTTTGAATATGAAGAAGCTGCAGAGCCGACACCAACGCCAATTCCCACGCCAACCACAACACCGCAATCAGGTTTTTCATTGCCTGTCTCATGGGACTTTTCAACGGAAGTTGCAAGCGAGGGTTATAATGTACCTGTTTTAAGTGGAAATGCAGTATGGGCAAATTCAGAGGTACAATTTGGCGCTGATACAACCACAACGGGTACTTTATCATTGGATATTGAAAATCCTGTAAAAAACAATGTGGTTATTGAGTTTGACGCAATCGGTCACAGTAAAGCTCTCGGACAACAGTGGTTTGGGTATTCCGTTTCAAATACGGAGGATAAAATAGTTGATTTTGAGGTGCACCCATATGATGCAAACACTCAAGCAAAAGGTCTTGTTATAGGTGGGGTAACGGTTGCAGATTACCAGGCAGTAAAAAATGCTTGGACAATAGTGGGCACAACTCATATAAAGACTGAGATTGACTATACTGCACTTACAGTTACCGTAACAATAGGAACAACTGCGTTTCAAAGCGCAATTCCCGAGGGAACACTTGCAAATTTAAAGTCACTTGAAATTTATTCAAGGCGATCAAAAACTGCATCGGACAGGTATATTTCCGTTGATAATTTAAGAATTGAGGGCTTTACATCGGACAAAACGCCTGCTATACCTACTGTAACTAACGGATATACAAAAGAAACAATTTCAGGCTACACCTGCCAAACAAAGGCACAGAACGGCAAAAATGCAGTTATATATCTGTGCAGTGAAAACCGATACGGAACTGACGGCTACTCACAGCTTTATGATGCACAGTATATATTTAATGTACTTTCAGATAATATAACCTTGGTAGCACCTCAAGCAGAAACAGGCTTTGACGATATTACAGCGCTTGTAACATCAGTAAAAGAAAAATATAATGCACCCGAGGTTATAGTTATAGGTCAGTCACAAAGTGTTAAACCGGCGCTTTCATCGGGTGCCGACAGAGTTATAACCATTGCAGGCGCATCCGATACTCTGCCAACTTCGGGACAAATTTGGGCATTTGCAGGCTATAGTGATACAGTTACACCTATAGCCGATGTAAAGACTATGGTAAATACCTTGCAGACAAGTAAAATTGATACAAGATACACAGAGTATCCCTACCTTGGTCATAACATTGCACAGACAGTCGCAAAAGAAGAAGGACTTGCAGACTGGATAGTAAACGGCGCAAATGACAGCAAGGTTGTTGACCTTATACTGTTTGCAGGTCAGTCAAATATGGCAGGCAGGGGCGATTATGAAAACGCAACTGTACTCCCTGCCGGATATGGCTATGAATATCACAGTGTTACAACACCCCAAACACTCTCAGCAGTTACAGAGCCGTTTGGAAGATATGAAAACAACACTGCTATAAATGATAACGGCGGTAACGGTTTGGACAGACGCTCGGGCGATATGGTAACATCTTTAATGAGGGCGTATTATGAGAAAACAGGCGTACCTATGGTAGGTGTTCAGGCATCACGAGGCGGACAGGCTACAAGTTATTTTATGAACTCTACAGTTATGAGTGAGATGCAAAACCGCTATAAAAACGCTGAAAAGTATCTGACCGATAACGGATATACAATAAGAAGAAAAGCTGTTGTATGGTGTCAGGGCGAGGCTGATGCTGACGCAGGCAGAACTGCACAAAGCTATAAATCAAACTTAATGTCAATCTTTAATTCGCTAAAATCAGGTACGGGAATTGAGGATTTACTTATAGTAAAAATAGGACATTATAACCCATCATCTACAGCACCGATTGCAGGTTCTGTTCCCGATCCTGAAAATGCTATGGATCTACAGTACAAGGCAATTTCGGATGCACAGCAGGAGCTTTCAGACGAGAATGAAAACATCTATGCCGTAGCAAGCTTCTATAGTGATGAATGTTATGCACTTATGCGCGATCATTATCACTATTATCAGGAGGCATATAATGTTGTCGGAAAAACAGCAGGAGAAAATATTGCCGAAATTTACACTGATTTACCAAAAACATACGAACTTATTTCATCAGACACCGAAATTGATGTTTCTTCGCTTGAAACCTACGGCACAACAACCTACAGATTATATACACCCGATAAAAATTATGTAACTGTATCATCAGTTAATAATAAAGTAGTTAATAACACAGGGAAACAAGTCACTGTTGTACCGGTTTATAAATTTAACTATACAAACTCTGCTATAGACGGTTATGTAAGTGCTACCGGTGCATATAGCTATACAAAAGGCTACGGATTGCTTTCAAACGCTGATTATAAAACAAATTCAAACGGTTCTCTTCCTGTCGCAGGCAGTCCGCTTAAAGTCAATTTACCTGACGGATATTATGATATTACCATTACAAGATGTGGCGGTGTAAGAGCTGATGTTTACTCAAACGGACACCAGATTATAAATAACTCAACATCATCAGGCTCACAGAACAGACCGTCGAACAGTGCTGTTATGGATGCACCAAGAATGAAGATTGAGGGCGGAAACCTTAACCTTACAATAGGTAATACAAGCGGATCAAATGAAAGAATTGCTTATCTTGAGATTGCAAAAGTACCCGATAATCTCCTGAAACCCACCATATGGATTGCGGGCGACAGTGAAAGTGCAAACTACTACCCTATCAATGCAGACGGCGACGATTTAGAGAGCGATAAGCATATGATGACGGGCTTTGGCATGCAGTTAAAGTATTTCTTGGATACCAAATACTATAATATTGCAAACTTCGGTCAGCCATCGGCAACAGTTAATACATGGGCAGACGAATGCCTTGACTCAGTTCTTTATCAGATGCGCGAGGGTGATACTCTGATTATGGATTTTGGTATAAATGATGCGGTATCATCGTCAAATAGGATTACTGTGGATCAGATGAAGGACAGAATGACCCAAATTTCAAATTCTGTTAAGGAAAAGAATGCTCAACCTATACTTGTAACCCCGGTATACTGCGGAAAGTATCAGTCAAAATCATATTTTACATATAATGCAACAAGCGGTTTAAATTTAGCTGTGGACTTTGCAGAGTCGATAGATATTCCGTGTATTGACCTGAACCGTTCAGCACTGAATTATATGAACGATGCAATTTCACAGACCGGTATATCCAATTGGCAGACATACAATATGCTTGTTGGCGATAATCTGCACCAAACACAGTATTTTGCACTGTTTGACGCCGCAATTATTGCAGGTGGGATGAAAAAACTTGGCTATAAAACCACAGACTATGCATTTATATATAACGATATTTCATCATTTGATGAAACAAACAGTACCGTAAGAGGCGCCACCACAGGTGTTACAAGAGAATACTCCATATCGGCACTTAATGACTATATCAGTGTAAGTGGTAATGTAATAGCTCCCGATAACGGCATTGTTATAAACGAAAACACCGTTACAGTTAATGCAAACGGCACAGACAATGCGGTTTTAATAAAGGCAAGCTATGAAAACGGTGTATTAAAGGCTGTTAAAACCTACCCACTCGAATTTGTAAACCACTCATCAACAGTAGAAATTTCAGATATTAAAACAGGTGACAAAATCTTCGTTTGGGATTCATTAGAAACTATGCAGCCACTGCTAAACGCAGTGGCTGTATTGCCCTTAACCCCTACTCCTACGCCTTTGCAAACCCAAACTCCTGCTCCAACACCTACACCCACACCTACTCCACAGGTTTTGTATTCACAAGATTTTGAGACTTGCACCGTAGGTGCAACGGCTTCCGGAAGCAGTAATAACTGCTACGGGTGGGTATCGGCGGCGGGTACAATGGAGGTAAAGAGCGATACGCAATCAAACGGCATAAGCACATATATGAGCGTTGTATCGGGTAAATCAGGTACTTGCCGTTCAGGCTATGTTGAAATTCCTCAAATATCTCAAAACTTTGTGTTTGAATGTGATTACAAAGCATCGGGCAATGTAAATGTAAACGATTTGGAGTTACTTGAATCAAAAAATTCACATTACTCCAATCACGGTGTATATTCAAATCAGAATTTTGTATTTACAATGGCAAGACCAAAATCGTCGGACTGCTATGTTATAAACAACAAGTCCGATGACAGTGGTTTTACCCTAACAAGCTACAGTGATCCTGTTTTTAAAACCACGGACATTTCGGGCAATCCATGGATACATGTAAAGGTTGTGGGCGATTTTGACAATCAGAAGGTTATTGTATACTTAACATCGCTTGATCAAAAAACAGAATACCATCACGGTATGTATGATATGAATGTAGGCCGTAATAACCCAATAAATTCATGGAAGTGTATACACATGCTGTCCCCGTCATCAGGCTCGGATACCTGTATTGATAATATAGTTGTAAGAGAAACAACTGCCTCTGATTTTGAGCCTGTATATCACAGTGTGGATATTAAATTAAATCAGACATCGTTTAAGCAGTATGTATTGGATAAGGACAGCGTTATAAACATACCGGATGTATCAATGTTTGGTGAATACTTTATGGGCTGGCAGATTAACCGGAGCGATACTCTGTTTACATCCTATGAGCTTTCAAACACGCCTGTAACTGAAAATTCAACCGTTACAGGTATAATAAGTGATGACTATATCGAAAATATAAGCAGTGTATCATTCAACTCATTCCCTGCCTCAAATCAGCTTGTAATGGGTGCGGACGAAAACACCTACGGTGACAATGAGATTTCACTGAGCATCATCGGCGAGCAAGGCACAAGTCTTGTGACCAATCCCGATAAAAGGGTTACAGATTATAAAATCGGCTGGATTTTTGACGGATTCAGAATTTTAGACGGAACTCCCACAGGCGAAACAGGCAATGTATACTGCGACTCATACGGACTGGTTGAAATTGGCGAAACCGCGCAGACAAGAGTTAATTTTAAGCTAAAAAAATGCTCTGCAAACTACTACGGCAAGGTAACAGCAAGAGTTACATACAATGGGAAGACCGTTGAAATATCAAATCCGCTTGTAGTTCTTGGCGATAAGACAACAAATTCGGAAATAATTTTACCTGAAGCGGGCTATACCTCAGATTATAACAAATACGATACTGCATTATCAGGATACAAGCTTTTAACTCCCAACGACTCTTTATTCGGGAAATGGTCCTCAGACGGTTCTGACGGTAGTCATTACGAATTTTTAAACAGCGAAAGCACATCATTCCTACGCTACATAAGAAACGGTTCAGGTAACAGTGCATACGGCTACTATCCTATTGGTAATATGACAAGCGAGACCGTATTTGAACAGGATATCCGCTTTGGTTATAACGGAAGCATTTCATATACAGGTGGCTCTCCTACGGCAGTTTCATCCACTGCATGGACATTGGCGTTTACAGGCTCGGCTATGACCTTTAACGGCAAAACCATTGCATCTGCCACAAAAAACACATGGTACCATATAGTTGTGTCAATGGACTCAACAAGCAAAAAAACATGGTGTAATGTGTATACAAAAGATGGGGCTTTACTCGGAAGCACGGGCGTTGTCGACTTTTCAAACAGTGACTATATAAATGGCAGCTACTACAGGGTTATGCCGTCAAAGGCAACCAACGCATATATCGACCTTAACAATGTAAGAATTTATAAAGCTCAAATAAACGAGGACAGTTTTATCATAAATTCACCCCTGACAGCGCAAATCCCGCAATCCGGTACGGCAACTGTTGATATAAGTGTATCTGCAAAAACAACCTCAGACTCACAAGCCTTAGGCATGGCACAATGGAGCATTGAAGATGAATTTGCCACCGGTGTTTCAATTTCATCATCAGGTACAAAAACAGCTGTACTTACGATTGATGCCGATGCAGACTCAGGCGAGTTACCAATACGATGCACAATAAACGGCAAGTCAAAAGAGTTTAGCATCGAGCTTTTGGGTGACAAGGATAATATATCCTTTGTAAAAGCGCCTACGGGTATTGAGGTTGGTAATCATGGCGAATATGAATTTGTGGCAGAGGTAAGAGACAAAAACGCGCAAACACTGTCAGACAGAGCTGTTTCATATACTCTGTATGATGAGGCAAACGAAAATACCATAAAACCATCAGGCGTTACTCTTGACAGCATAACGGGTGTTATGACTCTTACAAAATCGGCACAGCCTCAAACAGTAGGTATTCGTGCTACTGCAACAGATTCGCAGGGAAATGAGATTTCTAAGTTTATAAAAGTAAGATTATACAGTCTTGATTTCTCTTTTACTACATCGAATGCTCAGACAGGTTATACCACAGTATCAAATAATACAGCTTATTCCGATAACCGCGGATATGGGATTGACGGCACTGTAACCGTAAGCAATAACGGTATAAGCGGTAACGGTGCAACATTTAAGCTGCACCTTGCAAAAGGCAATGTTTATGAGGTAAGTGCAACTTATACAGGTAAAATAATATGTGAGAAAATAAGCTCTAAGCTTTCGGGTTTCACACGAACACAGAGCAGTTTTAATACTGACACATACAAGGTTGCGATATTTGGTGATGATGTAATGGATATAACGCTTGGTGATAATACCACGCTAAAATCCGTAAGTGTTAAAAAGCTTGACAGAGGTGTATCACAAAAACCTCAATGGTGGACAATCGGCGATTCTACAGTTCAGCAAAACGGTTCATGGGGTTATACCATTGCGGCAACCTCGACTACAGACTTGTCAAAATACGCTTCCCTTTCTACTGTATGTTCAGCATTCTATAATAGTGGCAAGGCAGGCGAAAAACATACCGATTACTATGCTAACGGCAGATTAAACTCCATACTTACGCAAATGAACATCGGTGATGTAGTATCAATAAGCGGTATGGGTACAAATGATTCATCAAGCTCACAAGAAGATTTTAAGGCATTTGATAAGGCATATGCAGATGCAATTATCGATATGGGCGGATATGTAATCTTTGGCACATACACACCTACCGGCAACTACGGTGCTACAAAAGACAAGGTTTATGACAGCGACAGTATGACCTTTAAGGGTAAGCGCACAAATGCATATGATCTGGCTATTCGTGAATTATACGGGGAGTATAAGGACAACGAAAAGGTTCTCGGGTTTATCGATATAGGAGGATTTTCGGACGAGATGATGAGTGCCGATGTAAAAGCTGCGTATCAAAAGGCTGTTGAAGACGGTTTCAGTGCAGATAAAGCGCACTCGATTGCCAATGAAAAAGCAACCGAGATGATAGCTTGGTGGAAGGATTATAACCACTATTACACTGTATTTTCAGATTATATACTTCCTACACTCACTGATAAAGTTGCAGAACTTATCCGCAAAATTTTTAACTGAAAAATTCCAAAATTGCAGAGTATCTGTGTACTCTGCAATTCTTTTTTGTATAAAATTCAGATTTTCTGTATAAAATATCAATTTTACTTGATTTTTGTATGTTTTAGTTATATAATATTTGTGTTAAATTAAATTCAGGGGGGATTTTATGAACGAATTAGCAACTAATTTACCGGCAATCTATGCTACATTCTGGTCACTTTTACCACCACTTGTAGCTATCACTCTTGCACTTCTTACAAAAGAGGTTTATTCTTCCCTCTTTGCAGGAATTGCGATTGGTGGTTTGTTGTATGCAAACTTCAATATTGAAGGTGCGGTACTTCATGTGTTCCAGGACGGAATTTTAGGAGTATTGTCCGATCCTTATAATATTGGAATACTTGTATTCTTGGTAATATTAGGAAGTATGGTTTGTATGCTTAACCGTGCAGGCGGTTCTCACGCATTCGGAGAATGGGCAAAAAAGCATATTAAGACAAGAGTTGGTGCACAGCTTTCTGCAATAGTTTTAGGTATTCTTATCTTTATCGACGACTATTTTAACTGTCTTACAGTTGGTTCTGTTATGAGACCGATAACAGACGAGCACAATGTTTCAAGGGCAAAGCTTGCATACTTGATTGATGCAACAGCTGCACCGATTTGTATTATTGCTCCGATTTCATCATGGGCAGCCGCAGTTGCAGGTTATGTTGAAGGCGCTGACGGATTTTCTATTTTCCTTCAGGCTATTCCTTATAACTTCTATGCACTGCTCACTATCGTTGCAATGCTTGCAATAGTTCTTCTAAAGGTTGACTTCGGACCAATGCTTACACATGAGAAAAATGCAATAAAAGGCGATATTTACACAACACCTGACCGTCCGTACAGCGACGCACAGGACGAGGTCGTAAACTCAAAAGGCACGGTTATTGACCTTGTATTCCCAATTGTTGTTTTAATTATTGCGTGCGTTATCGGTATGATTTATACAGGTGGATTTTTCAGTGGTAAGGGATTTATCGAGGCATTCTCAGAGTGTGATGCTTCAATGGGACTTATGCTTGGCAGTTTCGTTGCCTTTGTTGTAACAGTTATATTCTATATGTCAAGACGGGTATTAAAGTTCTCTGAATCAATTGCTTGTGTGCCTGAAGGTTTTAAAGCAATGGTTCCTGCAATCTTGATTTTGACATTCGCATGGACTCTTAAAACAACAACCGAAAGCTTGGGTGCAAGCGAGTATGTTGCATCGGTTGTCAGCACATTCTCAGGTAGCTTTATAAGAATGCTCCCTGCTATAATCTTTATAGTATCTTGCTTCTTAGCATTTGCTACAGGCACATCATGGGGTACATTCGGCATACTTATCCCGATTGTTGTAAATGCATTCTCGGCAGTAAACCCGACAATGATGATTATTTCAATCTCGGCTTGTATGGCAGGTGCTGTATGCGGCGACCACTGCTCACCAATCTCTGATACAACTATTATGGCATCAGCAGGTGCACAGTGTAATCATATTAACCATGTGTCCACACAGCTCCCGTATGTTGTTGTAATCGCAACAATTTCATGTATTTCATACATAATCGCAGGCGTTATAAATAATCCGTTTGTTCCATTAGGAATTGGTATATTGCTTACAGTCGGAACACTGTATATGATAAAAAAATTTTCAAAGACGACTGATTAAAAATACTTGATAAACATATAAAAACGGCAAGATTTTAAATCTTGCCGTTTTTTGTTAAGTATTTTAATCAAGGAGGCTGCGTAGAGCAGCCTCAAAAACTGCCCGCTATGCGGGTAGATTAAAGCTTAAGCGTAGAAAAGACATCGCCAATGTAGTATAATAAAGGTGTTCAAGCCAAATTATACATATGAAAGGAGATGTCTTTATGCCAAGTTTATCACATACACGCTATATGTGCAAGTATCATATAGTGTTTACGCCAAAATATCGCAG
>JAFSXU010000049.1 GCA_017443895.1 Clostridia bacterium
AAGACAGTGCAAGAAACTATAAAATAACGGTTGAAATTCCCGACTCCGTTAATGAAGAAGAAATACTTTCATTGATCGATTATAATGCGAAAATAAGTGCAAAGTTATAGCTTATATAAAATGATAGAAAACAACAATGCATAAAACTGAACAAACCCACTAATCTGAAGTATGAATGAAAAAGTCTGATTTGATAAAAATTATGATTTTATTTATAAATTTGAACCACTGTTGTTATATTATTTTGCGACTAAAATGCCTTATTTGTGATAATAACCGGCTTAAAAGTCGGTTGGAGTTTTGTACCTAAGAGAGGTATTAGGTCGTTTATCGTTATAGAAACTAATATACTTATCAAAACTTCTCTTAAATTCCTCAATGGTAGGATATTTGTATCGATATAGTTCCTCTTTCTTTTAAGGTTATTGAAAAATGACTCACATACAGAATTGTTATATGGGCTAATTTAAATATAAATTTTGTTTAACAGTGTCCCACTTTTGTAAATTCATTTAATTGTATCATAATATGAGTGCAGACACAATCACTTTGAAAGGTGAACTCTGATAATCGTTTGGATTATCGGAGTTCTTCTTTTTTGCAATTTTTTCTAAGTCTGAAAAATCAATGTTTTTTCGCCGTCTTTGTAATTGAATGTGATTATAATCTTATCTTCATAAATGTAAACACTGTTTATAAACACATAACAGTGTATAACAACAGGTTTGTATTTACACATTCCGTGACGGTACAGAAAGGGAGTATGTTCAATAAGAGCAAAGCGAAGGTATAGAGCATTTCCCTGATTTTGTGTAAATATCAAATAGGACGATGGGATTATAGCCTTTCATTTTAAAAATTCAATACACATCATTCTTCAAAACGGTATACATACTTTGACGGGGATTTACCTGTTACCTTTTTAAATTCAACAGAAAAATGCTTATAGTCATTGTATCCGCAAAGGTCGGATATTTCCTGTAAGGTGTAGTAGCCGGCGATTATCAATGATGCCGCATATTTTATTCTGTGCTCGATTATATATTGCTTTGGTGATACACCAAATTCTTCCTTAAAAAGCTTTCTGAAATATGTATCGCTCATGTATGATTTTTTTGCGGCAGTTGTCAGTGAAAAATCTTTTTTGAGGTAATTGTCCTCTATATATTTAACCGATGCACTGATTTTTGAGGTGTATTTGTATTCCTTTTTGTTGTCCTTATAAAGCTCTGCAAATATAAGGTTTAAAACCGATGCGGATTCGTGCTTGTAAGATATATTTTTTTTATTCCAGCAATCATATATTGTTTTAAAAAGCTTTGCGTATTTTTCGTGTTCAGACGGATAAAAGCATTCTATTTCATTGGAATGATAATTAAAGGATTTAAAATGTACAACTATAATCTTATCCCTGTTCGAGGTGCGCATATAATCTACATCTGATGGAAAAAAGCCGATGGAGTTATCCGTAAATTCAAGCGCTTTTTTACTGTATTCTATTACGGTGTCTGCTTCAAGTCTGAACGACAAGGCATCAAAATTACGCTTGTAATTATATTTTTTTGTATATCCCTGGTCTAAAAGGAAAACATCTAAAATCTGAAAGCCGATTGTTTCTTGTTCAAAAATCACGATAGACACCTCCATATAACAAGGTTATTATAGTATTTTTGTTTCGGAAAGTCAACCTTTTAATTCGGATTTTAGGTGTTATAATATATTGGGATATGTTACAATGCAGTAAAATAAAAGAATACGAGGTGTGAGATATGAGTGAATGTTTAAAGGAGACCGTCAGCAAAAGCGTAAATATTTGTTCCGAACCGTCACAGCTTAAAATAACGGATATCAGAGTTGCAAACATAAACGGCGCACCAAAGCACTGTCCGCTTATAAAGGTATACACAAACCAGGGCATAGTAGGCTACGGCGAGGTAAGAGATGCATCAAGTGCAACATATGCGCTTATGTTAAAATCAAGACTTGTCGGCGAAAATCCGTGTAATGTTGACAAGCTGTTTCGGCGTATAAAGCAGTTTGGCGGACATTCCCGTCAGGGCGGCGGAGTTTCAGGACTGGAAATTGCACTTTGGGACCTTGCAGGTAAAGCGTGGGGCGTACCTTTGTGGCAGCTCTTAGGCGGAAAGTTCCGTGATAAGGTAAGAATGTATTGCGATACCGATGTTGACGGAAAGCATACGGGCAAGGATATGGGAAATGCCTTGAAAAAGCGTATTGAACAGGGCTTTACATTCCTTAAAATGGATCTTGGAATTGAGCATTTACTTGATGAAGAGGGTTGTCTTAACGCACCTGTCGGATTTTTGGAGGATATAAAAAAATATTCAATGAAAGCCATAATGCATCAGGGCGGATCTGTGGATATGGACATGATGCTTGGCAAGAACTATGAAACATTTACAATTCCGCACCATGCAACCGGTATTCACCTAACGCAAAAGGGAATGGATGTGCTTGAACAATATGTAAAAGATGTGCGTGATGTTATAGGCTATGAGGTTCCGCTTGCAATTGACCATTTCGGGCAT
>JAFSXU010000050.1 GCA_017443895.1 Clostridia bacterium
CTTTACTGTAGATGTTACAGACTATATTTTGTCAATTCCTGAAGATGGTATTGCGACACTTAAGATTCAGAATACAGCATCTGATGCACCGGTTATAGTACTTCAGAGTTCAGAATCAGCAATAAGTGATGAAGCAAAACCCAAGTTGATTGCAGAGCGCACATACACAGACGATTATTCGGGAGGCTTAACACCTACAATTTATATAAACGGTAAAATGGCCAACAGTATAAGCGAGGGTGTTGCAGCTGCAAGAGTTGCATTTATAGGTGATAGCCAAACACCGCAAAAGGGTACTTTGGCATTAGCTCTGTATAATGGAGGAAGATTTGAAAAGGTAGCGTTAACATCAATGGATTTTTCAAAAGAATTGGTAAATGACATGAGCGTAAGCCTTAATGTACCAAGCGGCAGTGGTTATGCACTCCGTGCGTTCATTTGGGACGATTTGTACAACATAGAGCCGCTTGCAGATGTGGTTGCTAAGCCGGAATAAAAGCTATCTGCGTATTAGATAAAGGATAAATAATTAAATCGGTAAAAACAGGTGCACATCATAACACGAATTATTATTGAAAAATTTTCTGTTTTTGACAGCACCTGTTTTACCCGTTGATAATGAGGGAATTTTAACGGTAAGGCCGGATAAGGATAAAGGAGGAGAGAATGTGAAAAAGCTATTTTTGATTACATTGAGCTTTATATTCGTTTTTTCTGCCGTAATGTCGGCATCTGCGCAGGGTGATGAAAGATACATCACAAGCGTGCAAAGAATGGAAAGCTTTGGCATAATGAAAGGAACTCCCGACGGTGGACTTGAAACCGAGCGAGAAATCACAAGAAGTGAATTTGCAACGGTACTTATAAGAGTATCATCGCTTGAATCTGTTGCAGAGGCAATGAGAACGGAGAAGCTTTTTACGGATATTACAGAGGATTATTGGGCAACGCCTTATGTGAACTTTGCGTGCGGATTGGGGTTGATGATAGGTGTTGGACAAAACAAGTTTGACCCTGACTCATATGTTACATATGAGCAGGTGGTTAAGTCTTTAATTTGCGCTCTCGGTTACGGAGCTGTGATAAAGCCTGCAGAGGATGATAGTACATGGTACACTCCGTATATGGAGCAGGCAGTCCGCTTGGGACTCTTGAAAGATGTTAATTCTGATTTCTCAATAGGGAAACCGTTAAAAAGAGGACAGGTTGCATTGCTTTTAGACAATGCACTTGATATAGATATAATGGAACAGCAGGGCGAGAGCTATGTTGTTTCAAAGGGCACAACTCTTCTTGATGGAATATATGACGGCGGAAAGCATACAGGCGTTGTTGAGGCAACTCATGAATCAAGCCTGTACGGTGATGAAATACTATCAGAGAATGAGGTTATTATTGACGGGCTCAGATATAAAACAGGTAATACAGATGTAGCTGATTATCTGGGCTACAGAGTGGATTTTTACGGAAATGATGATGACGGTGACGGAGTCTTGGGCTCTGTCGCGCTGTCACGCAAAAATGAAACCATGAAATTATCGGGAAGAGATGTTGAGAGCAGCACAGCTACGGAACTTAAATATCTTGATGAAAACGACAGAAAAAAGTCAGTTAAGCTTTCCGATACTTTCCGTGTTGTTTGCAACAAAAAGGCATATAACGGGTACGACAAGGAAATCTTTTCGTGGCCAAATGCTGATTTTATTTTGATAGATAACGATGCTGACGGTTATTACGATGTTGCAAAGCTTACCTTGAGCGAGGTGCATCAGGTTGACCATGTAAATGTGTATAATAATAAAATTTATCTTAAGGACAGCCTTACGACCGGAAGCAATGTAATAGATTTAGACGAAGAGGCGGAAACAGAATATACCTTGAAAAATTATCGGGGAGAAACCATTTCCATATCCGATATCGACGAGGAGGCGTTTTTGGAGGTTTATGTAAGTCCTGACGAGAAAAATTTTGATATTATAAAGTTAGACCAAAAAGTCCGTGGTGAAATATCGAGTATATACAAAAACAGTGAATATATTGTTATCGGTAGTAGTGAATACAGGGTATATTCCACAAAAACGGGATTGTTTACCGATATTTCACAGGTAAGAGTCGGTTCTTACTGCGAGGCCGTGATTAACACAGAAGGTGAAGTTGTAGATGTTGATACAGATGTTAAGCAGGGTAATTTAAAGTACGGGTATCTTTACAGAGTTGGCATGGATGAGAACGAGGAGGATCCTGTATTTGTAAGAATAATTACGGGAACCACTACCGAGCAAACTAAGGAAAAGGACAAGTATTACATAATCGGTAAGGACTCTCAAACAATGGATCTTTTCCAATTGTCTGGAAAGGTTAGCATTGACGGTGCTTCATACAAAAGTACTCAGGAACAATATTCACATTTAAGAGCCGGTGCGGTTGTTAAGTATTCGCTTGACAGTGACGGAAAAATCAACAGAATTGACATTTCAAAACCAATGGGTGAATTAGGTAACCGTAACTTCAATGCAGAGGATCGGGTATTTGGCGGAATTACACGCGGAGCATTTGGCATGGACGGAAAAACAATGGTATTTTTCTTGCCGGCAGGAACAAATGAAGACGATATACAAAGTGCCATGAAATATAGCTCCGGTGAATATGCATGTCAGGGATTTGATGAGACTGATGACGGTAATGTTGCAGGTGCTATTGTTTTTCAGACTGATATAGACTCGGATAAACAGGTTTATTTTAACGATAATGTTTCGTTCTGCGTTGTCCAGGAGGCAACTATGCAGAGAAATGAAGAAGGGGACATGTATGTCAAGGTTTCCGGTTATGAAGATGGAAAGGAATTCCAGTATCAGACCGCTATGGATGCACCGGCGTATAATATGCTTGTAAACGCACAATGCGGAGATATATTCCGTTTTTCCAAGAACTTCCGTGGCGAGATTATAACGGCAGAGCAAATCCATACAGGTTACGATGCAAAAAATCCGGAGCATTTAACACCGGGATATCCTTATTATGAGCGAAGCGGAACAGGAAATAAGCAGGTTTTTGGCATAGTTACGGAAACCCAATACAAGGCTTTGTCGGACTACAGCACAGAATACGAAAATATCCTTCATTTAAGCGTATCGGAAGACGGCAGTAACAGTGAAAAATATTCGCTGATATTTAAAGATAGCGATGCGCCGTATTACTACATTTACGATTATGAAAGAGGCAAAATCATGCCGGCAGGCTTTAAGGATATAGTTGCATCAGGAAGTTCAAGTCTGGACAGTGCATCAGAGGTGTTTTTATATTCGCTTAATGGCATTGTTAAGTTAGTTATAATTGTATTATAACGGGGTGGATAAAATGAAAAGTGGTAAAATGAAAAGTAATAAAATGACAACTAAGATATTCTCGCTGTTTATCGTTTTGGCAGTATCAGCAACATTTGCTCCACAGGTGCTTGCTTCGGGACTGCAGGAGGCATTGGATTCTATCAAAATAGAAGATATAGTCCCTGATAAAAATGCCGTTTCGGAAGATTTTGTGCTGCCTCTTGAAAGCGAAGACGGAACAGTGTCGTTTAGCTGGTCTTCCGATGATGACGCTGCTTTGAGGATTTACGGAGACAATGCTGTTATAGTATCTAATCCTGCCGAACGCGAGGTTAAGCTTACGGTTAATGCAGTAAAAGGCGAAGAAAGCTTAGAAAAAAGTTTTTCCTTAAAACTCAGCCCTGCTGTGTATACAGGGGAATATTTGATTAATGAGGATTTTGAGGGGTTAAGTGAAGGGACTCTTCCCGATGATGGCAAGTGGGCAAGGGATTCCTACTATAGTGAAGCGCAGGCTAATGTAAAGCAGGACGGAGAATGGGTTTCATTTATGGGTGCAACACAACAGGATGGTGAAAATGTACTCAGAGTTTATAAAAAATCCGGTTATTCCCATGCAAGCAAGATTATACACAGTGTTTATGCCTATTTTGGAGAAATAGACAAGGATGCAGAATTGATAGTTACTGCAGACATGCGTGTAGATGAATTGACAAACGATGCTATGGTTCCGCGGCTTACTATAAGCCCCGGAAATACTGCTGGCAAAGCTTTTATGTCATTTACAGGAGTAAAAGTAGGAACAGGATATCAGTTAGATATTGCAAAGCAGAGAATGGCTCTTACATTGGGAAATTGGAATTCGGTAGCATTAAAGGCAAGAATGTCGTCTACTCTTTCCGGTGGAGCATCATTTGATTCTTATTATAATAACACATCGTACAAAAACCTTAGCTCTAATAATGGTGCAGCATATATTCAGAATATGATGTTTGGTATAGATACTACTGTGGCAAAAGGTGTAGATTTGTATGTTGATAATGTGAAGGCTTTCTTGAACGGAGCACAGCAGATTGCGGATAGTCTTACATATGAAAGCATTGGTGCAACAAACGAGGGAAATGTTTTGGGAAATCTTGACCTTGAAAATAGTATTGCCGGTGCCAAGGTGAGCTATTATTGCTCAGAAGAGGGAGTAATAGCAGAAGACGGAAGTGTAACACACCCTTCAGCTTTGGAAGGGAATAAAGCAGTAACACTGTCGATAGTAGTTGAGAAAGACGGCTATAAAGGATTCTGCCAATTACCGCTTTCAATAATTGCACATGATGAATTAACAAATGAATTCTTTAATCTTGATGTGGCTACTATGCTTACTCAGGGGGAAAGTGCAGCAGCTGTTGCAAGTAGCTTTACTCTTTTAGATAAGCTCAATGATGAGTACACGCTTAGCTGGGAATCATCAGATGAAAATGTAATAAAAATAGAGAATTATTATCATGCAACAGTCATTCGTAACCTTAATGATATGCCTGTAACTCTTAAAGTTAAAATGGAAAAAGGTGGGGCAACTTTTGTTAGAGGTTTTGATTTGACAGTCAAAAAAATTGAACCTGAAATAGATATTGATAGTATAGTTGGTGGAAATGCAGACGGAATAACAGATGATTTTATCCTTCCTGAAGAAACAGAAAACGGAGAGCCAATACAATGGGAAAGTTCAGATAATAATAAGCTTTTTATCTTTGATAATAAGGCGTATATTTTTCCCGGATCAGAAGCAAAAACAGTGACATTGTCTGCAATCGGTGTTTTTGACGGCGTACCTGCCAAGCTTGATTATGAGCTAAAAATCAACCCGATTGTTGTTCAGAACAATATCTTAGTTGATGAGGATTTTGAGGACATAGAGCTTGGTGCAATTCCTGACACAAAGCTTGAAAACGGCAATGATATGTGGGTGCTTGATAATAGTATAACCGCAAATGACCCCAATCAGTACAATTTTGTGGTAGAAGAAAATAAAGTGTTGGAATCTGAATTTTTAGACGAGCAAAACACAAATAATAAAGTTCTTCAAGCAGGCAAAAAAACAGTTGACAACACATATGCAATTGTTCATTTACTTTTGGATGCACCTATGGAAACTGTGGTGAATCTTGAGTTTGATGTTTTTGCTCAAGGCCCTTCTCACGGGCATATTTGGCTGTGTAATAATAAGGCAGCGACTCTGAGCGGTGATATACTTAGACTTCCTATGAAAACACAATCGCTAATTATTAGTGATATTACCGGAAATGCTAAAAGGTTTGATTATGCTAAAAATACATGGCATAATGTTAAACTTAAAGTTGACATGGCAAACTATAAATACGACTGTTATGTTGACGGTAAGCTTGAGGTAGAAAATGGAAGCACAAAAGAAAATGGAAATATCATTTCAAGATTGACTTTTGGTTTTGGTAAAGGTCTCGCAGGATATAATCTTGTTGATAATGTTAAAGTTTGGGTAGATATAGAAGAAAGTGTAGATGCATTTGCTAAGTCCATTGACCTTGGTGATTTAACACAGGTCACAGGAGATTTAAAGCTGCCTGCACTGACACCTTGCGGTGATGCGGCTATAACATGGTTGTCTACAGACCCTACAGTTCTTAATGCGTCAGGGCGGGTAAACCGACCCGCATCGAATGAGCCTGATGCAGATGTGCAACTTTATGCACTTGTTCAGGCGAATAATATCAGAGCGTTAAAGAAATTTGATGTCGTTGTAAAGAGCGAAATAAATGATGAGAATGCAGTTGCGTTAGATTATAAAAACCTTGTTCTTGATACAGAAGGATTTTTAACAAATGATCTTCCGCTTCTTAAAAAAGGTATTTATGGTTCGGATATATTATGGGAAAGCTCTAACCCTGAAATAATTGATCCCGAAACAGGAAAGGTTACCTTAAAGCAGTTTGACGATATGAAAATTACAGAGGTAACCCTTAGCGCAGTTGTTCAAAAAGGTACTGAAAAGAGTGAAAAAAAGGAATTTGTATTCAAAGTTCCCGAACGCAATTATGCTCTGAATTCAACTATCAGCGGAAGTACGGACAGGATTGACACTCCGTTTGCAAATGTTGCCGATAATAACCCTGATACAAGTTGGGGACCATCATCAACAGATGATGATAAATATATTATTTTAACATTTCCAAATGCGACAGTTGCATCAACAAAATTTAATAAAACCAAGGTTGTAGGTACATTCTCAAATGTGTCGGTATATGCCTCAAATACAACTTCGGGGGATACATTTACACAAATAGGCAGTTCACAAACTCTTGATATTAATTCCGCTGTTGAGGCAAAAAGAGTTAAATTCAAGTTTTCAGGTGACAATGTAGATGTTTCGTCTATAGGAATTTATTATGTGGCAGATGACAATAAACTTGCCGAGGAAGATGCCAATAGTGTGAACTTAGGCAATACAGGTAATATAACAACAGATATCAGCTTACCGACGATAGGACCAAAAAATGCAAGTGTAATTACATGGAAGTCAGACAAGCCGTCAATTATTTCGGATGAGGGAAAGCTTGTATCAAGACCGAGTACAAGAACTTTGGTAAAGCTTACCATGACCGCAAAATACGGGAACACAGGAACTGCAGTTAAAACTTTTAATGTATATGTTGCCGCAAAAGAGTCATCCGGCGGTGGCGGCGGTGGTAGTAGCAGTGGCTCATTTGTCAGCAGCAATAGTTCTTTTGTTTCATATCCCACATCGGCTTCATCCGGCGGAATGACGAGTACAACTGTTAAAATATACTATAATGATATTGAGGATTATACCTGGGCAAAGGAATATATTGAATCTTTTGCTCGAAAGGGAGTGCTGAGCATTCCGTCAAACGGCAAGTTTGAGCCGACAAGGGCTATAACCCGTGCGGAGTTTCTGAAAATATTGTTGCTGTCTATGAATGTTACGGCAATTGAAGAAAAAGATATAAAGTTTTCTGATGTCTCGCCTGAAAACTGGTATTATGATATTGTAAAAAGAGGCGTTTCATGTGGGATTGTATCGGGAATTTCCGAGACGGAGTTTTTACCAAATGCAAATATCAGCAGACAGGATATTGCCGTTATGGTGAAGCGCACACTCGATTATTGCTATAGATCAATTGCCGAAGGCACCACAATTAACTTCAGTGATGCCAATGAAATTTCACAATATGCTTATAGGGCGGTTGAGAGCTTATCGGCGGCAGGAATGATACATGGCTATGAAAACGGTGCATTTGCTCCGAGAGGACTTGCAACACGCGCAGAAGCTGTTGTTTTAATCGGGCGAGCTGCAAAATAACGGAGGAACGATACAATGAAAAGAATAATAAGCATTATACTTTCTATGACAATCTTGATGGTGTCTGTTTCGTTTGTTGATGTAGTAAGTGCTTCAGAGTCAGTCTTTACCGACCCCGGAAGACTTTCCGATGAGGAATTCTTTGGTGTTTGGGAAAACGGTAGTTGGGTAGTAAAAAGCAAAATCAATTACGATTATTGCCAAGAACTAAAGACGGTAGAAAACGATGTAAAAAGTGGAGATTATTATAAGGCTAAATCCGATTTAATGTATTACTATCAAAATCGTACATTAGAGCCTACACTGTCTAAAGTCCGTGATCCGTTTTCAGCAAAAGCACAATATAATGATATATATTATTCACAGGCACCTATATCGGATATATTTACAGTATCGGAAACTCCCGGGTGGTATGATGTAGATGTTAGCGGTCTTACTGATATTGGTGTAGCTTGTTTCACCCTTCATATGCTCAAGCGTGATTTTGGAGAAGAAGGAACAGAAGCAATAGTTTCTTTTAATTCAAGTGAATCAGGGGAAAATGTAGCATATTTGGAGGTAGAACAGGGTGGAGAAACTTTTATCTGCCCGTGTATAGGCGATATGTATATACGCGCAGGTCGTTATGCAAGTCTAAACTATGGAGAGGAAGATAAAATTCTTGTTAGCGAATGGCTTCCTGATGCAAATACGGAAATTGACGGAGGAATATCGCCTGCATCGAACGGAACAAGGCAGGCACATATTCGTTTCGATACATCTAATCTTGATCCAGACATTCCGATTTCCCGTGCAACTCTGAAATTATATGGAAGCTCTACTGTTGAAGGGAAAGAGGTTGTTGTATTTAAATCAAGTATTACAACTATGTGGGACGAAAAGGAAATAACATGGCTTTTGTACCCTAATCAGATTTTCAGTTTTCAGGGAATTGTGGGGGGATATACTTGGGAAAATGCTGCGGATGCGCATTTGCAGCACTATAATGTAACAAACCGGCTTGTAAATCTTTCTTCGTTTTTTGTAGAAGCAAGAGAATCCAATAATTCGGAATATCAAAGAAAAGCCCTTGAAATTCTTATTGATTATATTAAGGATGTAAACGGTCTTACAAATGACCAGTATGCTTCTGAAAAAAGGCTTAATGCAGCATTTCGTAACAGTGGAAATTCGGAGGAATGTTTTTTCAGTGCATTGCGTTTTACGGTGCTTGATCCGGTTTCTTTCGGCGCGCTTATAAAATTTATGTGGCAGGAAACAGAGGCAATGTCAGGACCTCCGATGGAGGGGCAGATAAACCTTAACGGACTTTCTGCGGTAATAGGTTCTCTTCTTCGGTTTTGTGTATATTTTCCTGAATTTGCCGACAGAGACCGTTATATTGAAAAAGCAAATGAAAGAATGCTCGAATGGGTAGATCAGTGTCTTTTTGAGGACGGCAGTTACCGTGAATCATCAAGTGGATATGATGCAGGTGTATTAGAAGAGATAAGTAATTTTTACGATGTTGTAAAAGGTAGCGACATTTCCATGCCTGAAGAGTTTGGTGAATACTATCGTAAGTTTGCAGTATCGCAGATGAATTTAACTCAGCCTGATAAGCATCAGTTCCGTTGGGGTGACGGTGGTATAAAAAGAGATATGGACAAAAGGATACTTGCTGCGGCAAAAAATCTTAATGATGATGAGCTCCTTTATTATGGAACGAATGGAGAAGAGGGAACACTGCCTGATTACACATCATATTTTGCACCCATAGGAAAACTTGGGGTAATGCGCTCAGATTGGACGAGTAGGGGAGTTGCGGCATTTATTATAGGCAGAATCGGCGGAAGTCACGGGCATCATCATATGAATCATATAAACCTTTATGCATATGATAGAATTTTACTTAGGGATACGGGTAGAGCATCCTATGATGCGCGCCACCCTGCAGTTGCGTGGCAAACAAGTCGCGCTGAGTCTCACAGCACGGTGGAGATAAACGATCACGGACAAAAGTTTGTGGGTGATGAATCATTGTTTGATGATTCATCCGTATCAATGTCCATGAACAGTAAAATGGATTTTTACAGCGGAGAATCGCACGCATACCCGGAGGAAGCGGTCCATACAAGAAAGCTTACCTTTGTTAAAAATCATAAGTTTTATATAGTGACAGATTTCTTGGAAAATTTGAATGGGCAGCAGAATAAATACAATCAGGTTTGGCATGTAAATGCCACCAACAGTATAATGAGTTTGGATCCTGCAAGTAAAATTCTAAAAACAGGCTATGACAGCGGGGCTAATTTGAGTGTTGTTCCTGTAAGTCCATCAAATCTTAGTTTGGCAGAAATTGCCAAAAACCCACTTGGACATCATTTGTCGTATGTGATAAACAGTGACAAAAATGTTTATATGAGCGTGCTTTTATATCCGTTTGAAAATGTGGCGCAAGATATAAACACGGTTGAGGTACCCGTTTCGTCAAATGAGGATAATAATGCTACAGCATTTAAAATCAGTTTGCCTGATGGAGCGCAAGGGCTATACTATGTAAATAATAATCCGCAAAAAATCAATAGATTTGGTGCATATGATGCAGACGCAGGAATGGTTTATATAGAAAAAAATGCTGCTAATGAAACAATCATGTTGTCGGCTGCTGCTGTCAAGGATATCGAAGAAAGTAATGAAATACTTTTAAATACAAACAGAGTTTTGTCAGATGTGTCTGTTTCGTACAAGGGTAAATTTGTTGAGGTTGAGTGTTCAGATGATTTCGATACGGAAAAAGACTATATTATGATAAAAGCACCTTATTCGTGTGATACAGTCAGGTTTAACGGAGATATAGTTCCGTATTTCAGACTGAACGGATGTGTTGTAATAGGCACTTACTCTAAAAATTTGCGTTATAGTATAGTTGATAACAATGCTGTTACAACTCTTTCACAAATGGAAATAGAGTATCCTTTTGACGGGGGAATGCTTAAAGCTGAAATTTACGATGATACGGTGTTGACAACGAAAAAAGAGTGGGATGGCACGCTTATCTTTTCAAACATGAATGATACTGATATTAAAGCAGGCACAAGAACATTTGGGGAATTTGAAATTTTAAGCGGTGAGATGGATAAACCTATACGCTTTTCTGTTAGTGGAAACGGTAACTACAGAGTTGCACCTATAATAGAAAACGCACCTCAAAAGCCTGTGGAAAAGCTTTCCTCAGACAGTATAGAAGAGGCTTTAAAGATGCAAGATGTTTGTGCATTTTATGCAAATGACAATCAAAGTGTTGTATACAGCAAAAAAGTTGGTGATTTTGTTTTTTATAGTGAAAACAGCTCATCAGGTGGCCAAAATTCTACGGGTAAACAAGATAGTTATGTTCCGAGTGCAGGTCATGTGGGTGGTAGTTCAGGTGGCGGCGGTGGCGGCAATAGCGGTAGTGGCACCTGGATAACAGGTGGTGACAATTCAACAGAAACTGAAAATCCGTTTGATGATATATCCTCACATTGGGCAAAAGAGTTTATCATGGATTTATATAATGCCGGCGTTGTAAACGGAGAAGGAAACCTGTTTTATCCTGACAGAACTACAAGCAGGGCAGAGGTTACAGCGATGATTGTACGTGCCGCAAAACTTGATACAAATGATGCGTATCAAGGATTGTTTTCAGATGTCAGTGAGGATAGTTGGTTTGCAAAAGTTATAGAGACGGCGGCTAAACACAATATTGTATCAGGAACCGGTGACGGCTTTGCTCCGTATAAAAACATTACCCGTGCAGAATTGTGCCGGATAATTATGAATACATATCATTTGCTTAATGGTAAATCCGTTGAAAGAAATACAGTTTCATTCTCAGACAATTACAATTTCCCTGAATGGGCTGTTGACGATATAACTGATGCTGTTTCTATAGGTATAGTTAAAGGGTATCCTGACGGTTTATTTTTGGCAGAGAATAGTGCAACAAGAGCAGAAGTTGCTGTGGTAATTGAAAGATTGATGCAACTATTAAATGTACCAAATAGTTATTGAACAAATGAATTTCGATACAGAAAGGACAACAAATGCATATTAGAGATAAGGTATTCTTGGATAGAGCAGGACTTGAAAAAGAGGGCCCGATTACCATTGTTGCTTTTGGGGACAGTATAACACACGGAGCATTGGGGACAGATGAAATTAACTATGAAACCGTGTATTGGAATTTGCTCAGGGAAAAGATACTTAATGTAAGAAATTATGTGCCTGTAAATGTTATAAATGCAGGCATTGGCGGAGTAAGTGCAAAAACCTCTTTAACCAGACTGCAAAAACAGGTTATTGCACATTCTCCGGATCTTGTCATAGTTTGTTTCGGGTTAAACGATGTAAATGGTACTTTGGAAGAATATTTAGCTTCCCTTAGGATAATATTTGAAGAATGTGCTCGTATTGACACCGATATTATATTTATGACACCCAATATGCTTAATACTTATGTATCGCCACTCACTGCACATGAGCATTTGGAATATGCAGCTCGGACCGCGCAGTATCAAAACAGCGGAAAAATGGACCTTTATATTAGCTCGGCAATCAAACTGGCAAGCGAAATGGGTATTGTTGTCTGTGACTGTTATTCGGAGTGGAAAAAATTGAACGAAACTCAGGATACAACACAGTTGTTGGCAAATTACATAAATCACCCCAAACCGGAAATGCATGAGTTGTTTGCAAATATGCTGTTTGATTTAATATTTCAAGATGCTTCCGACATCAGTTCACAGGATAATGACACTATGTATAGATCGTAGATGTTGTATCCGGAAAAGCACTAAGAAATAATAAATATGTAGAATAATAACTAAACGGAGGAGTTTTTGTGCAGTTAGTTAAATATTTAAAAAAGTCCGATCTTATATTGAAAGCCTACGGTTATGGGGTAACTGTTCCTGATGATCTTGGTTATATCACACGGATAAACGCAAAATGGCAAGGCAAAGAAGAAAACATGCATTTTGCAGTGTTTACGGTTGAGCAATGGAACAATTTTTCTGATAATGAAGAAGCTTCGCAGGAATTTGCATTTGGAGGAGATTTCCACAATCATATAAATGATAGTATTCTTATTCAGGATTTATTTTCTGAGTGTTCACCATGGAAAAGCCCAAAGCTTAACAGCTGGCTAAGAAATTTTAAAGGTAAAGCGGTAGTTGTTGCACTTATCTGTGAAAAGGAGAAAAAAGAATTTAAGGCTTCTTTCGAAGTTTTATCGGAAGAAAATCGTGCTGAAGAAATAATTAAGTCTTTTTCAAAAGGATTTTTACAAAAAGCAGGTGCAGAAAATGCTCTTGAAAATAAAGACCTTTCGACTGCAAAACAGAGATTTGCTGAATATTTCAGGAACAGGACTTCTCCCGTATTCCCTGTGCACAATTGCAGTGACGAGGATATCAAAATTGCAGACATGGCTTGCTCTCATATTTTTCAGCCAAAACCTGTTGTACACGCCCCTGAAAGAATAGAGCCATTTGACTGGAAGGCTGACTCGATGGATTATTCGCAATGGACGATTGCATGGAACAGACATTTGCATTGGTCAAGTCTGGCAAGAGCATATGAGAAAAAGCGTGATGAGTGCTATACACAGGAGTTTTCATTCGAGCTTGCCCAGTGGCTAAAAGAAATCCCGATTTTTATAGACAAAGGGGTATCATTTATCATTGGAACTGCTTATGAGCCGGGTAGACTGTCTCATTTTCTTGATGCAGGATTAAGGCTTATTGAACCTTGGTGGGAAAGCTTTGAGGCTTTTAGAAAAAGTAAAAGCATTACTGCAGATACAATAGTAAAATTTTTTGATGGCGTGATTTCTCAGGCGGATTACCTTGCGGATTCTCGTGCAGGAGATACCTTTGGAAATTGGGGAGCTGCTGCGACAGCAGGTCTCTTAGTTGCGGCAGTTATGTTACCCGAACATAAAAATGCAGCTAAATGGAAGAAAATTGCAGTAAGAAGAATTCAAAAAATTATAGATGTGCAATTTTATCCCGATGGTGCACAGATAGAACTTACACCTACATATCAGTGCGGTGCGGTGGAGCATATAGTTTCTGCCATTAAAATTGCAAAAGCAAATGGAGCAGAGCTTGATATAGATATAGAAAAATTTGAAAAAGTATTTGAATATCTGCTCAAAATAGCTACTCCGAACCGTACTGCTCCCGCATTTAATGATTCCCCATGGAAACCATTAGCACAGGTTTTTAAAACAGCATATAGCCTGTTTGATAAGCGCGATGATTTTCTGTGGTTTGCCGATGATGGAAGAAGCGGGAATATTCCAAGTGAAAAGTCATTGTTTCTTCCGTACGCAGGCTATGCAATTATGCGTACAGGCTATACGGAAAATGATGTGTATACAGCATTTGATGTGGGGCCTTTTGGATTTAGTCATCAACACGAAGATAAATTGAATTTTGTGATAGTGTATGGGAATACAATCCTTCTTACAGAAGGTGGGGTTTATAATTACGATTATTCTCCGCATCATTTGTATGCGTTATCAAGTATGGCCCATAATGTGATTATGGTAGACGGTATGCCACAGCATAGAGTAGGAAAAAAGGAAACCTATACAACGAATGTCCCCATAGATGCAGACTGGATAAGTAACAGTGATTTTGATTACGCAAAAGGAGCTTACAGCGATGGATTTTCTGATGGAAACAATTGTGTGAATGTCATCCATGGGCGTGAAATTAAATTTGAAAAACGGCTTTTAAGATGGCGTGTTTGCGATACTTTAATTCCGGAAGATGATAAAGTACACAGCTATAAAGCCTTATTCCATTTTGATGCGGATGAAATTATATACTACGCTTCAGAAAATAAAATAATTGCTAAGCATGACAGAAGAGTAATCACATTAAGTACTAACGAAAAGATTCAGTTTGGTGTTGAAATTATAAATGGTGCGACAAAACCCCAAGTGCAAGGTTGGGCTCGTATTGATACCGGCGAGGTTTTGCCACGCCCTGTAGCAGTATTTACATGGGAATGTAGAGGTAAAAATTGTGTTGTATGGAATATTTGTGTGGAATAAAAGTAGTCAGCTATTATGAGATTTGACGGAAAAAATGGATTTCTTTTGTTTTAATATTAAGTATACTCATTCAGATTCTTTTAAGAGTAAATTATATTATTTGTAAATCAGTTTCAACATTATGCTCAAGAAAATAAAATCAGGAAGGATGAAGCAAAAATGAAAAAAAAGAATATCATCTGCTTAATTCTTGCCGTAGGTATGATGTGTAATTTAATGTATGGCATAACGGTCTTTGCGGGCTATACTGCAAACGATGCAGGTTTTTTTTCAAAGCTTGATCTTACGGGAGAGCTGAGTAATATTGCTCCGTATGTAAACTATGGCGATTATGAAACGGCAAAGACACTGCTCCTGTCGCATTACAGGCAAAAGACTTCACCCATAATAGACGAGATGAGCGGTGGAACCAATACAATTAACAATAATCTTTGTAAGCTCGGAGTGATGTGGCAAGGCGTGTCATATATCGGGAATATGACATTTACAAATAAATATAGCAATGTAACACTTGATGTGTCATCTGTGATAAAGAGTGCGTCAAAGTATACTATAGAGCTTACCGGATATGATACGACCTCGTCCGAGATAGAAGTTTATACAAAAGAAAATAACAATGGTATTGTCCTTACACTTACAGCGGACGGTGAGGAGCGAACATTCTATTCGGCTCAGGATACATATATAGACTTTACCAACCAATCAACCAATTACGGCAGTGCGACATCTATGTATATCGCCGAACGAACAAGCAGCAACGGTATATTGGGCAGTGGGACAAAACGCGCATATATACAGTTTGATCTGTCATCGCTTTCGGGTAAAACGATAACTGGTGCAAGCCTGAAATTAAGAGGCAGAACACCGTTGAACGGGTCCGGTGCGGATGCGATGGCTTGGCTTCTGAACGATAATACATGGAAGGAGAGCAGTCTGAGCTGGAACAGTACTAAGCAGACGATCATATCCTTTAACGGAGCAGGGACCATTCCATGGACGAAGCTCAACGATAGCGAAGCTCAATCTGAAAGTATAGATACAGAGTTTGTAAGGTACATGCACAGAATGTATTGGATGACATCAATGGCAAACTATTACCGGGTCAAATCTGATGAGGGGACGGCGCAGACTGCGATAGATATGCTTATGGATTATATTGATGCCGAATATACATCCGGTATCGGCGGCGGAGGTGGACTGCCTACAGCCATACGCGCCAGAGAGCTTACCAAGTGTCACTATTGGCTTTCAAAATCGGAATATATGACACCCGATAAAGAAGTCAAATATCTGTCGTACATGCACGAGTTGGGAGAGTATCTTGAGAAGAAAGAAAACTTCCGTGCAAACCATAACTGGGGAACATTTCAGGTTTTGGGACTGAACAGACTGTCATCATATTTTAATGAATTTGACAAGGCTCAGGACTGGCAGACACTTGCCGTTACCAGAGTGGGTCTGCTGCTGGATAATATAGTCACCTCGGATGGAAGCTATTATGAAGGCTCGTCATCATATGTGTATGAGGCGATCCGACAACTGATGACTACCATAAATGATTTTGAAACAGGAGGGATATCACTCAATTCAGCAGTGAAAGAAAAGCTGCGTACAATTGTGGAATATGCGCTTAATATATCATATCCTAATGGTTATGATACAGTTTACGGTGACGGATATTATGCGAAGATCAATCTTGATGCGGCTGTGAGCTATCTTAATGATCCATGCCTGACATATATATATACTCAAGGCTGGTCCGGTAAAAAGCCGACATATACCTCCAAGGTATATCCTGGCGGCACCACTGCTGCAGAAGGTAATAATAAGATGGCAATAATGCGTAGTGGCTTTACCGAAGATGATCTGGCAATGTATATAAACAACGGTTCCGCAAATTGGCTGAGTCACACTCATCCGGATGATCTTGCGGCTGTTGCATATGCATACGGAAGTCCGTTGCTGATAGATCCCGGCTCATATTCTTATGATGAGGTAGCGCCAAGCGAGTGGCAGAGGCATACGACAGAGGCACATAATACGATTACAATAGACGGCGATGTGCAGCGCACCAAAGGATATTACGGAACGATAGATGATATATCATTCACACCGCAGTTTGATTATTACAAAGCACATTCTACCGCATATGAAAATTTTAACCATAGCAGAAAAGTATATTTTGTAAAGGATAAATTCTGGATAGTAGCGGATGATGTAGATATAACGGCCTCCGGTAGCCACACATTTGCGCAGAATTGGCATTTTCCGTCATATGCTGCGCCTGTTCTTAACGGAAAGAGCGTAAGCACAAAATCATCGGACAAGGCTAATATAACTGTAGCACAGCTTGAAACAGACGGGATTACAGTCTCGTTAAAAGATGGGTATTACTGTGATACAGGGAAGGTGCTGAATACCGGGAAATTCTCATCTTTTACTAAGACAGTAAATAAAACCAATACCCCCGCAACCTTCAGAACATTGTTATATCCGCGGCCTGCCGGTGATAACAGCGCTGTAACGGTGACCTCGCTTGCATCTACATACGATGCCGCAGCAGCATATGATATTTCTGACGGCAGTGTGACCGATACGGTTATCATAAATAAAGGGAAAGACTGGAGATATATAGGTGTAAACTCTAAAAATATAGCATTCAGCGGTGAATTTATGTATTTTGGCAGAGACGAGCAGGGCGGATTGAGGAAAATATCTGCATTAAACACCAAAATGATCAAAAGTGGAGGCAATACATTGCTTGAATCCGAGGAGAATATAAAGAATGTCTCATTCACAATAGAGAATGGTGTTTTGACAGTGGATTCGGATGATGAGAATTTGTTTACTGATGCTAATATATATTGGTATTCCGACTTGAACTATATCGCATTTAACGGCATTGCTTATGGCTTTAGCAAGACGGAAAACAAGATAACGCTTGCAGATCCTATTGCGAGTGTTTCCAATATTCTCGATGAAGCGGATGCGAGCAATATAGAGTATATAGATAAGAAAGCTGTTACAACTGAAATCCGTGCAAGCGACAGAGGAGGCATATGGACATTATGTAACAGCGGCAGCAATTCCGATGAATATGTTGGTGATCTTTATACAGCAGAAGATGAAAATGGTATTATACTATATAGAAATTCCGAAAATATAACCAGACAGTTCAGTGTGAAATACAATACGAATACTACTGATGCGGATGCGGCTGTAAAGTTTGCCTACAGGTCGGAAAACACATTAAAAGCGATCCATCTCATTCAAATATCATCGGAAACTGAAGGTTCAAAATTGAAGACGACCAATCAATCCGTTTTAGGTGAAGGAATAGATAACTATGCGAGATTTTACAATGATGGAGCTTTAATAGCGATCAATAAAGGTGCGGTTCAGTATTACAATACAAACACCAAAATGTTTGATACAATAGCTGATGTTTCTGTTCAGCCTGATACAAAGTATTATTTTGCAGTGGCGAGGAACGGCAACAAGTATGACCTTTATATGGACACAAAAGAAATAGGAACAGCTTCAATACCGCTCGCTAAGGAAATACCACTTGTAAACAGCACAGACAACGCTGACTTCAGTCAGGCAGCTATATGGATAGGGAGATGGGGAACAAGCTATAAAACATACTTTGGTGATATAAAGTTCATACGAGATGTTTTTGTTGATAGCACAACGCCAACGGCTACCCCAACGGCAACGCCCACAGTTAAACCAACGGCAACACCTACAGTTAAGCCAACGGCAACACCAACAGTTAAGCCAACGACAACACCAACGGCAACACCAACGGCAACACCAACGGCTACCCCAACGGCAACGCCAAAGGCTACCCCAACGGCAGCACCTACAGTTAAGCCAACGGCAACAGTAACGGTATCAGAAGATACATTTACAAGAAGTGGTGCCAATCAGTATGCCGTACAGGGAACTAACATGCTTGTAGTGGATGCCGCTCGTACGACATATCTTAAATTCAATGTTTCCGGATTGAAAAGTGCAATGAATGGCAAGGATGCCA
>JAFSXU010000051.1 GCA_017443895.1 Clostridia bacterium
AAAAAAGACAAAGATATTTTTAAAAGTCTAAACGGAGGTGTTACCGTATCGGGTGGAGAACCGATGCTACAGGCGGATTTTGTATGTGACCTGGCAGACAAGCTTGACGGGATACATAAAGCAATCCAGACTTGCGGATATGTAGATATTGAAACATATAAAAGAGTAGTATCAAAATTTGATTATATAATGCAGGATATAAAGCTGGTTGATGAGCAAAAGCATATTAAATACACAGGTGTAAGCAATGAGAAAATACTAAAAAATATAGAATGGCTAAAAGAGAGCGGTAAGGAATTTGTATTCCGTGTGCCACTCATACCAAATATAACCGACACAGAAGAAAATCTTTCAAGAATAAAAGCCTTAACAGACGGATACAGAGTTGAATATCTGCCGTATAACACTATGGCAGGGGTTAAATATGAGATGCTTGGTATAAAATTCAGGTTGGGAATAGACCAATATTTTAAAGGAAGTACAATAAAATAAAAACAAAAAGCAATCAAACGAAAATAAAAAGGAGAACAATAAAATGGCGGAATTACTTGAGATAACAATGATTATAAGTTTTGGTGTGTCATGGCCTATGAATGTTATCAAATCATACCGAGCGAGGACAACAAAAGGAAAAAGTTTAGCATTTTTATACCTGATATTTTTTGGATATATAGCAGGAATATTATCCAAATTGGTAAATGCCGAATATATGTCTAATATAGGCAGCAAGTGGTATGTATTATTCTTTTATGTCTTGAATTTTGTTATGGTAGGTACTGATTTGATTTTGTATTACAGAAACAGAAGACTGGACAGGGAGAATGGGATATGAGAAGAATATCAAATATACAGTATTCAAATCACGCTAAGTGTAATTTGGATGTCTTGTTGCCAAATAGTACCTCATTTGATGTACTGGTATATTTTCATGGTGGAGGTCTGGGATCAGGGGATAAATCAGAGGGTGATGTTCTTGCAGACTATTTAACAAAGCGTGGTGTTGCAGTTGTCAGTGCTGACTACAGAATTTATCCCGATGCAAAATATCCTGATTATATCAATGATGCAGCGTCGGCTGTAGAGTGGACTTGCAAAAATATTTCAAAGTACGGTAACTGCACCGGAATATATATTGCAGGAACTTCTGCCGGTGCATATATTTCTATGATGTTATGCTTTAATAAGGCGTATTTTCTTTCACGGGGAATAAACCCTGAAACTATAAAAGGATATATACATGATTCAGGTCAGCCGACTTGTCACTTTAATGTTTTAAATGAACGGGGTATGGATATGCGCAGAATAGTTGTTGATGATACTGCACCTATGTATTATATCGGAACTGAAGATATATACCCTCCTATGGCATTCATTGTTGCTGATCATGATATGGAAAACAGATATGAGCAAATACAGCTTACTGTATCAACAATGAAACATTTTGGGCATGATACAGCGCTTGAGGTGCTTTGTGGTGCTCATTGTGAACATGTAAGTAAGCTTGATTGCAATGGTGAAAGTGTGTTTGGAAAGATAATTTACAAATATATAACAAAATGGAATACAGAAAAACTGAACTAAATGGGCAGTGAGAGTAAAAATTTTTTAACAGGAGTTACGAGTGTGATATAGGGATGTGGTTTGTGATGTAATGATTTTAAGATAAGTATATACAGCTTGCGCAGGAAAGTGCACATATAGCGTGCATTAAAGGTGCGAATAAATAATATCACAAAAACGGTATATATGGAGGAGTATTATGATAAACGAATATGCTAAGGATATACGAAGAAAATTACATATGCATCCTGAAACAGGCTTGTATTTGCCCAAAACACTGGAGATTTTAAGAGACGAGCTTTCAAAAATCGGTGTAGACATATGAAATGCTTGGCATGGAATACAAATTAAGCGGAAAAATAGAACATTCAAAGGAGGTAGCAGAATAAGAATGGGAAACACAAGAAAAATTGATTATAAATGGATAATAGTGGCGCTTTTGTTTCTAATGACGATGATTTCGCTGGGCTTTTGTTCTTCAACAAGGAGTCTGTATATTGCGCCTATAACAGCTGCGTTGCATATCAAAAGAGGTGCTTTTTCGGTAAATGACAGCCTGAGATTTGTTACAACCGCTGTAGTCAGCGTTTTTTCAGGCGTCTTGATAGGGCGTTTTGGATTGAAAAAATTGATTATGACCGGTCTTGCAAGCATTATAGCGTCGCAGCTTGTATACTCTGTAGCCGAAAATGTTATTGTATTCTATATAGGCGGAATACTGTTGGGCTTGGGCTTTGCGCTGACCGGAACAACTATGGTAGGGTGTGTTGTAAACAGGTGGTGTAAGGAGAGCAAAGGCAAAATAATGGGCGCGGTGTTTGCCGCAAACGGTATAGGCGGAGCGTTGGCAATTCAGGCGGTAACTCCGATAATAGAGCAGGGTGCTTTCGGATACAGAAATGCATACAGACTCGCGGCAGTAATTCTGATCGCGGTTTGGTTATTGATGTTTTTGTTTTTCAGAGAAAAAGCCACGAATTCGGATAACGCAGAGAAAGAAACGGCAAAAAAGAAATCACGCGGGCGTGATTGGATAGGTATAGATTATAAAAATGCTGTGAGAGAGCCGTATTTTTACGTAGCGATTGTATGTATTTTTTTTACGGGCTTTGCGCTTCAGGGGGTAAACGGAGTTGCTGCCGCACATATGAAGGATGTGGGCATTGACCCTATATATGTCGGAAGAGTGCTGAGCATACACTCGCTCGTACTGACTTTGGCAAAATTTATTACAGGGCATAGCTATGACCGGTTTGGACTTAAAACTACAATAAATTTTTGTGCCGTAGTTGCGATAGTGGTTATGATGCTGATTTCGGCGCTCACAAATTCGCATATGGGAATGATTTTTGCTATGCTTTACGGCATTTTATCCGCTTTTGCATTGCCGCTCGAAACGATTATGCTGCCAATTTATGCGGGAGATCTTTTCGGGCAAAAATCCTTTGAAAAAGTACTTGGGATATTTACGGCTGCCAATGTTACAGGTTATGCGTCGGGAGCCCCTGTGATAAACATATGCTATGATATATCCGGCAGCTATAGAATCGGATTTATTATCTGTGCGGTAATTATGTCGGTTACGCTCATCACATTGCAGTTTGTGATAAGGGCGGCACATAGAAAGCAGAAAGAGATAATGATCGAAAGTAACGAATTTTAACTAAAAAGTTACCAAGAGTAAATAATTATTTATGGAGGAATATTATGATAAACGAATATGCTCAGGACATAAGAAGAAAACTGCATATGCATCCGGAGACAGGCTTGTATTTGCCCAAAACACTGGAGCTTGTAAGAGACGAGCTTTCAAAAATCGGCGTAGACTATACCGAAGAATACGGAAAAGGCTGTATCGTGGCTGTCGTCAATCCCGAAAAGACAAATTATACCATAGGAATAAGAGCGGATATGGATGCAGTCCCAATCACGGAGGAAAACGATGTGCCGTATAAATCCTGTGAGGACGGCAAAATGCACGCCTGCGGTCATGATGCGCATACCGCAATAGCCTTGAGTGTTTTAAAGGAACTGAATGAGATCAAAGATCAGATAAGCTGCCGGGTAAAATTCTTTTTCCAAAGCGGTGAGGAGGGATATGCCGGAGCAAAATATATGGTAGAGGACGGTGCGGCTGATGATGTTGATTGTATTGTGGCATTGCATGTTGACGCTTTGTGCCCGGTTGGTACGATAAAGCTTTGCGCCGGGCCGCAAAATGCAAATTCAGACGCTTTCGTATTGGAGTTTTTCGGAAAAACCGCTCATGTTGCACGGCAGGAGGAAGGAGTCGATGCGAATATGGCGGCAATCAGAGCGTATACCGCAATAGAGTTTATGCTTGCAAAAGAAGTTTCGTATCAGGATGTAGCATTATTTAATGCAGGTGAAATACATGGCGGTACGGCACATAACAATATATCCGATTATTGCCGGTTAAACTGCACTCTTCGCACATGGGAGAGCAAAACAGAAAACAGATTGATTGAGAATATTCAAAAAATATCGGGGCTGACTGCAAAAATGTGCGGCGCCGAGGCTAAATTCACATTGAAAACTCATTATCCTGTTTTGGTTAATGATGATGTTATAAGTGAAAGATTGAAAAATTCCGCAACAAAAATTATCGGAACAGAAAATATTCATGATAAAATCCGTGGTACGGGTGGCGAGGATTTTGCATTTTTTGCTAATTTAAAGCCGGCCTGTATGTTCAGACTTGGAGTGAGAAACAAAAAAGAGGGTATAGTGTTTAACAGTCATAATCCCAAATTTGATGTTGACGAAAATGCTCTTGATATAGGCATCAGGATATTTAAACAATTTGTTTTTGATAATATGAATAATAAAAGCGATGCGCATAAACACGGTTAAACAATATATTGAAATTATTGACGGCAGAACTTTAACGGTTTTGGGTATAAGTATATTTTATACGCCAATAGATTGTAAACGGCGGAGTGTCGAGTGTTGCAACAATTTTTTTCACCCCTTGAAAACACTTACGGGATTGACCATCTTTGTTATAAATGAGATTTAGTTGTTGGTGGCACTGTGTATTTTAGATAAGCAATTCGTTATAAATACAGTCTTTGGCTAAGTGATATTATCGCTGTTTTTACAGGTCTTTTTAAATTTCAAGTAATGGATTTAATATATATAAATAATGGGTATTGTTATGAACTTATATAGGGGCAGGATATATGGATTGCATAGTAAGGCGCTTATTAAAGGCTCACATAACTAATTGGTGTGAATAAATATTGAAAACATAATAATCTTGTTTTGTTCGCTCACGCAAGGGCTATATGTGTAAACTAAATACAAATTGTTTGAAATAAGGGATCCTCTCTTTCCCTCTCTCACACTGCACATATTGCCGACTTAACTTGTGCATATTATCTATAACCGATGTCGTGGATATATCGGTTGGGGATAAATAAGTCGGCAATCACATACATATAGCCTTCTCGTGAGCGGATGAACTATGTTAATATGAGCGATCTTTTTGGAGATGCATTTGAAGATGCTCTTAATAATACAGAAGTGCCTAAAGATTATCCGATATAATATGTTTGTTTTAGCGGAGGATAAATATGAGATACAGATTTTTAAGATTTCCCGAAGGGAAGGTAAAAGCAATCACTTTCAGTTATGACGACGGGGTAAGAGATGATTTGGTGCTCGCGGATATTATAAATAAATACGGCATTAAATGCACATTCAATCATACAAATACCGAGCATATGACAAAAGACGAAGTTATTGAAAATATCATATCGAAGGGTCATGAAATTGCTGTACACGGCGCAGAACACAGAGCGGAGGGCTTGCAGAGACCGGTAGAAGCAATTGAAGATGTGCTCTCGTGCAGAAAAAAGCTTGAGAGTGAATTTGATATGATTATCAGGGGTATGGCATATCCCGATTCGGGAATAAGAAATTTATTGCCCGGCGTTACATATGAAAATATAAAGAGTTATCTTAAAAATCTTGATATTGTCTATGCAAGAACATTGGGCGGAGACAATAATCTGTTCAGGCTTCCCGAGGATTGGTATGCATGGACGCCGACAGCACATCACGCAAACCCTGAGCTTGGAAATTACATAGATGATTTTTTAAATATTGATGTGTCAAAGTTATATATCGCCGGCAGATTTCCACGGTTATTTTACCTTTGGGGACACAGTTACGAATTTGAAAGAAATAATAACTGGGAATTGTTAGAAGATATTTGCTCTAAATTATCCGGCAAGGATGACATATGGTACGCTACCAATATGGAGATATACGAATATGTAAATGCATATAATTCTCTTATTTACAGTGCAGACGGTCTTAGAATATATAATCCCACGCTTTATACTGTATGGTTTGAAACAGATGGGACCCTATATTCGGTAAAATCGGGTGAAACTATTTGCTTGAAAAATAATTGAATGGTTTTATGCCGCTTTGTATATATTGCCTGTGTAAAATGCACTAACCTCGCCTGTAGCGTGGATGTGTGAGCGGAGTATATAAGAGAAAACAATAGAAGAAGGTAATAAAATGAGATAAAAAGAAGTGAATATGCTGTCGGGTTCAATTGTAAAAGGATAAAAAGTTGCAGGTATGAGTTCTGATACGCCTAAGAGATGAGAATAATTCTATTTAACGGGTAGAAAATGGTGAGAAAGGAAGATTTTTTGAGTAATTAAATGTGTAAGCTTGTTTAGTAGTTTATGGAGAATAGGATTATGGTTACAGTTGAACTGATTTACATACTAAGAATATTGGTTGCATGCATATGCGGTATGATTATCGGATATGAGCGCAAAAATCGCCTAAAAGAGGCAGGAATAAGAACACATTGCTTGGTGGCTTGCGGAGCGGCTTTGATGATGATATTGTCAAAATACGGGTTTTTCCGATATTCCATTGGATTTTAACGGAATAAAGGGTGCAGATCCGTCAAGAATTGCCTCGCAAGTGGTGAGCGGAGTAGGATTTTTGGGTGCAGGAATGATATTTGTAAATAAAAATACAATTTCAGGACTTACAACTGCTGCCGGAATGTGGGC
>JAFSXU010000052.1 GCA_017443895.1 Clostridia bacterium
ATATACGTCATAGGTCACTTCGTCGATCCCGCCGTTGTACGCAGTACCGTCCACGGTCAGATTAACGTCCAAACTGTATTTCGCAACCGGTTCGGTATAGGGCTCTATTGTCCAGATCTGTGTACTTGCGCCTGTGTAGGCCTTTATTTGGACGTTATTGCCCACAGCTGTCAGCACGTTATTGGGGCTTAAAACAGTCCGAACAACATACCCGCCGCTCACTTTTTGGAACTTCCATCTCTGGGCGCCGTCACCTACTATGAATCGCAATAAAGTAACGTTGTCTCCATCTTGCGCATAATCGCCATAAGCATTCAACAGTTCCCAGTTATAACATGAATGCAGTTTATAGCCCATAGAGTCAAGTATAAAATTCCAAATTTGGTTGTCCGCGTATTCATCCAAATCATTCACAATCACGTCCGTCGTATTTAAATATGTTCCGTCCGCAGTCAGATATTTTCCGGTGGCATTATTTTTCAATCTGTAATTATCATCGGAAAACGCCGTACACGTTATCAATTCAAGAATGATATTAACGTTATCATTCATCGTTCCGGAGTAAGATTTATTCCCTTTGTTCAAGTAATTGCCTGATACACAAATATCATCAACCTTATAGGTTGTTCCTTCCGGACAATTTCGGGAAAAATCACTTACGTCATCCGCGACACGGCTGTCGTTGAGATATACGTCAAAAGTAACATTATCATGGCCGTATGCATAATATTCGCCGTCTGCATACACATTGACGTCGAAGTTATATTGTGTGGCAATTCTTGTATAATTTGGTCTTACAAAAGTATATGTCCGGCCATCCCAGCTGCTGACCTGAGAATACGACCATTTTAACACCTGACTCTGACCATATGTCCAATAATTGCCATTCACACAATTGGAACTATCTACCATCAATGCAGCATGGGCTGCGGTTTTCCCGGCATAAAATATTACGATATCTCCAGCTTGCGGAGAGCTGACATAATTTCCCCCTGCATTTAATATTTTCTGGAGGAAATCACCAACACCACCTCCCTGAGGAACAGCAGTTTCTTGTCCTGCTAAAATTGCACAGTCTGAGACAAAATTATCACACCATGCTTCCGTGTATCCCAATTCAGATTGCGTCGCACCGATTTGTGCATTCGCGACCGCCACCATATCAGATATCGGATTTCCTGTTAGTGTATAATCCTTTTTGAAATTATAATATCGTGATTGATTTGCATAAGCAAACAAAGGAAAACAACACCCCAACACACTTACTGCGAGGAGTAGCGATAAAAGTTTAATACATTTTTTCATTTTTCTTTCAAACCTTTCTGTTGACACTTTTTTTTGCGGTTACAGCGCTGGATAATTTGCCTTTCGGCTGTTGCGTTTTTTCGTTGATTCCTTCTTTCCGGCTATTTATAAATAATCTTCCTGTTTCTCTTTTATTACCACCGCATATGCGGTTCGATATAAACGTAATCGGATTCTTCTTCGCAGTCGTAATCCC
>JAFSXU010000053.1 GCA_017443895.1 Clostridia bacterium
GATATGTTTCAATGTTCTCTCAGGCACCAAAATCTTTGATTTTGCCTGTGCCGTGAGGTTATTATAACATAAACGCAAGGCGCATCCGTGCCGCAGCGATATGTTTCAATGTTCTCTCAGGCACCAAAATCTTTGATTTTGTCTGTGCCGTGAGGTTATTATAACACTTTTTTTCTCAATTGTCCACAGGAAGCTGAAATATCTGCTCCAAGCTCGCGTCTTATTGTCGCATTTATGCCTAAGCCTACCAATGTGTCCTTAAATTTTTGTATCTCTTCCTTTGTGCCTTTATGAAACTCTCGTTCCTCTACATTGTTTACAGGTATCAAATTCACATGAGCGTGTATAGGTTTTATAAGTCTTGCAAGCTCATGTGCTTGCGCCTCACCGTCATTTACACCGCTTATGAGCGAATATTCAAAGCTTATCCGCCTTCCGGTTGTATCGACATAATTATGACACGCTTTTATAAGCTCGTCAATCTTATATTTATGATTTACGGGCATTATCGTATCACGAATAGCGTCATTTGGGGCATGCAGTGAAATTGTAAGCGTTATTGGAAGATTGCATTTTGCAAGCTCGTATATCCTTGGCACAACACCGCAGGTTGACAGCGTTATATGCCTATACCCTATATTTAAGCCCTTTTCGTGGTTTACATTATGTAAAAACTTTACCACATTATCAAAATTATCCAACGGCTCGCCTATACCCATAAGCACAATATTGCTTATCCTCTCACCCAAATCCTTTTGCGCAAATATGACCTGGTTTAATATCTCGCCTGCGGTAAGGCTCCTGTATAAACCGCCTATGGTTGAGGCGCAGAACCTGCACCCCATACGGCACCCTACCTGCGACGAAATACAGATTGTCAGCCCATGATGATAGCGCATTACAACGCTTTCTATACAGTTTTTGTCAGGTAACTCGAATAAGTATTTTACCGTACCGTCAAGCTTTGATACATATTTCTCACGAATACTAAGCGTTGAAACATAAGTATCACGCATAAGTTTTTCTTTTGTTTTTGCACTTATATTTGTCATTTCATCATATGATGTTACACCCTTGTGAAGCCATGAGAAAATCTGCTCGGCACGGAACTTTTTCTCGCCGATACCTGTTAAATACTCCACAAGCTCATCATATTCAAAATCCTTTAAATCAAGCATTTTTTATCCTTTTTGAAAAATCGAAGATTTTTCTATATAAATTATTCATTATTCATCATTCATTATTCATTGCGATTATATTTTATAATCGTTCAAGTTTACAAATATAGAAGCCATCTCCCTTATGTGTATTCGGGTAAAAAGTTTTTTCATATGTCTTTTTAAACTCGCTATGCTCCTTCAAAAAAGCATCTGTAATATTTTCATTTTCGTCTTTATTTATCGTGCAGGTTGAATAGACAATAACGCCGTCAGGCTTTACATACCTTGATGCATTTTCAAGGATTTTTGCCTGCACCGACAAAAGCTCATCTAAATCCTCTTGCCTGTTCCACTTTATTTCAGGCTTTCTGCCGATTATGCCAAGTCCCGAACACGGAACATCGCACAAAACCTTATCGGCAATACCGATAAGTTCGTTATTTAAAACTGTGGCATCCTGACATTTTGCATCTATTATGTCAATACCCAGTCTTTTTGCATTTTTATTTATAAGGTCAATTTTATGCTCATACATATCAAAAGCATAAATCCTGCCCTCATTTTCCATAATCTCGGCAAGCTGTGTGGTTTTTCCGCCCGGTGCGGCACACATATCTATTACCGTATCGCCCTTTTTAGGTGCTAAAACCTTGCCTGCCGTTTGTGCCGATATATCCTGAACGCTGATATATCCTTTTTTATAAAGCTCATTATCCGAAACATCAAAGCCGTTACAAATTATGGTATCTTCTAAAATTTCGGGGTTATACTCCGATAAAGCATTAAAAACCGTGTCTATATCCGAATTTAGGGTATTAACTCTTAATGTAAGGCGCGGGCTTTTTGAAAAAGCGACCATTAAATCCTCACAAAATCCGTACCCGAAATCATTTACGAATTTTTCACAAAGCCAGATAGGATACGAATATTTTACCGACAAATACTCCAATTTATCGTCGGGATATTCTATTTCACACCGTGTGGCGCTCCTTAAAACTCCGTTTACAAAGCCCTTTGAGGCACCGTGTCCGTATCGCTTTGCAAGGTTTACGCTCTCGTTTACCGCCGCGCTCTCGGGCACTTTATCCATAAACATTATCTGATAAATACCAAGCCTTAGGATATTTAATATCCATACCGAAATTTTTTTGAGCTTTATTTTGGATAGCTTTGATATTACATAATCAAGAGTAAGCAATTTATCAACAACACCATAGACAAGGTTTGTTATAAAATACCTGTCCTGCTGAGTTAATTCCTTGTTTTTTGAAAGCTCGCTTTTCAATGCAATATTTGAAAACGCACCGTCTTTATCAATTCTTACCAAGACTTTGAGTGCAGTTTCACGGGATTTGTCCATTTAGTTTCTCCTGTTTCTGTTTGCAAGGATAAGCAGTCTTAAAAACTGCAACGCCGTTGATGCAACGGCCGCAACATATGTCATTGCCGCCGCAATAAGTACCTTTTTTGCGCCGTCATAGTCACTGCCCTCTAACATACCCATTGATTTTATAGTCTCTAACGCTCTTTTTGACGCATTTGTTTCCGCAGGCAAGGTTACAAGCTGGAACAAAAATACCGCCCCGAACAATAATGCGCCAATCATTGCAAGAGAATAACCCGAATTATACCTTCCGCCCATTATCATACCAATAATGAATAACGGCATGGAAAGACGGTTACAAACATTTACAAACGGTACAATGCCGTTTCTTACCTTAATCGGTACATACCCGACCTTGTGCTGAATAGCGTGACCGCATTCGTGCGCGGCAACACCGATTGCGCCTATTGACTGACTGTTATATGTCGAATCGGATAATCTTATAACGCCCTCTTTGGGGCTGTAATGGTCGGTTAAACTGCCCTGAATATGCTCTAATCTGATATTCCTTAATCCGTTTGCATCAAGTATCTGTCTTGCCGCCTGCGCGCCTGTAAGTCCCCTTGCATTGCTTACAGTGCTGTATTTATTAAATGTAGCTTTTACTCCAGATGATGCAATCATGGTAAATATAAATCCGACAATTACAAGCAAATATGTCCAATCATACATTCCGTAATACATTCTATCATTCCTTTCTAAGCACCCAAGACCGTGCCTATCTCCACGCTATGCCCTCTTGCATAGTCATAAACCTTCATTTTCTTGCTTCCGAAAAACTGCGCAACATCTATACATATTGCGCCATCGCCCGTATAGACCTTTAAGCCCGATTTATTAAGCTCTGCAATCTGCCCCGGCGTGCCGCTTCCGTCTGATTTATATGCTGTTACGATTTTTAAGACCTCGCCCTTATATAATGTCCATGCAAGAGGCCATGAATTCATACCGTAAATAAGATTTATTATTTTTTGAGTCGGCATTGTCCAGTCAATTTTTGCATCTTCCTTGCCTATCATTTTTGCGTATGTGGACAGGCTATCGTCTTGCTTTATCGGCTCTACTTCACCACGCTCTATCATTTTAAGCGTTTTTATAAGCAGTTCTCCGCCAAGGTCTGCAAGCCGTGAAAATAATTCCTCCGCTGTTTCATACTCGCCTATAGGGGTTTTTGAAACAGTCAGAATATCACCCGTATCAAGCCCTTTTGACATCTGCATTATTGTAACGCCTGTTTCCTTTTCGCCGTTTATAATTGCCCACTGTATAGGTGCGGCGCCCCTGTATTTTGGAAGAATGGAGGCGTGTACATTTATACAGCCGTATTTTGGGTAGTTTATAACATATTCGGGTAAAATTTTACCGTATGCCGCAACCACTATAATATCGGGCGAAAGCTCGTCTAAAAGCTCGGCTATTGCACCGTTTTTTAAGGTTTCGGGCTGATACACGCTATAGTTATGCTTAGCAGCCTCAACCTTTACATCTGTCGGCTGTAATTTATGACCTCTGCCCTTTGGTCTGTCGGGCTGTGAAATTACGCCGACTATATCCATTCCCGAATTTGCCAGATATTCAAGTGATTTTGCCGCAAAATCGGGCGTTCCCATAAACAAAATCTTCATTTTGCTGTCCTTTCGACTAAAGTTTTATTCTGCTTCACAATACTCTGTTACATGCTCACGGAAAAGTATTCCCTCAAGATGCTCGACCTCATGGCACATTGCTCTTGCGGTAAGCTCCCTGCCTGTGATTTTAAACCATTTTCCGTCCCTGTCCTGCGCCCTTACGGTTACGACATTGGGGCGCTCAACAATTCCGTACACCCCGGGGACCGACAAACAGCCCTCCGAGCCTTCCTGTGTGCCCTGCTCGTCTATTATCTGTGGGTTTACAAGCTCAATAAGTCCCTCGCCCACATCTATTACTACCGCTCTTTTTAAAACTCCGACCTGCGGTGCGGCAAGTCCTACACCGCCTGCCTTCTTCATTGTTTCATACATATCGTCAAGCAGAGTGTGAAGCTTTTTATCAAAAACCTTTACCTCCTTACAGTGCTTTGTAAGGATTTCATCACCCTCTACCCTTATCTCTCGAATTGCCACCGTTTTTTCGCTCCTTTATCCTATAAAATTAAAGCATATTTGGGTTTTTATCAATTACCACAACCACATTTTTGTAGTTATCATGCGTTTTACACGCTTTTTGTGCTTCTAATAAAATCCCGTTTAGTTTATCATAATCTTCACATTTAATTATTATTCTGTATCGGTATTTATTATTTATTTTTGCAAGTCCGTCCGGTACAGGTCCCAAAATCTGCGTCCTCTGACCTAAATCGACAAGAAATTTTCTAAAATATGCCGTACAATTGGCAACCAAATTCTTTGATGTACCCGAAAAGAGTATCGCAACAATTTGGCTGTAGGGCGGATACCACATCAGTTTTCTTTCCACTATTTCACCGTCATAAAAACGGTTATAGTCGTGAGTTTTTACAAGGCTTATCGCCTCATTATCGGGGCTGTATGTCTGCACAATCGCCCTGCCCGGCTTTTTGCCCCTGCCTGCTCTTCCGCAAACCTGGCAAAGCATGGAAAATGTACGCTCCGAGCTTCTGTAATCACTGATATTTAGCATTGTGTCGGCACTTATAACACCCACAAGCGTTACATTTTCAAAGTCAAGTCCCTTTGCGACCATCTGTGTACCGATAAGAATATCAGTTTTATCATTTACAAACTTGGATAAAATTTTATCGTGTGATTCTTTTTTTCCCATTGTATCAACATCCATTCTTAAAACCGATGCATCGGGAAAAAGCCTTTTAACCTCCGCCTCAACTCTTTGCGTGCCGACGCCGAAATAGCGTATATACTTACTCTGACAGCTTGGGCACACCGTATAGTTTTTATGCGTATAGCCACAGTAATGGCATTTTAAGCTATCCTCAAACTTATGATAAGTAAGAGTTATGGAGCAGTTTGGACACTTTGCAACATAGCCACAGCTCCTGCATGATACAAATGTGGAAAAACCTCGTCTGTTAAGGAAAAGTATCGTCTGTTCTTTATTTTTTAAATTTTTTGAAAGCTCATTATACAGGCTTCTCGATAACATACTTTTATTGCCCGTCTTGAGCTCCTCACGCATATCCACAATTTTAATATCGGGCATACGGTTATTATTATACCTGCTGTTCATAGTAAGCAGGGTATAATCACCCGATTTTGCACGGAACATACTCTCCGTTGACGGGGTTGCAGATGCCAACACAACAGTTGCGCCCAAAAGCTCGGCTCTTTTTATAGCAACCTCTCTTGTTTCATATCTTGGCGACATTTCAGATTTATATGTATCTGAGTGTTCCTCGTCGATTATTATAACACCGATATTTTTAAGCGGTGCAAAAACCGCAGACCTTGCACCTATTACAATATCGGCATTACCTTCGTTTATTATCTGCCACTGGTCAAACCGCTCGCCCAACGACAGACCGCTATGCAAAATTGCAACACGCTTTCCAAACCTTGATACAAACCTGTTTACCATTTGCGGTGTAAGTGAAATTTCGGGGACAAGAACAAGCGCTGTTTTGTTATTTTCTATGCAATGCTCAATTGTCTGCAAAAACACCTCTGTTTTTCCGCTTCCCGTTACACCGTGCAACAGATACACTCCGCTCTTTGCTGAGTCAATGCCGTTTGAAATTTCTCGGATTGCAACGCTTTGCTCATTTGTCGGCGTGTATTTACCGCTTGTTGTAAAACTCTTACCCGATAACGGATTTCTGTTTATTTCCTTATCAAAAGCCTCAATTAAGCCTTTTTTTATAAGGGCGTTTACAGCGCTTTGAGCGCTTTTGGAAATTTTAGAAAGGTCTGATAAAATAACCTCGTCTTTATCCAAAAACTGCTCTAAGACCTTTGCCTGAACTCCCGCCCGTTTTTGGGTTTTTAATATTACATCGGGTAATTTGTCGCGGTCAATTTTAAGCCTTAGCGCCCTGTGTGTTTTTTTGCTTATGGCAGAGTGGTAGCTATACTCCTTTTCCAAAACCCCTTGGCTTATCATAGTGCGGATTTGAGGGGCAATGCTCTTTTGAAAATACGATTGCAGAGCGTTTTGCTCCATTTTTCCGCCATTTTGATGGATTAGTTTTTGGATTTGGTTTATGGTATCGCTTGTTGATTTATGCGGATTTTTAAGGCTTAAGGTTACATTACCTCGCACATTTGTACCTGACGGCACAATGGTATGGATAATATCTAAATAGCTTGCAAGGTATTTATTCCGCATCCACTCGATAAGTAAGAGCATTTCCTCATCAAACGCACGGGGCATATCCGACATTTTTATAATGCTCTTTAAGCGTTTTGCATCCGTTTTGTCCTTGATACGCATACAAAAACCCTCAACACGGTTATTTCCGCCCGAGAACGGAACAATAACCCTTGAGCCTACCGTAATGCTGTCCTCTAAATTTTCGGGGACAGCATAGTCAAAAACCTTATCAACCTGTTTTGCGTGATTGTCAACAATAATCTCTGCAACCAAAGTAATAACCTCAAATAATTATTCTTCGCCCTCTTGTGTATCGGCAGTCTTCTCCGCCTCAAGGCGTGCGTCAAACTCGGCATTTGCCTCTATTGCGCTTTCACTGTATGAAAGAATTGCCGCTTCCTTTTCTTCCTCATATTCCTTTGCCGCCTGAACAGCGTCGGAACGCACATAGCCAATCTTGCCCTGTGCAATTTCATCGGCGGCTATTGACACAGGCTTTATTGCCTTATACTTACCGTTTACCTCCTGTGTTTTTTGACCTATCATTCTTGCACGCTTTGCAGCCATTGTAGCTAATGTATAGCGACTATCTACGCATCTTGAAAGCTCTGTAATTCCCGGTTTAATCATCATTTTTATATACTTCCTCTCGTTTAATATTGTTCGTTTAATAATATATCCAGCGCTTGGCGTTCTTCGGTTTTGGATTTAATAAAATCGCTGACCTCGCCCACACAGCGCATAAGATCGTCATTTACCATAACCTTGGTATACATCGGCGCTTGGGTAAACTCCCATTTTGCGGTGTCTAATCTTTGCCTTATCTGGTCCTCATCCTCCCTGCCACGGTCTGTAAGCCTCTTTTTAAGCTCTGCCATTGACGGCGGAATAATGAAGATAAGCACCGCATCGGGGATAAGTTTTTTTACCTGCATTGCGCCCTGCGCTTCAATCTCAAGCAAGACATTCTTGCCCGCATTTAGCTTATCCTCAACGGTTTTTCTCGGTGTACCGTAATAGTTTTCACCGTATTTTGCATATTCAAGCATTTGCGAATTTTCAATCATTTTCTCAAATTCTTCCACGCTTGTATAGTTATAGGTTACTCCGTCAACCTCGCCCTTTCGTATTTCCCTTGTGGTTGAGGATATGGAAAGATAAATATCCTCTGTTTTTAAAAGCTCTTGGCAAATTGTACCCTTGCCCGTGCCCGACGGCCCTGACATTATAAAAAGTACGCCTTTTGTCATTTGGGTTACCTCCCTGTTTTTTAGTTAATTATTCACCGTCTGTAAGTCTTTGGCTTATAGTTTCGGGCTGTGTTGCGGATAATATGATATGCTCGCTGTCCATTACAATTACAGCCCTTGTACGCCTGCCGTAAGTGGCATTTACCAAAAGTCCCTTGTCCTCTGCCTCACGCACAACTCTTTTTATCGGTGCCGATTCGGGACTTACCACCGCAATTACTCGAGCCGCGCTTATCATATTTCCAAAGCCGATATTTACAAGTTTCATATACCTTGCTCCTTATTATATACTCATATAATAAGTAAATGGAGGAGTGAATAGCTTATATTAAAATTAACATACCATAAAATTTGAAAAATCGAAGATTTTTCTTCATTACCTATTCACTTTTCACTATTACCTATTACTTGCTTGCAATAGCCTATTCGATATTTTGTATCTGCTCTCTTAATTTCTCAATCTCTCCCTTTAAGGTTACAACAATTTTTGCAATCTCAACATCCGACGCCTTTGAGCCTATCGTGTTGGTTTCACGGTTAATTTCCTGGATTAAAAAATCAAGCTTTCTGCCTGCAGGGGCACTGCTGTCTAAAATAGAGTAAAATTCAACAAAGTGGCTTGCAAGTCTTACCGTTTCTTCATTTACCGCAACCTTATCCGCAAAAATTGCAACCTCGGTTAAAATCCGTGTTTCATCAATATCCTTATCCTCTAAAAGCTCTTTCATCTTTGTATATAGCTTTTCCTTGTACTCTGAAACGGTCTGCGGGGAGCGCTCATCAACTTTTTTGGCTAACTCCTCCATATACGCTATGCGCTCTCTTAAATCCTTTTCTATTCTCTCGCCCTCACGGGAACGCATTGCGACAAAGTCGGCCATTGACATATCCATAACCGTTTTTACAGATTGCCATATTGCGTCCTGATCCTCTTCACGGCGCTCGGTCTTAAAGATGTCGGGGTTTCTTGCAACACTCATCACGCTTATATCGTCTTTTAAGTTGAACTTATCACGCAGGCTGTAGAGTGCTTGAAGATAGCTCTTTGCAACAGCCTCGTTTAAAAGCACATCCTTATCCGCCTCGTCATAGGACTCAACGGCGATATAAATATCAACCTTGCCCCTTGTTATATATGAGGCTGCATAATTTCTTACCTTTTCCTCCAAAAATCCCAAATGCCTGGGAACGCGTATATTATAATCTGCATACCTGTGGTTTACAGATTTTATTTCAACCATTATCTTTTTGCCATCGACAATTTCTTCATGTCTGCCGTAGCCGGTCATACTCTTTAGCATATTGTTTTCTCCTCGGATTTTTAACATATTGCTCTAATTTTTTCAAAACTATCCGCAATTTTAACTATTGTACCATAATTTTCAAAAAAATAATATACTTTTTTGAAAATTTTTTTAAATTATTTTAAAAAAACAATAATTATTGACAATATCATAGTATTGGGATATACTATTTTCCAGAAAGACACCCTATCAATATCAGGATTTGTTTTTAACAAATTGCTGAGGTCTGAATGGGTGTTTTTTGTTATTTGGAATTTTTTCCTTTTAAATTGGCTGTTTTTATGATATACTTTCTGTAAAATATAATAAATCGGAGAAATTATTATGGCTTTTGATGCATTGGCTCTTAGTTTGCTTACTCGTGAGCTTAAAAATACAATAATCGGTGCAAGGATTGACAAGGTTTCACAGCCTGAGCGTGATGAGGTGGTTTTATCGCTTCGCACCTTCAGGGATAATTACAGGCTTGTATTATCGGCGTCCTCTGCGCACCCAAGAATACATTTAACTGAAGTTTCAAAGAAAAATCCGCAGACTGCGCCTTTATTTTGTATGCTTTTAAGAAAGCATTTAGGTTCGGGAAAAATTACAGATATTGAACAGGTGGGTTTTGAAAGAATTGTAAAAATCAGTGTTGAGAGCTATGACGAGCTTGGAGATTTGACAACAAAGTACCTTATAATCGAGATTATGGGCAGGCACTCAAATGTGATTTTAACAAATGCGGAAATGAAAATTATCGACTGCATAAAGCATATTGATTTTACAATAAGCTCTGTGCGTGAGGTGTTACCGGGGATTACATACACCTATCCGCCAAAGCAGGATAAAATTCCTCTGCCTGAATTTAATAACGACACAAGCATTGATTTTTCCACACCGCAAACTGTGGACAAGGCGATAATGTCGGCAATTTCGGGAATTTCGCCGATACTTGCACGGGAGTTTGTGTACAAGATTTTCGGCACAACCGATGTCCGTGCAAATTCGCTCAACACAAACCAGCAAGCGGCGATTAAGGTTGCAATCTTAAAAACCGTATCGGACATTGAAAACGGCATATTCTCGCCATGTATGATATGCGATGCATCATCGGGTAAAATTTTGGATTTCTGTGCGGTAAATATTTCGCAGTATGAAACGCTTGCAAAGGTTATACCGTATGAGGATATGAACACCCTTGTTGATGATTTTTACAAAACCCGTGATATGCACGAGCGAATGAAACAAAAGAGTGCCGACCTTAACAAGCTCTTAACAAACGCAATAGAGCGTGCGGCAAAAAAGCGGATAATTTTAGAGCGCACGCTAAAGGATGCAAGCGACCGTGAAAAATACAAGATAAAAGGCGATTTAATTACGGCAAACATATATAAAATTCATCAGGGCGATAAATCCGTTACGGTTGATAACTACTATGACGGAAGTGTGCTTCAGATCACGCTTGACCCTACCCTTACGCCGTCACAAAACGCACAGAAATACTACAAACGCTACAACAAGGCAAAAACCGCACAGGTGGAGGCAAAAAAGCAGTTTGATATGACCATATCCGATATTGAGTATCTTGAAAGCACACAAATGGCGATTGAAAATGCCGAAAATCAAAGCGACTTAGATGCAATAAGAAACGAGCTTATAGACCAAGGATATTTAAACAGACGACCCGATAAAAAAAGACGAAAAAAAGAGGAGTCAAAACCGCTTCATTATGTAAGCTCTGACGGGTTTGATATTTATGTGGGCAAAAACAATACCCAAAACGACTACCTGACACTAAAGCTTGCAAATTCCTCGGATATTTGGTTCCATACCAAAAACATACACGGCTCACACACTATTATAAAATTAGGTATCGACAAGGATGTACCCGATACAACCATGCGTGAGGCGGCACAGCTTGCGGCATACTATTCAAAAGCACGAAGCTCCGCGCAGGTACCCGTTGACTACACGCAAATTAAAAATGTAAAAAAACCAAACGGCGCAAAGCCCGGTATGGTTATATACGACCACTATAATACTGTGTATGTAACACCCGGATTGATATAATGTGGGGCTGATGCCTTTAGCGCAGAACGCCCAAAGGTGATAATATTTTAATTAAATAAGCTTTTTATTAGCTTAACAGCGTTTTAATATTTATTAATGAATAATTCCGAAAAAATTTTTCGGAATTATTTGTTTTTATACCTGTGGGCTACGAACACAACTCACCACTCGGAGTATACATATACGCCGTCGGATGAGTTGTGTCCGTTCTGCATCTAAATCCATTCAGCCCCTTAAAGACTGATTTTTTGCTACTATGAAAATACCTGTCCCTACAAGGAGTATGCAGAAATGTTTTTCAAGTGCTTGACTATAATATGTAATTTGTGGTATAATAAATTTGATGTATTTGCGTTCGGAAATATTATAAGCATTATGCTTATAGGAAAAATGGAGGTTTTATTTTGGCAAAAAGCAAAAAATTGAAGATTATCCCACTTGGAGGTCTCGATGAAATCGGTAAAAATATGACCGTTTTCGAGTACGGAAACGAGATAATCCTTGTGGACTGCGGTATGGCGTTCCCTGATGACGATATGCCGGGAGTTGATATTGTGTTAAACGATATTTCCTACCTTGAAAAGAATTATCAGAAAATCAAAGGAATTTTCCTTACGCACGGACATGAAGATCATATCGGAGGTCTGCCATACTTTTTAAAGGCAATAAATGTGCCTGTTTACGGAACAAGGCTTACAATAAGTCTTGTTGAACACAAATTAAAGGAGCATAACATCCTATCCCGTTGTAATCTTGTGCGTACAAAGCCCGGAACGGTAGTAAAGGCAGGACAGCATTTTACAATTGAGTTTATAAACACAAACCACTCAATTGCCGACTCTGCCGCACTTGCAATTAAAACACCTTTAGGCACAGTGGTGCATATGGGCGATTTTAAGATTGATACCACACCCATTGTCGGCAAGGTTATTGACCTTGCAAGATTGGGCGAGCTTGGAAACAGAGGCGTTTTAGCGCTTATGTCCGACAGTACAAATGTCGAGCGACCGGGCTATGCAATGAGTGAAATGACAGTCGGGACTAAGTTTAACGAGATATTTGAAAATTGCAAAAAGCGTATTATTGTCGCAACATTTGCATCAAATATATTCAGAGTTCAGCAGATAATAAATGCGGCTGTTACAAACGGAAGAAAGGTTGCCATATCAGGACGGAGTATGGAAAACATCGTTGAGATTTCCATACTGCTTGGGTATATTAAAATCCCCGAGGGAGTTTTAATCCCTCTTGATAACATCAAAAAATACAGACCGAGTCAGGTTTGTATCATAACAACAGGCTCACAGGGTGAGCCGATGAGCGCTCTTACACGAATGGCATTTTCCGACCATAAAACAGTTGAGCTTACAAAAAATGATTTGATTATTTTAAGTGCAACTCCTATCCCCGGTAACGAGAAATCAGTTTCAAATGTTATTAACGAGTTATTTAAGATTGGTGCGGAGGTAATATACAGCTCCCTTGCAGATGTGCATGTTTCAGGTCACGCCTGCCAGGAGGAGTTAAAGCTTATATTATCACTTGTTAAGCCTAAATACTTTATACCCGTACACGGTGAGCACAGGCATTTGGTGCTTCACAAGGAGCTTGCACAAAAGGTCGGAATACCTGAGCAAAACAACTTTATCCTGCATAACGGCGCTGTGTTGGAGCTTGACAAGCAATCCGCAAAGATTACAGGCGAGGTGCCCTCAGGCAAGGTACTTGTTGACGGCTTGGGCGTCGGAGATGTCGGAAATGTGGTTTTAAGGGACAGAAAAATTCTTTCCGAGGACGGTCTTATAATTGTCATTGCGACAATCTCGCACAAGACTCTGGAGCTTCTTGCCCAGCCCGATGTTATATCCCGTGGCTTTGTGTATGTAAAAGAAGCTGAAAACTTAATAGACGGAATAAAATATGTTGCAAACGAGGCAATGGAAAAATCATTGGCAAGGAAACATTGTGACTGGAACACTATGAAGAGTTCTCTAAGAAGCTCTGTTTCAAAATACATCTATGAAAAAACAGAACGCAATCCTATGATTTTACCTATAATAGAAGAAATTTAAAATTCCGCAACAAAAAAATGAGTTTTTGTATTGGCAAAAACTCATTTTTTATGTAAGTTACATATATTCCTGTATACTCCTTGATAAAACCTGCGTCATTGTCCTTGTGCTGTCCTCTAAGCTAATCTCGCCTAATTTATCCCTTGCCCAGTCCTCAAGTATCAGCACATATCCGCCTATAAAGAGTCTTAGGATTATCTCAAAATTCTTTTTATCCCGTATCTTTGCCATAAGCTCCGTATCGGATAAGTATATATTTATAACAGTATCACGGAGCTGGTTTAAGAATTTATCCGCACCTCTTGTTCTTATAAGGGATTTATAGAATTTCTCGTCACTTTCAAGGAAATCAACTATCTCACTTATCGCTTCATACGAGCCTTTTAAGACTATATCCTCCTTGGTTACAGACGCCATGATATTATCCATAACATCTGAATGTATCTTCTCCCTTACATCATCAATGGACTTAAAATGTGCATAGAATGTACTTCTGTTTATATCCGCCTCGTTTACAATGTCCGTCACCGTTATTTTGTCCTTTTCCTGCATAAGGGTTGCGTATGCACGAATAATCATCTTCTCGGAACGGATTGCGTTCCTATACGGTTTCTTCGTTCTTTTTTCCATTGTTTGCTTTCACCTTTCTGTATATTTTTTTTACAAATAATGTACCTATTAAAATAAATAATATAATAACTATTGCAATACTTATCACAATAATCATATTCGGTTTTTTATAAATCAGCATAAACTCGCCCGGCTCTTTCATGGTAAATACATCATATGTACCGTCTTGCTCACTATCGGTTATTTGCCATACGCCGTCTTTTTTAACTGCTATCTCTGCCCGTTTTTTTGCATCGTCACGGACATGGATTTTTAAATCGCCGTATGAGTCATCGCTCAGACTATAGTTATAAACCTTTCCGACATCATAGCCCCTGAATTCAAAATCGCCGTTTATTTCATTAACTTTTACCTGTGTGCCGTCTGCAAAAACTCCCTCTACCAGTAAGATAGCAGGCTCCTCGCCCGATGAAATTGTAGTTGTTGCCTTGCTGTACTCGGTCTTAAACACAACATTTCTTATTATCGGCTCCGCTGTGTCCCTATCCCACATTGGTATCTCGCCGCCATGTGCGTCAACGCGAGGTATATCCTTATCCGTCAGCTTTTCTCCGTACTCCTTTGTAACGGTTTTTAGCTCCGTTCCGTTATCTATAAATACAGCTTTAAAATGAAATCTTGCATATTCATCGGATATTGCCTTTATCGTTTCGCCTATATTTTTGGCGTCATTATCCGATAATGCCTTTATCTGCGGTAAATACTTATCTCCCGATGCAACATAGTATGTGTCGGCATTTAGCTTTGCAAGCTTTGTAGGCATCCTGCCATCGGTTGATACCATATCATCAGGCTTTATTGCCTCCGCTTTCCCTTCAAGGCTTGTGCCCTCAACTCCTGCCAAGCCCTCATCAATAAAGTAGTTTGCACTGATCTGACCTGTCACAACACCTGCAACCGCGCCCATTTTATCCGTATTCTTATTCCGTATTACAGGCATTGAATAGCAATTTGTAATGTTCTTGCCCTCACCGCAAATTCCGCCGACACGGGTCGTGCCATCAAGCTCATCAATGGCGATACAGGTCTTTATATCGGCAAGGGAATATCCGCAAATTCCGCCCACATATCCGTCATCCTCCGAGCTTACCTTGGAGGTTGAGAGGCAGTTATCAATATTTCCCATATCGGCTCTTCCTGCTATTCCGCCTGCGTACTTGCCCTTGACATTTACATCACCCATATTTATGCTTGAATTTATAACAGCCTTTAAAATGGTATCGGGATCAATCTGTGTTCCGTCGGGAAGCTGTATATTCTCGCCGTTTCTTACTATTGACTCAAAGCCTGTAGCTCCTACTATTCCGCCTGCTGACTCGGTTGAGTCAATTTCGCCGTAGTTTATACAATGCTTAATCAGTGCGGTATCTGCATTTTCGTTACCGATAAGGCGTGGGATAACGATATTTGTGCTTTGCAGACTGCCGATTGAGATTTCCGTTTCCTTTGCATATGCGGTTGTATGCAGGCTTCCGAAAAGCTTGTTGAATATCTCCCGTATCACCGTTGCACCGGGGCTGTCGGGATTTATTGTCGGCAACGGCCTTAGTGTAGGAATTGTGGGGATTGAGTTTACAAACCGATTAAGTGAATTTACAAGGTTTACCGTCTGCCTTTCAAGTCCGGTAAAGTTATCGGTCATGGTATCTACATCGTCCTCTAACGACCTTAACAAGCTCTTTGTTACATTCATTGTATCGTCAAGGTTACCCAATGTAGTTTCAATATTATCGGATAAATCGTTTAGATTGTCAATTGTTTCACTTAAATTTAATTCGTCAATCTCATTTTCTATTTTATCTATAAGATCGTTTATATTGTCATCGCCGTTTTCAATGGCATCGTTTAGATTATCTATAAGCTCTGTAAGCTCATATGCGCTGTCATTAAAAGTTGTGGCTGTTTCGTTTACAATGTCGAGTGTATCGTCTAAGGAGCTATGGAGCTCACTTATACGCCCATCGGTATCATCGGTTATTTTTGACAAATTATCGTCAATACTTTGGCTTATATCGTCAAGGAAATTTGAAACATTGCTGTTCCCCGTTCCGTTTATCGCATCGGACACTGAACGGAAGGTATCGGTTGCGGCTCTTGCTAAGTTTCTGTTATCGGTAACCAAACCGCTTAGCTCATCATGCACTTCATTGCCCGAAAATCCGAAAACAGTCTGTAAAATATCGTCGGTATAGTCATCTACCTTCTTTTTTACTCTTTCAATTTCCTCCTTTACATCATTTGCCTGTTTCTTGACCGCCGCCTGTGCGCTTGCATAGCTAAGCTCAATATCGGTATACGGCTCAAATCTGCCGCAAATTCCGCCGACGCTTCGCCTGCCCTGCACCTTTGCATTATTGATACATTCCTTTGTTTCACCGCTCATCAATCCGCAGATACCGCCTATATTATCGCCAAACACCTCGCCGCCGACTGTGCCGTTATTGGTACACGCTACAACTGCGCCCTTGTTATTGCCTGCAATTCCGCCGACATTTACGGTATTTTCATTGGCGTCTGCGCCGACCTTGCCGAGGTTTTTACACAGTTTTACTCTGCCCTCGTTATAGCCTACAATTCCGCCCACGGTGCTTGTTCCGTTTACGGTGGCATTTACCGAACAGCTGTCTATTATGCCAACCATTGTGTTTAGTCCTGCAATTCCGCCTGTCTGTTTCTGACCTCTTATACTGCCACGGAATGCACAGTTTACAATCGTACCCTCATTATAGCCCACAACTGCGCCAAAGTTTTCATCGCCCGATGCAACCTCGCTTTGGATATTCTGTGTGCTTACATCTGCTTTTTCGAGTATGTCAATTGCTTTTTTACGGACAACATTTTGTGTATCCTCTGTCCCGTCCGTTTTTATAATTCCCGTTACGGTAAGGTCACGGATTTTTGAGCCCTGCGTTGCAATTGCAAACAAGCCCCTGTTTGAACCCTCATATGTAAGCTCGATATTGCTTATAGTGTGTCCGTTACCTGCAAACTCACCGCAGAAAATCTCGGCAGGAGTAACCTCAACACCTTTTAAATCAATATCATTTAGGAGGGCAAATTTTTTGTTTTTTGAATATTCATCAAATGTGCATTTTTTTGTAAATGCCAAAAATTCATCGACTGTTGATATAGACACCGCATCGTCTGCATATGCAAACGGGACCGCATAGCCCATAAGCATTATAACCGACACCAGCAATGCCCCAAATTTCTTATTCGCTCTCATCAATTTGCATAACCTCCTCGCCTGTATTCTCTATAAGATTATCGTCCTGCTCGCCAAGCTCAACCCTCGCATTTAACTGACCTTTTACAACTCCGAAAAATACTCCGTCAACAAAGCCCGAAACATCGCCTCGTATTCGTCCGTTTACAACAATAAGTCCCGACAAATCACGCCTTGATTTTTCATCGTCTTTTGCCTCCTCACGCTTAAAGGAGGTCTTTTCTATGAGCTTATCACAGGTTACTATTATCTGTGGCAGTACGAACATTACAACAACTATTGATATAAATGTACCTCGCCCAAGCGCAATACCAAGTGATGATATTATTGCATCTGATGATAACCACCCTATTACAAAGCCTGCAAGCGTAAGAATTGAGCCGGAGGTAAATATAGTCGGGAACGACTGGTTAAACGAGCTTACCGCCGCATCAATATTTGACATTGTTTCCTTTAATTGCATATACCTGTTTGTAAAGACTATTGCATAATCAATTGTCGCGCCCATTTGTATGGAGCTTACAACAAGGTAGCTCAAAAAATAGAGCGGTGTTGATGTAAGATACGGAATAGCAAAGTTTATCCATATACTTCCCTGTATCGCAATTACCAAAAGCACCGGTATTCCTGCGGACCTGAAGGTTACCATAAGTATCAGCAATACCGCAAGAAGGGTAACAATGCTTATCTTTTTATTATCACCGCCAAACGAGTCGCCAAGGTCACGGCTGTTTACGCTGTCTGATACTATCAGACAATCGGGGTAATATTCCAAAACTGCGGAGCGTATATCCTTTAAAAGCTCATAAGATTCCTCGCTCTCAACATCGCACCTGTATGTAAATACCAGTCTTGAAAACTTATCGCTCTCAAGCTGATCCTTTGCATCGACCAATTTATCGTATAATTCGTTTAAGTCCTGTGTCTGCTCCTCGTCCAGATTTACTATACCCAAATCCATTTTCTCATGTATGTACATAAACAAATCAATTATCGGCACGGTATAATCGTTTACATCCGCAAAGATAGCGCTGTATTCTTCATGCTCCACACCGTATGCCTGAAACAGCAGGCAGCATGTATCATATTCAACGCCCAGAAGCTTTGATAATTCTCTTGCATTTATCTTTTGCGTCAACAAATAATCGTCATTGACCTTCGTATTTGCAAGACCCAGGGCGGAATTTATTTCGGGGTTTCGCTCAATTAAGGATATTACCTTTGCCTCCCTGTCATAGTCGCCCGACGGCACAATTACCGCAAGCTGATGCTCGGTTTTAAATACCTCGCTTATTTTCTGCCTTGATAAGGATTCATCCGTCGCCTTTTTCGCCTGCTCGGATCTTGAATCAAATGTATAATTACTCTTTGACGATAAAACGGCGCACACCAATATTACAACCATAAATACCACAGGCAGTACATACCTTAGCTTTATCATTGCCCTGCCTATAAACTCGATATTGGGAACATATGATTTATGTACGGTTTTATCAATAAGCGCTGAAAATCTTAAAAGCAATCCCGGCATAAGCAAGAACACTGAAATAAGTGAGCATAATATTCCCTTACACAGTACCAGGCCCATGTCCATACCTATCTTTAACTGCATTATGCAAAGCGCCGCAAGTCCTGCAATGGTTGTCAAAGATGATGAGCTTATCTCAATAATCGCCTTTGACAAAGCCGCAACAAGTGCATCATGAGTGTTCTTTGTAAGCTTTTCCTCCGCAAACCTGTGCGACATGATAATCGAATAGTCTATCGCAAGCGCCAGCTGCAAGACCACCGCTACCGATTTTGTGATAAACGAAATCTCGCCGAATATGTAGTTTGTACCCATATTAAGGACCGCCGCAACACCGAACACTATTAAAAATACGGGTATTTCCATAAAGCTCCGTGATGTAAAAAGCAGTACCGCAATTATTATAAGCACCGAAACAGACAAAATAACCTGCATTTCATCATCAAGCTTTTTTGAGCTACTGTCGATGGAGTCCGAATACATATAATAATCATAACCCGAAAGCGTTTTCTTTACATTATCAATTATAATAAGCTCTTGGTCAAGATCATCATCAACATCAAGCGTTACATTAAAAAGTGCCGAGGAGTCCTTATAATGATCCTCATCGTCCTCAAAATCAACGCTTTTTACCCCGTCAACCTTTTCTATCCGTTTTTGGAGCTTCTTGGCAGTTTGGTAGCTTACATTTGTTACCATTACCTTTTCGGTGTCGTATGTAATAAATTCCTCGTCCATAAGCGTAAGTCCGCGCCGTGTTTCGGTATCTGACGGCAGATATGAGCTTATGTCGTTATTTACGCTGACCTTTGACATTGTAAACAGACACAGTAAAAAAGCCACCGCAAATATAAGATAAAATGCACGGTGCTTGTCAACTATGAATTCTGAAATCTTGAGCATCACATTAGATGTCTTGCTCTCTTTTTCTTCAAAATTCTGATTATCCATTTATGCCTCACTCCTCATTATACCAATGCTGTCAAGCTATCTTATCCTCAGCAAAACCCGACTGCACCGCTTGTAACGGCTAAAGGTGCTTATTTGTCTGTCTTGACATCATTACTCACCAAACTATATTATAAATTTCACCATTTTTATTGTCAACAGTTAGTTTTTAAATATTAGTATAATATTATATATTTATGCAGTGTTTTGTATGACTTTGTACATTTTTAGCAAATTGCACAAATCACATTTACTTGTATGAATTTAAACGCTTTGTCACTATTTGAAAACCACGGCAGACACGCCAAAATTTATATTATAGTCGGACAAATCAAATTATTATTTACAGACTATAAAGGGACTGTCTGCATTTTATCTGCAACAGCCCCTTTTTTGATATATGTAAATATATCTATTTAAAAATTACCCAATCCAAAGCTAATGGAAATTGCATTATTTACACGGCTCATTAAGCCCTCGTCAAGCCTGCCTATTCTTTCTCTCAGGCGTCTTTTATCAATTGTTCGTATTTGCTCAAGCAAGACCACAGAGTCCTTGTTCAAGCCGTATTCCTTAGCAGTAAGCTCGATATGTGTAGGCATCTTCGCCTTATTTATCTGGCTCGTTATCGCCGCGGCAATAACCGTCGGACTATATTTATTGCCAACATCGTTCTGAACAATCAAAACAGGCCGTATTCCACCCTGTTCACTGCCCACAACGGGACTTAAATCAGCATAATAAATATCTCCTCTTTTAACAATCACTTTTTAGTCACACTCCAATAGCTTATCGACATAAGTATCAAAGGCATCATTATCCGAGGTAACCGCATCTTGGGCAAGCTCGGAATTTATCTTTGCCATTTCCTTATATCCATTTTCTAAAGCCTTATTCATCTCATCATTATTTTTTATCTGTGACAAAGTAACCTCAGTCCCCTTTCAATGGTAATGATGTCAAGCCAAACGAATATTGCTCGTCAACCGCCACAAACGGCGCCTGCTAAGCCACCTCCGCTATTTCTTTGCCTGATGACATTACTTATAACAGTGCAACCTGATATTGCCAAATCAAGAACTTGGCAGAAACTAAATTGACGATACATAACTATTTTAAGTTATCTATTACCTCAACAACCGAATTATCACGAATATATACCCTTGGTATTCGTTTTGAGATACAGCACGATACTTCATAGTTAATGGTATGAAGCCATGAAGCCAAATCGTCAATAGTAACGGTATCTTTGCCAAAAAGGGTTACCTCATCACCTACACTAATATTATGGACATTTGTTACATCAATCATACACTGATCCATACATATTCGTCCGATAATTTTCGCCTTTTTGTTACCTATTGCGATATATCCCTCTTTTGCTATACCCCTTAAATACCCGTCGGCATACCCGACAGGAACAGTTGCAACAACTGTTTTATCACTGCTTGTTATGTACTCCTTGCCGTAGCTTATGCCACATTTTGGGCCAAGAGCTTTGATATTGGTTATCCGTGATTTTAAGCTCATTACAGGATAGAGTTCTAACCTCGACTTATCAACCTCGTCTGACGGATACATACCGTATAAAATTACACCCGGGCGCACCATATCAAGGTGCATTTTAGGGTACATCATAATCCCTGCGCTGTTACAGATATGGCGAATGGGAATTTTAAGTCCCCTATCCTCTAAGGCGTTACACACATTCATAAACCGCTCAAACTGTAATTGTGTATAGTCGCCGTTTTCCTCATCGGAGGTTGAAAAATGCGAGAATATTCCCTCAATATTTATATTGGGGAGCTTTGACATCTCTAAAATTTCAGATACCACATCTTCATTATCATCGCCTATAACATAACCAATCCTACCCATGCCCGTATCAAGCTTTATATGGATATTCACGGTTTTATTCTTTTTAACCGCCGTATCGGATATTGACTTTGCTATTTTATATGAATATACATTTGGGATTATGTCATAGTCAATAAGCGTTTCTATCATATCCTCCATGCAAGTTCCCAAAATAAGCATTGGTGCACTTATGCCTGCCTTGCGTATCAGCACACCCTCCTCTGCCGTTGCAACGGCAAGATAGTCCGCGCCGTTCTCTAAAAATGTTTTTGCCAGTTGGTAGTAGCCGTTACCGTATGCATCAGCCTTTACAACCGCCATAATCTTGGCGTTTTTGTCGGTTATGGCTCTAATATTTTGAATATTTGATTTGGCAGCGTCAAGGTCAATTTCTGCCCATGTTCTTTTTATCATTATCCTGTCCTCGTATTATATTTTAACAAATTATCGGTTAATTTTCCACCTGTAATATCTGGCAGATTGCATCGGGTATACACTCCATTACCTTTGTTGCAATAACGCTTTCCATGCCGTATTTTTTGGCACAAATATCGCCTGCAAGACCGTGAATATATGAAGACATCGCCGTCGCAATACCCTCGTCAATCCCACGGGCAACAAGCGACGCTATTATTCCTGCTAAGACATCACCGCTTCCGCCTGTTGCAAGACCGGGGTTACCTGTAATATTAATATACTGTTTTTTATCGGGAGTTGTTACAAGGCTGTATCTGCCTTTGAGGAGCAGAGTTACGCCGTATTTTTCACAAAATTGCTCCGATACCTCGAACCTGTTTGCCTCAATATAGTCCTTATTAAGTCCCGACAGTCTTGACATCTCAACAGCATGAGGTGTAAATATTACAGGGCACACCGCATCGGATAAAATTTCCATATCCCATGCAAGCGCGTTTATTCCGTCGGCATCTATAATTACAGGTATTCTTGCGGTTTTTAAAACCCTGTGCAGTATATTATTTATACAAACGCCTCTTGAAAGACCGGGGCCTATTAAAACGGCATCGTATTTATTTACTATTTTTTCTATTACCTCGCCTGCGCCGTCTGATAAATGTCCGTCCTCATCGGGTAGAGGAATGGTCATAACCTCGGTTGTTTTTGCCTCCATTATACCGTTCAGACTCTTGGGTATGGCAAGCGTTACCAGTCCGCTGCCCGTCAATTGCGCCGCCTGTGACGATAAATACGCCGCACCGCTCATACCCTTGCTTCCTGCGATAATGAGCACCTTTCCGTAATCACCTTTTTGGGAATTTTGCAATCTTTTTGGGAAATGCTCTTTAACAAAATTGCGGTCTATAACATTTACATTTATGTTAAGCTCATCAATAATATATTGTGGGATTGAAATATCATAAACCACTACCTTACCTGTGTAATCGGCGGCAGGAAATTTAAACATTCCTATCTTATATGCGGCAAAGGTAACGGTTTTATTTGCCTTTATACACTCGCCCAAAACCTCACCGCTATCCGTTTCCATACCGCTTGGCACATCAACAGACAGGATGTATTTTGCATTCTCATTTATAAGCGGTATAATCTCGCCTGCTATACCACGGACATTACCTGAAATCCCCGTACCGAAAATGGCATCAATTACAATATCATATGAGCGGATAACATATTCAAAGCCTGCAGTATCAACTACCGTTTCAATGCTTACGCCCATACCCGTTATAATATCATAGTTTATTTTTGCATCGCCCAAAAAGTTATTTCCGCATAAGAGATACACCGATACATTTACGCCCATATTGTACAAATGCTTTGCAATTGCGAAGCCGTCTCCGCCGTTATTGCCCTTACCGCAAAATATGGCTATGCTTTTATGCTTTAAATCCGAAAATGTTTTTTTAAGCTCCAAAACGCAGGAAAGAGCTGCATTTTCCATTAGCACGATACTGGGTATCATGCCCTTTTCACTTGCAGTTTGGTCAATCTCCCGCATTTGAGATGCACTACACGCTTTCATAAAATTACAGCTCCTTTTTTACATTATTCAATTACAAAAACCTTACGCATATTATATTTTTTAGCGGTGTTTATCATTTTAAGTGTAGGCTGGAACAGCACCCTCATTTTTGTACCCTTATCGTCGGTATAGTCAACAAAGTAAACTCCGCCCCTTGACTTATCCCCTGTCAAATCCTCGATTTTATCACGGCTCTCACTGTTTTCGTATTCATATTTATGCTCGGGATCATCTGTTCTTGCACATATGTCAATATTCTTAAAATCCCATGATACAATATGCTTTCTGCCTTTCTTAGACATTACCTTGTCAATATCCATTTCACTGTTTGTTAAAATATACTCCCATTCAACATTCATGGTTGTCATTAAAAGGTATGCACAGTACCATGCCGCCGCAATTACCAAAAGGCCGAGTGAAAATCCCAAATCACCCGTGTGTGTCTGGAACACGACAAAAAGTGTAAGCATAAAAATGCCTATTGACACCACTATCGCACCCAATACTACAAGAACGCTTAAAAGTGTGTCCTTTGTGTCCTTTTTACGCTTTATTAAATATTCCATAAAAGTATCGTTATAAATATCCATTATACTTCCTCCTTGATTATCTCATATAACGCCCTTAATGCTCTGCCTCGGTGGGATATGCTGTTTTTCTCCTCAAGAGTTGCCATTGCAAAGGTTTTTTTAAGCTCATCACTGTAGAAAATCGGGTCGTAGCCAAAGCCGTTATTACCCTGCGGTTTATCAACAATATGCCCATACACTACGCCGTTTGCCGTTATCTCCCTGCCGTCGGGCGTGATAAATGCAACACTTGTCATAAAATGCGCGCTCTTGTCGGGAAATGGCGATAACTCCTCTAAAAGCCTTTTTATTTTCTCGCTGTAGGGCGTGTTCTCACCTGCATACCTTGCACTGTATATCCCCGGTCTTCCGCCAAGCGCATCAACGCAAAGTCCGCTGTCGTCAGAGATTACATAGTCATCACAAAGCTGTGCAATCGCACGCGCCTTTATCAGTGCATTTTCTTCAAAGGTTTTGCCGTTTTCCTCGACATCAATATCAAACCCTGCCTCTTTTTGCGTTACCACATCAAAGCCAAGCGGAGAAAAAATCTTTTTTATTTCAACAATCTTCCCCTGATTACCTGTTGCAGCAATAATTTTCATAAATTCCACCTCTTAAATTCCATTTTACTACAAAATATACCTATTTTCAAGCCTGTTTAAACATTAGTGCATAAAAATTTACCTTCCCCAAAGTAATGTATACGATTATGTACACACAATTTTGAGGAAGGCATAAAAATCTTACATATTATAGCCTAATTCAAAGGCTTTTAAGTTAATTTCAAGGAATTTTGGCGGTACGGTTTCTTTAATGGTTTCAAGCCATACCTCTTTTGGAGTATCGGTACTTTTTGCCAAAAGTCCGATTAAAACAACATTGACAGCCTTAACCGTTCCTGCCTCTTTTGCGGCAGACAGAGCATCAACCGCCACTAAATTTACTTTATCGCTGAGTTTTCTTTGTATATCCTCAGGGTAGCCAACAGCACCTGTTATAACAGGCATTGGATCCATTTCCTGAGTTGATGCGATAATTTTACCGCCGATTTTAAGATACGGCAATGCTCTGTACGCTTCGAGCATTTCAAATGCAAGGATAATATCCGCCTCGCCAAAATCTATGATTGGCGAATACACCTTCTCGCCGTATTTTACATAGGTTACAACGCTACCGCCACGCTGTGACATACCGTGTACCTCGCTTATTTTTACATCGTGACCTGCCTTTATTGCAACCTTGCCCAAAATTCGGCTTGCAAGCAAAGTTCCCTGACCACCTACGCCAACTATCATTATATTCACAGTAATCAGTCCTCCTTCTCTATTGCACCAAACGGGCATACATTTATACAAAGTCCGCAACCGTTACACTGGGTTGTATCAATCTTTACAACACCGTCTTTTAATGTGATTGCAGGACAGCCTATCTTCATACAAGCCTTACACTTTTTACATTTATCCGTAATCGTACAATGACCGCTGTATTTAACAGTCTTTAACAATGCACAAGGACGCTGTACTATAATAACCGACGGCTCGTCCTTTGCGACCTCTTCCTTTACCACCTTTTCAATCGCCTTAATATCAAACGGATCGCAAATGGATACATTTTCAATCCCGATTGACTTACAAAGCGTTATAAGATTTACCTGCTTTGTCGGCTCTTTTCTTATGGTATATCCCGTTGTCGGGTTATCCTGATGACCTGTCATACCTGTTATTGAGTTATCGAGTATTAAAACTGTGTTTATGCCCTTGTTATAAACAATATCAACAAGACCTGTTATACCCGAATGCATAAAGGTTGAATCTCCGATAACGGAAACCAAGTTCTTTGCAAACTCATTGCCCCTTGCCTTTGCCATACCGTGCGCTGCGCTTACGGATGCGCCCATACAAATGGTTGTATCAATTGCGCCAAGCGGCGGCATTGCGCCCAAGGTGTAACAGCCTATATCGCCGGCAACGGTAAGTCCCAATTTTTTAAGCACATAGAATGTACCTCTGTGCGGACAGCCTGCACACATTACAGGCGGTCTGCCCGGGATTTGCTCCTCAGGCTTGATATTTTCGACAGGGTCAATACCCAAAACCGCTTTTTTAATCATTGACGGAGTGTATTCGCCAAGCAGGGTAAATGCATCCTTACCGATTACATTAACACCCAATGCCTTACAGTGGTTCTCTATTACAGGGTCTAATTCCTCAATTACATAAACCGTATCGCACTTTGCTGCAAAATCCTTAATGAGCTTTTCGGGCATTGGATAAATCATACCAAGCTTTAAGTAGTTTACATTATCGCCCAATGCTTCCTTTGCATACATATATGTAATACCTGCGCTTATAACACCTATCTTTTTGCCGTTATCCTCGATTTTGTTTAACTCACAATTTTCGGCATACTCGGTTAATTTCTTTATTCTCTCCTCAACCACAACATGGCGCTTTATGGCATTTGCAGGCGCCATTACATATTTTTGCGGTTCTTTCTTGTATTCCTTTAGCTGATAATCACATTTATCCTCTTTTTCAACCAAGCTCTGTGAATGTGAAACTCGGGTTGAGAGTCTTAAAAATACAGGTGTGTCAAACTCCTCTGAAAGTTCAAAGGCTTTCTTTGTAAACTCCTTACATTCACCGCTGTCTGACGGCTCTAACATTGCAATTTTTGATGCGGCCGCATAATGGCGTGAATCCTGCTCGTTTTGAGACGAGTGCATTCCCTGGTCGTCTGCAACGCATATTACAAGCCCTCCGTTTACGCCTGTATAGCTAACCGTAAATACCGGGTCTGCCATAACATTTAAACCCACATGCTTACAGCAGGTCATTGCTCTTGCACCTGCTATTGATGCGCCGATTGCAACCTCTGCTGCAACCTTTTCATTCGGCGCCCATTCTACATAAATATCATCATATGAAACAATGCTCTCTGTTATTTCCGTACTCGGCGTTCCCGGATACGATGAAACAACGCTTGCACCTGCCTCGTACGCACCACGGGCAACTGCGGCATTACCAATCATAAGCTCTTTCATTTGTTCTGCCTCCTTAATAAATTACCGTTACTGACTATTCTATCAAAAAAAGACCTAAAGGTCAAGCAAAATGCAACACTTTCTTTGTGGTGGTTTTTTACAGTAAATTTTGGTTTATGTGTGTAAACGGGTATCACAATTTGTAGGGCAGGGGCTTGCTTCTGCCGTATCCCCGATACCGTAAACAACGGTTGGAGCAAGCCCCAACCCTACGGCCATACCAATTTACGATTTTTTAATTGGTATGCTAAACCAAAATTTACCCCCAACCGCCATATTATAGAAAAATCGGAGATTTTTCCACCATAATTATTCATTATTCATCATTCATTTTTCATTTAATCAAAATTACCCCTCTAAACCCAAATTTACAACCGCACAAAAAAAGTTGCCTGCATCAAAAACAGGCAACCCACACATATTATTTACCGTTAATTAAACCCTGTAATTCCTCCATAAAGGTATGCAAATCGTCAAATCTCTTATACACCGATGCAAAACGCACATATGCAACCTCGTCAAGCAATCTAAGCTTTTCCATAACCTTTTCGCCTATATCGGCAGAATCAACCTCACGGGTCATGCTCTGATAAAGCTCGGACTCAATATCGTCTGCAACCTTCTCCATCTGCGCAAGCGAAATGGGACGCTTTTCACACGCGGTAATAATACCCTTTAATACCTTATCTCTGTCATAGGGCTGTCTTGACTGATCCTTCTTTATAACAACCAAAGACAACGACTCAAGTTTTTCATATGTAGTAAATCTCTTCTGGCACTTAAGACATTCCCTGCGCCTTCTTATTGAATTACTCTCATCGGTCGGTCTTGAATCTATAACCTTACTTTCTACAAATCCGCAATATGGGCATTTCATATTTATTTCCTCCATCCACTTTTTACCAATGCCGTCAAGTCGGCATATGTTTAGAACAGCACACTAATCTAATGTTTATACTAACACAAGTTTACATAATTTTCAACGGTTTAACACATTCGTAAACAAAAAGTATACCTAATGTTAATTTATGTTCATTGCGTAAATATCCGTTAATATATATTTATCCCCGACCGCAATAATGTTTTGCCACGGGATAACAAACTCGCCAAGCCCTAAAAAGCGCTTTATAACTCCGCCTCGTATGACTATTATTGATACTATCCTTCCGTTTACCTCGTCAATCTCAATATCACAGACTGTACCCAACTTTTGTGCCGTTTGCGAGTTGATAACAGGTCTGTTTTTCAGCCTTGCACCTCTGAACATAAAAAACCACCCCCTGATATGATTACGGGGTGGTTTTTAATTTTATTCTAATTATTGAGATTTGGAGCTGTCTGTCCGCTGTATACAGGGACTTCAAATCTCACATTTGCATCGGGGAAGCTCTTAAATATCCCCGATATGCTCTGTGCCTGCTTAACCGCCCAGCCTACATCCGTTGCATACTGGTGTGTTCCGGGGTTTTGCGGATTCCAAAGCATTTTATAGAGTGTGTTTTGTCTACCGTCCGGCGAATTTACATAATAGGTGCTTATCCACCTTGCACCGCCTATAATCGCAGACTCGATACTCGTCCAGCCCTCTTTATACGCCTTTTGCGAGCCCGAGTAAAGGGCGCTGTTATCATATGCGCCTATTCCGTACATATTATATACCATTTGACCGTTTACCTCTACTCCTCTTGAAAGCGCTGATGTGCCGTTGCCCGTTTCTAAGCAGGCGTGCGCTACAAGGTATACCTCGGATATATTATATTCATTTGCCGCCTTTATAAATGCACCGCCCATGCCCGACAATACGCCCTTGTCCGACAGATATGCATTTAGCGCCTCCTCCGATACACCGTTTGGCGCTGAGAGGTCAAGGAACTGGTATTTATAAACATCATCGCAGTAGTTTGCAGGGTTTAAATACTCTACAACCTCAAAAAGCGTTGCGCTCTGCGTTAAGCCGTTTTTCCATATTTTAGGCGCAGGTGAGAGTCCCATTTGAAGCTCTGCAAGCATTGGCAGGGTTTGGGGGTATGTCTGATACGATACACTACTCTCACCCAAAGCAACAACGGTATAATCATCGGTATTTAGATTAAAGCCGTCTGCCTCGTTTGATTTTAATACATTTACGGTTATCCTTGCAGTTACACCGTCTACGGATTTTGCAATTATATCGGCCTTTCCCTCGCTTATACCCTTAACTCTGCCTGTCTGGTTTACCGTTACAATCTTTTCGTTACTTGATGTCCATTTTAAGGTTTTGTTCTTTGCATTATACGGAACAACAGACGCAACAAGGTTTAAGGTTTTTCCCTCCATAACCTCGGCATCAGAGCCGTTTTCTATGTTTACCTTTTCTACCTTAACAGACTCATTTGTTACAGTTACAAAGCTCTTTGCGCTGAATTTTCCATCGAGCGTTACGGCAATTACCTCGCACATTCCAAGCCCCACAGGCTTTATATGTCCGTTTGAGTCAACAGTTACAATTTTCTCGTTTGTCGATTTCCATTTTAACTTCGTCTGCACCGCATCCGACGGGAAAAACTGTACCTTTAAATACTGCCCCGTTCCGTCCTTATAAAGAGTTACATTTGAGGTGCGCATAAAAATACCCGTTACAGGCTGTACAACCCTTAATTTCGCCCCAACACTGTATTTTCCGCCGTTTAGCCTTACGGTAATTTCTACATTGCCCGCTTTTTTTGCGGTTATATCTCCGTTTTTTGAAACCTCGGCAATCTCTTTATCCGAGCTTTCCCATACAAAGCCAAGCCGTTCCAAATAATCGGGGTTTGTGCTTGCCTTTAGCTTTGCATACGCCCGTCCCTCGTTTAACTCCACAACTCCGTCCGTCCAGTTAAGGCTAATGCTTTGATTATTGCCTGTTTTTGTAAGGCTGTATATTCTTGGTACAACGGTGTTTTCCCCAAAAGTATACGGCGGATTTACACGGTTAAATTGTGCAGATATTGAAAACAAAAACACTATGTAAGCTGTTGATAAAATCAGAACCGATAGTATATACAAAAACGGTATGTACTTTTTTGGATGGGTTACAAGCCATTTAAGAGCTTTTTTTATTGCCCCTAAAAGCTCGCCAAACGAGGGCGGATTATTTATAAACCCACGCACGCCGAATTTAAACATTCGCCATTTTACACCCATATTATACGGGAGGCTTTTTATAAGTTTTAACATTGAGCCAAATACGGTATTTAGTTTTTTCCATGCCATATCGGCTCACCTCACAAAATAAAATTCAATCCACGCTATATTCTAATATAAACCGCCTGCATTGTCAATCAAGCATTGGGATAATTTAAAATTTGTTTACTTTTAAAGAGGGTATTGCCATTGGCAACACCCTCTTTAAAATATGTTTTTATTTACTGCTAAATCTGTTTATTATATACTCCGATGCGGTGTTTTCAAGCGTATCACAAAGTGGTGTTAAGCCTTCAAATTCAGGGTATTTCCGCTTAATGGCGTTTGTGAGGATATAATCACATAGCTTTGGATTTTTCGGGAGCAGTGGACCGTGAAGATATGTCGCAACAACATTTTTATAGACCACTCCCTCAACACCGCTTTTATCGTCGTTACCGTAGCCGTATACAACCTTGCCCAAAGGCGTATGGTTTCCTATATATGTTCTTCCGCCGTGGTTTTCAAAGCCGACAATCTTACCTGCAATGTCACTGTCAAGCACTACATTCCCAATAAGCCTCTTTTTGCCCTGCTCGGTATATATATCTAAAATTTCAAGACCTTCTATTGTTTCATCCTGCAATTTATAGTATTTCCCCAAAAGCTGATAACCGCCACAAACCGCTACCAATACCCCGTTATCGTTTACGAAATCATGGAGCATCTCCTTATGCTCTAAGAGTCTGTGACAGACTATTTTTTGTTCCCTGTCAGAGCCTCCGCCGATAAATACAATGTCAATATCCGAAAGCGAAAAATCCGTATCATCACAGGTATGAGTTATAACCTCCGCATCAATACCGCGCCACATCAGGCGCTTTGTCATACATGCAATATTGCCCCTGTCGCCATATAAATTTAAAAGGTCGGGATATAAGTGAAGAATTTTTATATTCATCTGTTTTCACCCTCCTTTAGCATGGCATTTAAAACTCCCTCTGTAGGATATAATGCGGTATAGTTTACAAGCACATAGCAAACCTCACTGTCGCTTGATAGGGCACGCCCTACCGCCTCGCGCATTGACTGTGTCATTAAATCCACCTTTATATCCTCATACTTAAATCTGAGGCTTATATCATACAGCCTTATGCCTGTAGTCATTAAAAGATTTAAATTCTCGTCTTGGATTTTTTCAAAATCCACATCCCATATCCACGATACATCCCTGCCGTCGTTTACTTTATCGTTTATGGCGATAATTACATCTTTTTTACGCTTATCGGTATTTACGGTTGAGATAGCCTGGTTAAATCCTGCCGGATTTTTTGACAGACTCAAAATTACAGGCTTTTTAAAAGCAAACTCCTGCATACGCCCGATTTGTGGCTTATACTCCGTCAAAAGACTTCCAAAATCGTCAGTTCCCTCGCCCAATACCTCCATTGCTCCATACACCGCAACAAGGTTATAGATATTATAAAAGCCCTTATAATTTATCGTCATCGGTTTATTGTTTACCTTAAAACGCATGGGCGTTTCAAGCTTAACATCCGTTACATCAAAATCAATATGCGGTCTTTTAAATCCGCATTTTGGACAATAGTAATCGCCCAACTGACTGTAATGGTAATAGTTATATTTTTGTTCCTCTCCGCAGACAGGGCAAAATCTGCCCTCCTTTGTGTCGTTTGTCTGTGGAAGTACCTGCTCGGATATGCCGTAGTAATAGCCCTTTGCAAGCTGTCCGAACTGAACACACAGAGGATCGTCCCCGTTTAATATGAGCTTTAAATTCGGCACTTTTTTAATTGCACGCTTTAGTATATCCGAGGTTATATCAATCTCACCGTATCTGTCAAGCTGGTCACGGAATAAATTGGTTATTATCATAACATCGGGCGTTACATAATCAAATACAATAGGCGTATATGCCTCGTCTATTTCAAGGCAAGCATAATCAGCCTGCAACTTCCCGAAAATGCCCGACTCCTGAACCATAACCGTTGCAATGCCGTTTAGCATATTTGCGCCTAAGCGATTACACAAAACCTTATACCCCTTTGCCTCAAGCGCAGATGCTATTAAGTTATTGGTTGTGGTCTTTCCGTTTGTTCCGCAGGTTACAATTATACCTTTTTTTATACTTTTATTAAGTCCGCCAACAAGGTTGGGACATATTTTTAACGCAAACTCTCCGGGACTTGACGAGGATTTTTTACCTATCAGCTTTCCCGCTATTGTAAGCAGTTTCCCGGCCCACATTGCAAGTAGTTTTCTCATACTCTTATCCTTTCGTAATGTAGAATTATTCAAATTATATACCATTTTTATTTTATTTTCAACATTAAGTTGAATATGTGCGCCTTTTGTGATAAGATTGTAATATATTTTATCGGGAGATGTCGATATGTCAGCAAACTATCAGCTTATACTTGACGAAACACTTAAAAAAATATCGGGTTCGGGCAAAACTCCGACTCTTTTTCTGCACGCCTGCTGTGCACCGTGTTCAAGCTATGTTTTGGAGTATCTGAGCAGTTATTTTAATATTATTATTTACTTTTATAACCCGAATATTTCACCCGAGTCGGAATTTATACGGCGCACTCATGAGCTTCAAAGGCTTATAAATACGATGCCCTTAAAAAATGAGGTTAAATTTATCGAGGGCGAATATGACAGCTCTGTGTTCTTTGATATGGCAAAGGGTATGGAGAATATGCGTGAGGGCGGTGAGCGTTGCTTTAAATGCTACCGCTTACGCTTAGAGCAAACCGCAATTATGGCAAAGGAATACGGCGCAGATTATTTTACAACAACTCTTTCCATAAGTCCGCACAAAAATGCGCAAAAACTAAATGAGATAGGCTCTGAATTGAGCGCTGAATTTGGAATTGACTATTTATACTCAGATTTTAAAAAGCGGAACGGCTACAAGCGTTCATGCGAATTGTCAAAGGAATATGATCTCTACCGTCAGGATTACTGCGGTTGTGTTTTTTCAAAAAAGGAAGCAGAGGAAAGAAACAAAAAAGACTGATTGTAAAAAAACCTACAATCAGTCTTTTTTTGCAAATGCAAACAGTTTTACCAGTACAAATGTAACCGGTACTCCGATTATTGCAGCGATTGCATATACCACCATGCTTGGCATATTTAAAATATCCGAGAAAATCTTTACCATAACCGTCTGTATAAGAAGATTAGGAAGATTTGATACAAGGAATTTTATATACTTTACTATGCCAAAGTCCGTATCACGGAATGTAAATACACTGTTTAGAAAATACGAAACTATATTTCCGCTTATCCACCCCGGCACAAATGCAACGGTATTATCGGGTATAAAATGCCTGTACAGGGTTGCAAACAGTGCGCCTGCAAATGTGTTTATAACACCGATCACCAAAAACATCATAAATTCACGGGATAAAAACATTTTATACTTTGGCTTTTTATAGTCCTGCCACGGAATAAGCTCGTCATTTTTAGATACGATAAATGCTTTTTCTGCCTCATTAGCAAGCGGTGTATCGGATAACGAATCGGAATAGAAGGTATCAATTTTTGCATGACTATCCCATTCATAAAAACGGCGTACCTTTTCCGTATCACGGCAGTTTTCACCCTCGTATTTACCCGTATGTTTATCAACTCTTGACGCCATAAGCTTACCGACGCCAAGCTTTTCACAAATGGGTATTAGCAAAAATTCGGGCGATGCTGAAATTATAACATCATCGTCCCGTTTTTGGCTGAGGTAATACGGCTTTATTTTTTGCATATTCTTATTCCAAAACAGCTCTACCTCTTTATCTATATCGGGAACACAGGTAAGGAATTTATACATTTTTTCCTTAAACTGCGTAAGGGTATAAATATTTAAGTTGTAGAGCAAAAATGCAAACAACATACCCGGAACCGTTTTTAAAATACTCTTATACTTTTTTAAACAGTGCTTATAAAAATTTGCGGTCGAGTCTCCGCTGTATATAGTTTTATCAAAATCGTATACATTCATATTAAAGTTTCCCTTTTTCGCTCAACAGTACAATCGCCATAGAGCTAATACCCTCGCCTCTGCCCTCAAAGCCTAACTTCTCGGTGGTGGTGGCTTTTATGCTTACGGCGTCTTTATCCACGCCCAAATCGTTTGCTACATTTTCACGCATGGCATCAATATAGCCTGCCAATTTCGGTTTTTGCGCTATTATGGTAACATCACAGTTTGAAATTACATAGCCCTTATCAAGTACCATTTTAACACATTCCCTTAACAGAACTCTGCTGTTTGCGCCCTTATATTTGGGGTCGGTATCGGGGAAATGCTTGCCTATATCGCCAAGCGCCGCCGCACCCAAAATCGCATCCGATAACGCATGGAGCGCAACATCGGCATCTGAATGGCCTAACAGGCCTTTCTCGTACGGAATATTTACACCGCACAAAATCAAATCCCTGCCCTCTACCAGTTTATGAACATCATAGCCTTGTCCTATTCTCATTATTTTATCCCCTTATTGAGTATATTTTTTGCAATTTCAATATCCTCGGGTGTTGTAATCTTGATATTGTCATACCTACCCTTAGTTATTTTTATCTTTACTCCGTAGCGTTCTAATAACGCACAATCATCGGTTGCATCAGTTCCGTCTGCAGCGGCTCTCTTATGCGCCGATAAAATCGTATCGTACAAAAACGCCTGCGGTGTCTGTATCTGATATGTCCTGCTCCTGTCAACCGTACCTAAAATAAAGCCTCTATCATCGACCGCCTTTAGAGTATCCTTACACGGCACTCCAACAGCCGCTGCACCGTATTTTTTGCAGTCTGCTATAACATTATCAATCTCTGCCTGAGATATAAGCGCTCTTGCTCCGTCATGGATAAGCACTATATCGCCCTTTGTATGCATTAGCCCGTTATACACGCTTTTCTGCCGTGTGCTGCCGCCCGGTACAATATGAGTGCATTTTGTATCAGCACCGATAAGCTCCTTTACAAGCTCACATTCTGACATACCTGTTACAATTATAATTTCGTCAACATTTTTATTCTTTTCAAATGCGTCAACCGTATGCAAAATTATCTCTTTATCCAAAAGCTTTAAAAATACCTTATTTATATTTGCGCCCATGCGCGTTCCGCGCCCTGCGGCTACGATTATTGCAGATACCATTTTATATTCTCCAGTTTCCCATTAACACAGAGAAATCCGCTTTTTGGCGGATTTCCTTTTTCTGATATTAAATTACAACAGCTCTATCAAAGTAATTCATCAACCGTATCGTTTATTATACTCTCAATATCACAAAGCTCTGCAACACGCGACGATACAAGCTCGCTCATTACAATCTGCCTTGCATTGCCTAAAATTTTCCTCTCGCTTGTTGAGAGTCCCTTTACTCTGTCCCGATACAGTAAATCCTTCAATACCTCCGACACCTTAAAAATATCGCCCGATTTTATCTTCTCAATATTATCTCTTTGGCGTTTATTCCAATTTGAATCGTCCTTAACCTCTACTTTGCGAAAATGCTCCAATGCTTTCATTGCAGTATCCTTGTCAATCACATCTCTTATTCCTATTGTTTCAGCGTTCTCGACAGGGATATTGGTTATCATGTTTCCAAGAGTAAATCTTAAGGCATAGTACTGACGCTTCTGTCCTACGATGTTAATTTCTTTGATCTCTTCCACTGTTGCCGCTCCATGCATAGGATGCACTACTTTTGCTCCGACCTTGTACATTAGCTGCCCTCCCTTGAAAAGATTTCAACAAGATAATATTCCTTGTATCGTACATTATAACACACATCTTTTCAAAAGTCAAAGGTTTGAATTATATCATATCATACAAAAAAATGCAACACCTAATTTATAGAAATTATACAAAACTATGCAAATAGCACAAAAATGTCCATTTTATGCATTAAATCGGCCACTCAATTACAATTTCAGACATTATTCCTGATTCACGGATTTTATAACTGTCAGTCCACTGTGAGCCGCTTGTTCTATACGCGCCGTTTCCGTACCATGTATAGTTATCATCGGCATTATGCAATGTTCCAAATACATTTTGTCTGTTTCCAAACAGTGTAATCTCAATACTATGCTCGCCTTTTTTAAGCTCGCCCAAATCGACCCTATGCGGAGCAAACGCAATAAGTCCTTTTCTTTTACCGTCAAGGGATACCTCCAGCAACGGTGATTTAAAAGACGGAACTCTTAAACAGTATGCTCCCATCTCTTTTATATCAACGCTGAATTTGTATTTAATATTTCCCGTATAAAACGGCATACCCTGATTTGTGATACTTCCAAAATCAAGCTTTGCCGTATCGGGAACAACTGTGGCTGTATTGCCCTGTAGCTCTACGCCAAAATCGCCCAAAATATAAATACTCTCAAGCTGTGTTTTTTGGTTGTACGGCATTTGGATTTCCAGAATATTCTCCCCCGATTTTATCGGCGGTAACTTTAGCATTTTTATTGATTTATCAATATACCAGCCGTATTTAACATTATCAACACTACTGCCGTTAAGGGTTATGCTACACCCCTGCGGTCTTTCAATACCCAAAAACGCATCAGCTTCTATATTTGATGTAAATTCGTAAATAAGCCTTATGCTATGCTCCTCCCTCTTATCCGTTGCCCATGGCTGACGGTTTCTTCCGTCACGAATAAAGAAGCCCATATCCTTACGCAATTTATTGTCAAGCCGTAATATTTCATCACGCCCGTATGCCTTATCATTATCAAGCACAGCCCTTGCATAGTCAAGAACGAGTACATTTTTTTCAGTTTTTGAAAATCCGGATATCCTATTTATTTTTTGCACTGCTTTAAACTCGGTTTTAGGTGAGTATTCCTCTTTTGAATAATACTCATTATCAAGCCGTATTAAAAAGCTGTCCTGACTGTAGCATGTAAGCTTTGCCTCGGTATATCCGTTATTTTCGGTTGAATTTATATAGCTTATATCGCCCGTTACGGTATCGTACAGGGTTAGTTTATAGCTGCCTTTTATTTGAAGCTTATACTCTTCCTTTTCCTCACCCGTATCGTTTACATGGCATATAAAAAGCCATTTACTGTCCCCGACCCGTCGGAGTTGGTAGAACAGATTATCCGATAATGTGCCATCATTACAGGTAATTTTTATGTCCCTTATATCCTCTACGAAATTAAGAATTTCCTCCCGTGTAACCTTGATTTGTTCACATTTTTTTGCAAGAATTTTTACTCTGTCTGACTTTATACCGTCAACATACTCGGGAATCCCTCCTGCAAATACTATCTCCTTGCCTGTTACTGCAAATTTTTCAAGTATTTGAAGAGTTGTACTCCGTATAGTTACCATATCGGGGACAATAACCCTTTCATATTCGCTCTTTCCCACTTTTAACGGCATACCGCCCGCATAATCCCTGCACTGCTCACAGAGCATACTCTCACACAGGTAGTCAAAATCAACAAGCCCGAACAAAAGCCATTTTGTTACAGACTGAAATGAATTTTCAAGCTTTTTTCGTCTTTTCTTTGTTTCCTTATCCGTACCGTATAGGAGCCAATAGCTCTCAACGGGGTGCAAAACCGCTGTTTTTGTTATACGCTTTCCCTGCCGTAATACGGTATTTAATCTTGCAAAGTGATCCTCGATATATCCGTATTCTCTATACCACGGCGACTGATAGAAAATTGATGCAGGCCAGTCACGCTTGCCCTCGCCCTCGGTTGTCATATGCGAGAGGTGATGTACCCTGTAGGTTATACCAAGCGCCGCCTGCCAGTCGCCCTGCAATTTATATGTTTTAAAGGTACAATCCCACTGCGTTCCGCCGTATTCCTCGCTCATTGTACCCAATTTTCCGTACTGTTCACTGACACTTGATGCCTGTTTTACAGTGGATAATTCCTTGCCGTCAATCAGCAAATCAACGCCCGGAATATCCATTTCCTTATATGTACGCATTGCGGAGCCGACCATGGTTGTTTGTGCAAGCAAATTTTCCTCACCCAAAATATGACCTGTCATTTTTATGCCGTTTTCACTGCACCAGTGCGAAATCCTATCCATAAACACTTTTGAAAAACACTCACAAACACCGTTTCGATAAAGGTATCTGTTTTTTCTGTCCCCATTTGACATATCCCACACATATTCGGGGAGTATTGACAGTGCATCAATGCCGTATTCATTTTTAAACCACTCGCCAAAGTATTCGGTATACGGGACAAACACATCCTTATCGGATGCTATACTCTCAAGCGGACCCTGCTTGCCCAGTCGTGGCTCGTCGGTAAAAATTGCAGATACACCGCTCTTAAAATCATTTCCCAATGCCTTTTTATACTGCTCATGAGTTACATTTATAAACTCACCGACCGCATCGGGGTTCATGGTATCAATATAGGTTTGACCGTTAAACCATTCCTCTTCCTCTGCAAGCTCAACATAGGCATACCTTATATTTTCGCCATTTGCTATTGCCGTATTTATTTGGGTATCGGTTTTTAGCTCACGGTATGCTTTTAGACCGTTATCACAAAAATCAAGCGAATATGCCGTTAGATAATAGCCGACAGGTATTTCGCCGTTTTTGATACGCATTTGAAACTCGTTATAATCCTTACAATAATTGTCAAGTTTATTTTTGGTTAAGCGTATCTGCCTTGCCCTGTAGCGTGGATTTTTGGTAACAAGCCCGTCTGCCGCCCCCGACGGAAATCTGTCGTCATCATAGAGCCAGCAAACAAGCCCCATTTCTACACACATATCTGTGGTATACTTTACAATATCCAAAAACTCTTGACCCATATACTCGGTGTCAAGACCTTCTCTTGGGTGGATTACAACTCCGCCCATACCCATTTCTTTAAATATTCCAAGCTGTTCTTTTATTACGCTCTTACTAAGCTTTGTATTCCACGACCAGAACGGATAGCCCCGATATTCTGCCGTTGGATTTTTAAATAATTCAGCATCAAAATTCATCGGTATTCCTCTTTTATTTACTTAAATATGCTCCCATTTTAAACGCTTTTTCCAAATCAAGCGGAAATTGCTCTGCATTATATGCGATTTTATGCTCTGCATTAAAGCCTGCCATATTAAATCTGCTGTAGTCCTTTACCTGCAATGTATCACAGGCTGTTAAAACCTCAACCGTTCCGTTCAAGCTTGCAAATGCATTTATCTGATCGGCAAGCTTGGGCGCATAATACTGTTTATACATCTGCTCGGGCGCGTTCATGGTAAATACAATTCCTACATTTACCTTGCCGTCAAAATAATTACTGTAATCATCATATGACAGCGCGCAAAAATGCAATCTTTCAAGGAGTGCATGGAACTGACTTGTTGTATCGCCCAAATAAATCGGCGAGCCGATAAACAGCGCATCCGCATCAAAAATACGGTCGATAATCGGCGATAAATCGTCCTTCCAATAACAGTGGCATCGCTCCTTACCCTTTAGCTTACAGGCAAGGCATGACCTACAGCCTGTAAAATTCAAATCGTATAAGTCTATGTACTCGGTTGTTGCGCCGACAGATTCTGCACCCTGCTGTGCAGATTTTAAGAGCTTTGCTGTGTTTTGGTTTTTTCTCGGGCTTGCATTTAAAATTATAGTTTTCATTTTGGATACTCTCCTGTTTATTATTTGTTTTTATTCTACCAAAATATGTTATGTATTTCAAGAATAATATACAAGAAAAAAATGCAAATACCTATGGCATTTGCATTTTCAGATCATATATTATTATTTATTAAATCACTTAATGTTACGCTCTCCAAATAATCGTCCATTACCTTTTGTAGCTTTACCCATACGGGCAAGGTTCTGCATACCCCTGCCTTTGCACATTCGGGGCTCCCCTTTTCAAGGCACGATACCGTTGCAAGCGAGTTCTCGGTAAGCCTCAAAATTGATGCAACGGTGTATTCCTCCGGCTTTTTAACCAACTTATAGCCGCCCCCCTTACCGTGCACCGCCTCAACAAAGCCTGCCTTTGACAGTACGGACATAATTGAGCTTACATATTTCTGTGAGATATTCTGCCTCATGGCAATATCCTTTAGCGGTATGAAATCGTCATTTGAATTTTCCGCAAGATCCATCATTACATTTAATGCATATCTGCCTCTTGTTGATACCAACATAAGTTATCACTCCTTCACCAAACTAAGACTGAAAGAAAATTGTGCTGTCGGCAATTTTATTCAGGCTTACTCCTCTTCGTGTGGGTGTGCAAGCGACTTAAATGTATCGTCTGTGTACGGAATATTATTTTTATCGTAATAGTCCTTTATTGCAGATGCAATTGCCTCCTCTGCTAAAACTGAGCAGTGCATTTTATGCGGTGGCAAGCCGTCAAGCGCCTCGGCAACTGCCTTGTTTGTAAGCTTTAGAGCATCTGTTACAGGCTTGCCCTTTATAAGCTCAGTTGCCATAGAGCTTGATGCAATAGCGCTTCCACAACCAAAGGTTTCAAACTTTATATCGGTTATAATATCGTTATCTATCTTTAGATAGATTTTCATAATATCGCCGCATTTTGCGTTGCCTACCTCGCCGATACCGTCAGCGTTCTCTATCGTTCCTACATTTCTTGGATTTTTAAAATGATCCATTACCTTTTCACTGTATAACATATTCTCTCTTTCCTTTCTGCAAATCACTCCATACAGGAGACATATTTCTTAAATATTCAACAACCTTTGCGGTCTTTTCTATAATATAATCCATTTCCTCGTCCGTGTTTTCATAGTCAATGGATAACCTCAAAGACCCGTGTGCAATCTCATGCGGACGACCTATCGCCAAAAGCACATGGCTTGGATCAAGTGATCCCGATGTGCAGGCGCTTCCCGATGATGCATAAATTCCGTCCATATCAAGCATCAGTAAAAGTGACTCACCCTCAATGCCCTCAAAGCATACATTTACATTGCCCGGCAATCTGTCCTTCGGGTCGCCGTTTAGAATTGTATGCGGAATTTGGAGTAATCCGTCTATCAATTTATCACGCATTTTTATAAGCTTCGGCGTATGAGCGTCAATACTGTCGCACGCCTCTTTTATAGCCGCCGCCATACCGACGATTGCAGGCATATTATGTGTTCCTGCTCTTTTACCCTTTTCCTGAGCACCGCCCTCGATAATGTTTGTAAGTCGGATACCTGTTCTTGCATACAGAACTCCAACGCCCTTAGGCCCATGGAATTTATGCGCAGACATTGAAAGCATATCAATATTTTCGTCTTTTACATCAATATGCACATGACCTACTGCCTGTACGGCATCTGTATGGAACAGCACTTTTTTCTCCTTACATACCGCGCCAATCTCTTTTATGGGCTGAATACTGCCTATCTCGTTATTTGCATACATCACTGTTACAAGACAGGTATCGTCGCATATTGCGTCCCGTACCTGATCAGGTGTTACCATGCCGTTTTCATGAACATCAAGCAGTGTTATTTTAAAGCCCTCTTTTTCAAGCTTGTCCAAGGTGTGCAAAACTGCATGGTGTTCAAATGCGGTTGATATAATGTGCATTTTCCCCTTTGCCTTGCCTATCATGGCAGCGGATACTATCGCCTGATTATCCGCCTCAGAGCCACCCGATGTAAAAATTATTTCATTTGGCTTTGCGCCTATGCAATCAGCAACCGTTTCCCTTGCTTTTGTCAATGCCTCCATTGCCTCCTGACCGGGGGTATGCAGGCTTGACGGATTTGCATAAAAAGTATCAAAATACGGCATCATTGCATCAATTGCAGTTTTGCTCGTCTTTGTTGTTGCCGCATTGTCAGCATATATCTTCATTTTATAAAAACTTGCTCCTTTCAAAAACCAAGACTGAAAGAAAATTGTTCACAGTGCGGTTTACGCAGTCGTACCTGTAGATTTACGCTGTGGGCAATTTAATTCAGGCTTTTCACTTATCTATTTAGCTACTTCTTTGGTAGCTAAATGATTATAGCATTGTTTTGTATTATTGTCAACAGTTTACAGTAACTTTATTTATAAAAAAGAAAAAAGTCTGAAACCTAAGATTTCAGACTAACAACCTATAAACCTATAGCCTACGCCATAAACTGTTTCGATAAATTTTGCATTGCCTATCTTATCACGGATACGCTGTATATGTACGGTAACGGTTGATACATCGCCTAAAGCGTCCATGCCCCAAATCCTGTCAAAAAGCACATCCTTTGAAAACACACGGTTTGGATTGCTCGCAAGAAATTTTAACAGTTCAAATTCCTTTACGGTAAGCTGTATCGGCTTACCCGCAAAATATACACGGTAGCCCTCGGTGTCAATGGTAAGCTCGCCGTATTTTATCAAGCCCTTGCCCTTTTTGTTTGATAAAATATCGTATCTGTTTATATGCGCTTTTACCCTTGCAACAAGCTCGTTAGGGCTAAACGGCTTTGTCATATAATCGTCGGCGCCCAGCCCAAGACCCCGTATTTTATCAATATCCTCAGATTTTGCACTGAGCATAATAACAGGTATCTGCTTTTTCTTTCTAAGCTCCGTGAGTACCGTAAATCCGTCCATAAACGGGAGCATTATATCAATTATGACAAGCGAATAATCACCTTTTAATGCCATACTAAGTCCCACATCGCCTGCAAAAGCAATATCACATTCAAACGAGTTTATCCTAAGATAATCAGCCTCTAAAGCTGCGATTGCCTCATCGTCCTCAATTATCAGTATTTTATCCATTGTTTTCCTCCCATACAGGCAAGCAAATTATATTTGTTATGCCAATCTTATTGGGGCAAATCCAAATTCTGCCTCCGTGCCGTTCAATAATCTGCTTTGCAATGCCAAGTCCCAAGCCGCTGCCTCCTGTGTTTAAGTTCCGTGAGCTGTCGCTTCTGTAAAAGCTCTCAAACACCTTTTTGGCCTCGTCATCACTCATACCTATCCCGTTATCGGAGATTTCTATATATGCGTTCTTTCCCGAAATATATGTCCTGACCTTTATTTTCCCCGTATCGGAGCCTTTGTATTTTAACGAATTGGTTATAAGATTTAACAGTACCCTCGATAATTTTTCTCTGTCGGCCCTTACCGTAATCGGAGTTTTTGAAATGTCAAGTGTAGTGCTCATATTATTTTTTTCAAGGTCAAGACTGAAATCTTCTATAAACTCTAAAACAAACGCATTTAAGTCAATTTTTGAAAAATAAAATTCAAGCTTTCCAAGCTCCAATTTTGAATACTGCGACAAATTATTTACCATATCCAAAATCATATCCGTTTTCTTTGTTATGGTGTCAAGATAGAGCTTTAATTTTTCGGGCGTATCGCAGAGTCCGTCATTTACGCCCTCAACATAGCCTTTTATAGCGGTTATGGGAGTTTTTAAATCATGGGATATGTTTGCAATAAGCATATTCTTTTCCTTGTTTGCAAGCTCCGCCTCATACCCTGCACGCTTTAGCGACAGCCTCATTTTATCAAAGCTCTCGCACAGCTTATCAATCTCGTCATATTCAGAGCCGACTATGCCGAAATTAAGATTGCCGTTTCGTATCTCGTTTGCGGAGCGGTTAAGCTGTATAATCGGGTCATAAATGGATTTTGACAAATACTGCGTCATAATGGTTATAACCGTTACAAGCACCACAAGGCAAATCAAAAACCACACAATAATATACCAAATTGCAGACGGGTTATCGTGGAGCCACACGCCTATTGCATCCGTAAAAACCTTTGGGTCTATTAAGGCACTGCGACTGATATTCATTTTCTCAACAGGGAATTTTAATATGAACAAAACAACGCAAAACGCACTTATAACACCGATACATATTATCGGTGTTACAAGCATTATAATATTTGAAATTGCAAATTTTGTCTTTATCTTCAAAATACATTCCCCTTAGAAATCCATATTATCGAGCTAAGCGAATACGACTCGTCAGCCGCCACAAGTGGCGTCAGTCGAGTTCTTTTAAACATACGAAAACCGGATAGCCTTACCTTAGAAATCCATCTTATCAAATATTATATATGATATTGAATATAAAATCAATATACTTCCTGCCACTATACCCGTTTTTGACACAATAACATAGAACGGTACTGTGCTTCCAAGCAGGAGCTTATGCCATTCAAGGTAGCTTGTAAACATAAACGAGCCTACCGTACCGTTATAGTAGCTAAGATATGTAAGCGCAAGGTATACAATTACAGAAACCAAAAGCGACAATGCAGGGCCTTTTAGCATAAGGCTTATACACACGCTCATTATAACTACGCCCATAAGCGGTATAAGGTCAATTACATATGCAAGAAATACCGTAAATGCATTATTAAAACCACCGCCCGAGATAAGCTGCATAAAAAGGCACATAAGATACAATGAAAAATAGCAAATACACCCGATTATAAGCACCGCAACGGATTTTACTGCCAGCACTCTGCCCCTTGTAATAGGCTGCGACAATACGCTTTTTATTGTGTCCTCCTGGATTTCTGACGGGAACAGGTCAGATACCGCCAAAAACACCATAAACGGAGTAAACACACGCACATTAAACGATACCATATCATATACCGACGCCATACCCTTGCCTAACTCAAAGCCGTTATTTAACGCCCAATGCGCCATACCGCCAATAATAATCGTGCCTAAAAACCGTACAAGCACAATAGCTAAGGCTATTATAAGAAACACGATATATTTCTTTTTTGAAAACAGCTTTATAAGCTCATTTTTTAATGCAATCATAACAGGGCACCTCTCTTTTGCTTTATCTGTTCAAGAAAATACTCCTCCAATGACGGGTATTTTCTCTCTATATCCGATACCGTATCCTCTGCGGCTACCTCGCCGTCATACAACACCGCAACACGGTTACATACCTTTTCAAGCTCGGATGCGATATGTGATGAAATAATAAAGGTCGTTCCTTTTTTGTTTTGCTCCTCTATTATCTCCCTAACGCCCACAACGCCCTCTATATCAAGACCGTTTACAGGCTCGTCTAAAATAACAAGCTCAGGGTTACCCACAAGTGCCATACTAAGCCCTAACCTTTGCTTCATACCAAGTGAAAACCGTTCCGCGTGGTCATTGGCATACGGTAAAAGTCCGACTGTTTTTAAAGTTTCCAAGGCTTTTTCCTTATCAACACCGTGCATTCTTGCAACAAGCATAAGATTATCAATTGCCGAGAGCTTTTTATATATCGCAGGCGCCTCTATCAATGAGCCGACGCTTTTCATAACACGCTCAAAATTATCCTCCGCATCAAGTCCGAAAAGCGTTAGCTCGCCCGAATTTTTCCGTATAAGTCCGCACAAAAGCTTCATTATTGTTGTCTTTCCCGAGCCGTTTGGACCAAGCAAGCCCAAAACATCGCCCTTGTTTACACTAATGGTTATGTCCTTTATGCCACGGTTATTTTTATACAGTTTTTTGACCGCATTTATTCTTACTATTTCCGCCATAATTCTGCCCTTTTTATTCTTCTTCTGTTACTTCTTCCGTATACTCTACTTCCATCGGTGCGTAATCTTTTGACACATCGTATGCATTTTTCCTGTCCTCTTCGCTTATTTCCTGTGGTACGGTTGTGCCAATATCTGTAAGATTGGCATTTACCTCCAAGGTCATAGTATGCTCGTTGCCCTCAAGAACGCCTACTATCTTTGCATCTGTTATTTTATTGTTTTTATCAACCACAAACTTTAGCGAAGCAGTTTTTACAGTTGGGTTTTCGCCCATCTGCTTTACAGCCTTTTCCTCGTCCGTCATATGCTCCTCATCAATATACTCCATGACATTTGCATATATTACCCCAAAGCCTGCATTTACAATTTCGGGTATCTGTACGGAGCTTAGCGTAATCTGATATGTTTTTTCATCATCTGTCTGCAATGTTAAGATGAAGTTATTTTTTAAATCACCGACAAATGTGTCAACAAATAATTCGGCAAATCTTATATACTTTGCAACGGTTTTATCGTTTTTGTCGAGTGACAGCGTACTTCTGATCCCTATTTCTTCTCTTATTGGGAATTTATGAAATTTTATTTTATTGTCCTCTATATCCATATATGAGGTGTACTCATATGGCTCATTGGCTATAACGCACTCTATGTGCCTGGAATTGTTATTACCCTTATCTTCAATATACAGTGCACCGCTTGCCTTGTCAAACTGCTCATCCCTTGACTCGGTATCAAGCACCTTACCGTCAGCCTTTAGTGTTAAATCGTATTTAAGCGTGTAATTGGGTGTGTCAAAAGTATCAATAACCGCCTTTTTTAAAACATCGTATCCGTTTGATGATGTATAGCTTGCAAATGCGGCAGTGGATAGGGTTACAATGCCTACTGCCAAGGCTATCAGTGCTTTTGTCTTTTTTTTCATATAAATCCTTCCTTTCGTTATTTGAATTTTTAAAAGAGTTGCATCTCTTTAATCCTATATTAAACTGTCTTTATAAAGATTATATAATACAATTCTAAACTTTTTATAAACAAATGAAAATTTTTTATATAAATTTTGGTTTACCGCACAAAAAAATCCGAAACCTTACGGTTTCGGATTTAACAGACATATTAGTCAGCATAAACACTGCACTGTTTCTTATCTCTGCCTTTTCTTTCAAACTTTACTGTACCGTCGATAAGAGCGAATAATGTATCATCGCTACCGATACCAACATTGTTACCAGGATGAATTTTTGTTCCTCTCTGTCTAACAAGAATGTTACCGGCTAAAACAAACTGACCGTCAGCACGCTTTGCGCCGAGTCTTTTTGATTCACTGTCACGACCGTTTTTTGTACTACCCATACCTTTTTTATGAGCCATTTAAAACACCTCGTTTCTCAAAAATCTAATTTATACCGATATTCAGGCGTTAATCTTAACGATTTCAACCTTTGTATATGGCTGTCTGTGGCCACGCTTTTTACGCTCATTCTTCTTGCGCTTCATTTTGAAAACATAAATTTTCTTTGCCTTGCCATTCTTAACAACCTTAGCTGTAACTGTTGCGCCCTCTACTGTAGGAGCACCTACTGTTACTGCCTCGCCTTCACCTGTTAAAAGAACCCGGTCAAATGTTACCTCTGTTCCCTCTTCTGCTTCAAGCTTCTCAACGAATAATGTATCACCCTCTGATACCTTATACTGCTTTCCGCCTGTTACGATTACTGCATACATTATAAAAACACCTCCTCTTACTTTTTTGAGGACACGCTATTGTAGGTATTTGCCTATTACGGCAAAATTTGAGACCTATTCTATGCGGTCGCTAATACATTTTAACAAAGAAGGTGACAATTGTCAAGCATTTTCCAAAAAAAATTTTCAGGCTTTTTGCATATGATTTATCGGGTCCGTCGGTTAAATTTGTAGGATAAACAGGTAAAAAATGTCACCTTGTAACGGTATATTCCAAATGATATAATATTATATAATCCATATAATATGTACATTTACGCTCTGGGAATGGAGGGCAATATGAAGATAGGCATAAAATTTAATATTTTTAACAGTGGCTACTGCCGATACGGTGATAAGAAATATATAAAGCTCAAGGAACACGGATTTTCTTGTATTGACTTTAATATGACAAGCACCAATACAGAGCTGTATACCTCTCCTGCCCCGGACAGGCTTTTGCTTTATGAAAAAGCGTTGGCGGATGATGCAGGCATTGAAATACACCAAGCCCACGGGCCATGGAGATCCCCTCCAAAGGACGGAACTTCTGAGGAGCGTTTGGAGCGGATGGAAAAAATGAAAACATCAATTTACCTTACATCTCTCCTTGGCTGTAAGAATTGGGTTATTCACCCTCTTATGCCATTAGGAGCGGATGATTTGGTAACGGGCAACGAAAAAGGGACATGGGATATAAACCTTCGGTTTATGAGGGAACTGCTCATCAGTGCCAAGGAATACGGCGTTACAATTTGCCTTGAAAATCTGCCGATGACGAAGTTTTCCCTTGCAAAACCTGCATCAATTTTGAATTTTGTTGAAGAAATAGCGGATGAGAATTTTAAAATCTGTCTTGATACGGGGCATGTATCTGTATTTGATGATTTATCTTTATGTGATGAGGTAAGGCGTCTTGGAGATAAAATAAAAGTCTTACATGTTCATGATAACAAATTCGGCAAAGATTTGCACTTGATGCCCTATTTTGGCTCTATAGATTGGAAAGCCTTTGCCCGTTCTCTTAAAGAGATTGGCTATGACGGCGTGTTTTCTCTTGAAACAACAGCGCCTGATACACTGCCTGATTTCCTTTTTGAAAAGTGCAATATCCTGCTTTATGAGATTGCAGACCAAATTATAAACGGAAATGAATAAAAAGCTCTAATATACCGATGCCCTGCACCTGATTTTTAAGATATTGTTATAACGAAAAAATAAAAAGATACGGAGGTAAAAAAAGTGAAAAAGCTGTTATCTGTAATATTATCAATTTCAATCCTTACGGCTCTGGCTCCCTGCACAATTGCTGCCCAAGCCGCAGACAATAACGCCAATCAAAATCAAATAAAAAACATAATTTATCTTATTCCCGACGGAGGCGGTTACGGACCTTATGATTTTGCCAATATGGTAAAGGTTGCGGGCGGATTTAACGAAGAAAAATTCCCAAACAAAACCCCTACCGATACAGAGCCGATGAGTATGCGTGCATGTCTTGCAGGAAGTATGACAACCGCATCCGCATCAAGCTCAGTTACCGACTCTGCCGCAGCAGGAACAGCTATGGCTACAGGTTATAAAACCATAAACGGTTTTGTGGGCATTGACAAAAACCTCGTTCCCAAAGCCAACCTTGTTGAGGCTGCCGAATCTGTAGGTAAGGCAACGGGAATTATTTCTACATATCATTGGTCGCACGCAACACCTGCCACATTCACAGCTCACGCAACGGACAGAGGCGATGATTATAATATCTATCAGCAGATAGAAAACAAAGGGCTTGAGGTAGTGCTTGGTGTGGGCTACGGTATGGTATCGCAATATGCAACCATACAAAACGCCATAGACAACGGATATACTGTTGTTGAAACAAAGGATGATTTATTAAATGTCAAACCAGGCGACAAAATTTGGGGAAACATCGCAGAAAAGAATTATCCCTATGATACGCACTTAGGCAAGACACAGGCAACCCTTGCGGAAATGACAAGCGGTGCAATTCGGGCACTTTCGGGAGATCCCGACGGTTTCTTCCTTATGGTTGAGGGCGGAAAGGTTGATACAGGCGGACATTCAAACAGCGCTCTTGTAACAACCAGCGAATATCTCGCCTTTGATGCGGCTTTTAAGGTTGCATTGGACTTTGCAAAAAGCCGTACAGACACAGTTGTAGTCTGCGGTCCCGACCACGACACGGGCGGAATGATTATACCCGACAACCCCGAAACGGCAGTTTCAGAGGTAATGGACGGAACAGAACCGACAAGCATTTCCTGGACAACGGCAAGCCACACAGGTCAGAATGTAGGAGTATGGGTTTATGCTCCTGAGGGTGTGGAGTTAATCGAAGGGTTAAATCCCGTTACGGGTGACACTCAAAGCACTCGTGAGGATTATATAATTGATAATACGGCTATTGCGCCCTGGTGCGCCGATTTTATGGGCGTTAATCTCGACGCTTTATCGGAGGAGCTTTTTGTGAGTGTGTCAAATATCGGAAAATACAGCTCCATTACAAAAAAATTTACCTTCAATAACGGCGATAAATATGTATACAGCAATCAGGACGAATACTTTAAAGACGGCGAAAAAATTTCCACAAACGGAAAGACTGCCTTTCAGATAAATAATAATTTCTATGTTCCTGCCGAAATGGTGGACAAAGAGGACTGGAATTATGTAACGGAGGTGGAAGCAGGCGACGGCATAACGGGAAAAGGTACGGCTTCGGATCCGTATATACTTGACGATGCTTATGACTTTATGGAATTTACAGGTAATATGATTTCGGGAATGAGCTACAAGGGTAAATACATCCGTCAGACAAAGGATATTGACTTAACAGCCTTTTCCGATTACCACGGTATCGGCGACGGCGCCACTTTTGCAGGCATATATGACGGAAACGGCAAGAAGATAACCGTTTCTATAGCATCGGATGCGGATGTTTCCGTGTTCCCCAAGGTAACAGGCGTGCTTATGAATGTGGGTACGGAGGGGACAATTATGTGCACAAAAAGCGATGGTTATGCATCGGGTGTGGCATATTATGTAGGCACAGGCGGAAAAATAATAAACTGCTACTCCAATGCGACTATTAAATCATTGTATGCCGCAGGAGGTATTACAACATATAACTTCGGTTTGGTCGGAAACTGTTCCTTCTGCGGAGCATTAAGCGGTAGAGCAAGCGTTCCTATAGGAATGGCACGAGGCGATGCATACGAGTTTGTGGAATGTTATTACTTAAAAGGTGTAGGCACTACTTCATTGGATGTAGGCACTGCAACAACCGTAACACAGGCAAAAACTCAATTAGCCGATAAGTTAAATTCTAACCGCAAGGGAGCGGCGGCTAAGCTCGGCTACAGCGCCGGCCTTATGTCTTATTGGACTAATGATAACGGCTATCCTGAGCACTATGTTCCAAGCCCGACTGTTGATAATATAAGCATAACTCCGCAGGGTGCGGTTGTGGACAAGGGCGACGGCATTTTGCTCTCGGCAACGGTAACAGGTCAGTTTAATCCCTCAACTGAGGTTACCTGGTCAATTGAGGGCGATGTTTTGGAGGGAACAACCATTGCCTCGGACGGCTTCCTTGTAATAGACAAAAACGAAACAGCAACCTCATTTGGTGTTATGGCAAAGTCTAAGCAAGACGGCGGTAAGGCTGCCACTGTAACTATAACTGTAGGTGAAAACACAATTTCCGAGCCTGACGGCACTCGCGCCCGTCCGTATTTAATTCAAACAGAAAACGATTTTAAGGCGCTTTGTGACGGTATAACTTCGGGAAATGATTATTCGGGGCTTTATTTCAGGCAGACAAAAAACATAGATTTAGCAGATTTTAAAGGCTATAACGGTCTTGACAGCAACAAAGTGTTTGCAGGATTTTATGACGGCGCAGGATATACCGTAAATATTGATATTGTATCAGATACGGACAACTGCTTATTCCCAAGCGTATCGGGAACTGTAATAAACCTGGGCGTAACGGGAAGTGTTAAAAACAAATCCGTAGCAGGAGCTATATGTTCAACGGTAGCAGAGAACGGAAAGATTGTCAACTGCTGGTCAAATGCATATATAGAGGGTATCAATCCCGGAGGTATTGCTTCAAACAACCTCGGAACAGTTGCCTCTTGCTTCTTCTTTGGAGAACTAAACGCAAGCTCGGGCAAGGCTTGTGATATTGCAGGTATTGCGCAAAACTCTGTAAACCGCAATAACTTCTATATCGGTAACGAATATGTAGAAAGCTCACACAACAGCCAGGTAACAGCTTCTCAGCTAAAAGACGAGATTTCAGGCCTGATAAATTTGGAGCTTTCAGATACAGCAAAATTCACAAAATTACCAATAAGCGGATTTTCAACCTGGTACTATGCAGACGGAATTTTAAGCTTTGCAAAGGACAACACAATGAGTGTTGCCCCCTCCATGACAGTATCCCTTGACGGGAATACAAGCATAGGCACGGTTTATGCAATAATGTATAATGCCGACGGAACACTTTGCGCAGTTAAGGAATATAAGGCGTCGCAGAATGTTCAAGTTAAATTTGATGCCAATGCAAAAGGCGCATATGTAAAAATAATGTGGTGGCACGGAAATATGTATCCGATGTGCGCTCCGCAAAAAATTTCTTTATAACAATCAAAGAAACATAGATGAGACGGTTTTAGCAGGCTTAATAAAAGCCCTAAACCGTCTCCTTCTTTAATATGGAAATGTTATTTTTGGAATTTACAATTTGTTAATTGACACCTTGATATTTTGATGTTACACTCTGTATATAACATTATATCGGGAGGTATTTATATTATGAAACGATATTTAAAAGCAATAATTGCCGTAGCTGTGATTTCGGTGCTTTGTGCGTGTTCTTCAAAAACGGATGAAAAAACTGCCTCAAACACGGTTAATACATACCTTGACAGCATTAAAAGCTCGGATTTTGACAAGGCTTTGGGGGTTACGGATTTATCCTCAACCGACACTGCACTCTCAAAATATTCAGCGCTTGCCGATGATGCAATTGACAAAATAAGCTCAAAAATTGCCGACAAATCACCGCTTATAAGCGAGGATATAGTAAAGGCGGTTGCAAAAAATCTGGCGTCTGAATTTACAGATACCATTGACTACACAATAAATTCCGTCTCAGAAACCTCCGACGGTGCAAAGGTAAATGTAACAATTAGCGTTCCCGACATCACACAGGTCAGCGATGAGGATGCAAGGGCAATTTTGGGCGATGTTTATGATGCTATGGGTATAGACAGCACCGCAGACCTTGTTGAAAAGTTGCTTGATCCGTCAAGTGAGCTTGATATTTCAACCGACAGCATAAAAGAGGCTTTTGAAGGAATGGGTGTGAGTGATTATGCAAGGCTTTTGAAAAAGGCAAAGGAAATTTCAAAAACATCAAATTCTATACTCTCGGATTTACCTCTCACCTCTAAAAATCTTGATTTTTATTTACATCAAGACGAAAACGGTGAATGGAAGATATATGATATTGCGGATTGATAACTGAACAAAAAAATTTCTGATACCCTGCAAAGGCTGATTAAATTTGGATGCAAAACGCACCACACTCACCTGACGGCGTATGTGTATACTCCCGAGTGGTGAATGTGGTGCGTAGTTTTTTTAGGCTCTTTGTCAAAGGGGGCAACCTTAATCCAATACATTTATTATTGTTCCTATAGACGGTTTTGGGAACACATTTATAGTGTTATACGGCAATCTTTCGCCCTCTGCCGCAACATTTTTAATTTGCTCCGTCTTTACAGGATTTAATATGAATATTACCTGGCACTCGTCATTTTGCAAGTTCTTAAATGCCTCATGTCTTGAATTTATACAGGTTACTCTGTCCTCATAGGTTTCATCATTGACATTTAATAAATCCTCTAATACCAGCTTCTTTAATACTACCGTATCAACTCCGCAATACGATTTTGATTTTTCGGGAAGAAGCGTTGATTTTATGAAATCCTTATCGGTAAGCGTTATTCTATAGAAATAATCGCCGCCGCAATACACGGCAATCTTGGTCTCCATTCGGGTTGTTGAGATTTGCTTTTTCATTGTATCAACAAGCTCTGTTTCGTCATTGTCAACAATTATCTTTTCAATCTTGAAATGGTCCTGAACACCCGCAATAAAGAAATCCTCCTTAAAGCCCCTTGGACATTTTACCTCTCTGTGCAACGGCATTATTACAAGTCCGTCGGAATTTGCGTTCATTAAGGATACAAGCGTATAGTTATATGCCTCATTACCCGTATGGTTGGGGTTATTCTCTTTCATATAGTTTCTGTATCTTAAGCACGCCTCATATCTTGTCTGTCCGTCTGTTATGTACAAAGGAAGCTCCCTGAACTGATTAACTATAAAGTCTATTGTCTCCTCATCCTTTATTATCCAGACTTTTTCGTGTACGCTTTGCTTATCCTTGGTATTGAACTCAAAGTCCGGCTCGGTTGTGGCAATGCTATTCATAAGATTTAAAAGCTTTTTCTCACGCTCCATATACAAACAGCTTATCATGCTGATATTGGCATTTGTACACGAAATATTTGCATAATAATCGTTTAGTGATGTTTCGTGAAATTCCTCGCACGGCTTGATATTTCCGTCGTCTAAATCCTCAATCTCAACAAGAGTAATAAAATTCATATTTGAATATGTAGAGCCATAAACCGTCACAGTTTGCTCACACATATAAATTGCCGGCTTATCCTCCTGTGCCATTACATTATCCGCAATCCAGTTTTTTAAATCCTCGCCCGCCCTTGTAAATCTGTTTGAGATATAACTGTCGTCCTCACGCTCTTCGCCCGAAAACAGCCTTACAGCATTATAATCACTCGTACCGTAAAGCCTTGTTCTTTGCTCATCTGTTAATTTATATAATGATGGGCATACAACATCGCCTATATCCCCAACTTTTTCTGTATTATATCTATAGCCTTTAAATGGTTTAATATTAGCCATCTCTTACACCTCACACTATATATAGTATACTATACTGCATTTTATAATATATTACAACATCAAAGCGGTTTAGTCAATACATTTAGCACAAAAATAATTTTTATTTTTTTTAAATTTTGCCTTGTTTATTTTATATCTTTTTTTCAGATAATATTATCATAAAAGCATTTAAATTCGTTTTTATATTGGAGGTGTTTATAATGGGTAATTATCAAGGATTTATTAAGGGTATCGCAACAGGTATGGTTATGGGCTCGGCTATAACCTTAATGGTCGAGCCGTCACGCAAGGACAAGCAAAAGCTTCAAAAGAAGGCTGAAGGAGTTTTCAGAAGTATCGGGTCTATGATAGATACGGCTATCGGTATGCGAAAGTAAAAAAGATAGCCGGCGTATTTAGCCAAAAAACGCATAAAGGCATAAAAATGCGGTGTCGTATAAGGCACCGCATTTTGTTATTCTGTAGTTATAATAACCGCATATCTTTCCTGATTCCATTCAACCTTTTCGCCCAATGCCTCAACAACAAATCTGAGTGGTACGAAGGTTCTGTCGTTTTTAATAGTCGCCGTTACATCCAGTGTTTTTTCTTCACTGTTTACAAATGCCTTGTCATGGTCAATCTGCAAGGTTACAAGCGATGTATCATCATTCTTTTCTCTTACGGCATACACCGTTCTTGTATCCTGATCCCAGCCTACCGTTGCGCCCACTGCCTCAAATATTGCACGCATAGGAACGAGAGTTCTTCCGTCCTGTATAAATGGGTTTACATCAAATGTCATCTGATTACCGTTTAAGTATACAGACGGTTCATTGCCTGCCGCAAACACGCTTGTTGACATTGCCATTATCATAGCAAGTGCAAAAATAAGTTTTTTCATATTTTATATATCCTCCAAGTATTAAATGCAAGGCTATTTTAACACAAAGCCCGTTTTTTTTCAATGCCTTATTCTACTGTGCCTGTCTTTTGTTGATAAAGAACATCACAACCGACACGCCTACAATTATAAAATATCCGATAAAGCTATAGGCATTTGGCACATCGCCAAACATCAAAAATCCCAAAAGTGCGGTAAAAACAATTTGTGTATAGTCAAACACCGAAATTTCCCTTGCAGGTGCATACGAATACGCCGCAGTTATTGTAAACTGTCCGCCTGCCGCCGCAATTCCTGCGCCTATTAAGGACAACCATTGATGCATGGTCATGGGATAAAAATTAAATATAAGGTACGGCGCCGTAATAAGGCATGAGAACACCGAGAAGAAAAACACAACCGTCGGCCCCTTCTCACCGTTATTTGTTACCTTTCTTACATATGTATAGGCAAGTCCTGCGCACATTCCGCCAAATGCCGCAATGAGCATTGCAGGTGAGAACGCACTGCCTCCGGGCTGAATTACAAACAATGCGCCGATAAACGCAATTACTACCGATATTGCCTGATACAGCTTTACCTTTTCGTTCAATATAAAAATTGAAAATATAATTGCAAAGAACGGCGAGAGCTTATTTAAAATTGAAGCGTCGGCAGTCATAAGCTTACCGATTGCATAGAAATTACACAGCACGCCCAGCGCGCCAAAGCCTGCACGCATAAAAAGCCCGAAGGTGTTTTCCTTTCTCCAGCCAAAGCCTATACCTGATTTTACAAGCACGCCCATTGCAAGCAATGCCGCAAAAAAGTTTCTGAAAAATGTTTTCTGCACAAACGGCACATCTCCCGCAAGCCGTACAAATGCAAACATCCACGCAAACGAGAATGCCGATAAAATTATTAAAATTATGCCCTTTGTCTTATTGTTCACTAAAATCCATCTTCTTTCCGTTTTGTTTTACAACAGCTTCTGCAATCCGTATTCCGTCAACCGCCGCCGAGGTTATGCCCCCTGCATACCCTGCACCCTCGCCACATGGATAAATACCCGATATGCTTGCTTGATAGCTCTCATCCCTCAATATCCTGACAGGTGATGATGATCTTGTTTCGGGTACGGTTAAAACTGCATTTTTATCCATAAAGCCTTTTAGCTTTTTGTTAAATTCCGGCAATGCCTCTTTTATTGCACTAACCGCATAATCGGGTAAAACATCTGATATTCTTCCCCATTTTATGCTTGGTTTATATGTTGGAGTAATATCCGTCTTATTTTCACCGCCGTATAAATGTCCTACCGTTTCACACACTGCGCTGTAGTCTTCTCCGCCCATTACAAAGCCACGCTTTTCTATCTCCTCCTGGAAATACATTCCCGATAAAACATCATTATCATCAAAGTCTTCGGGATAGACATTTACCAAAACCGCCGCATTTGCATTTTCACCGTCACGGGCAAAATTACTCATTCCGTTTGTAACAACGGTGTTTTTTGACGATGCCGACGCTATAACCTCACCGCCCGGGCACATACAGAATGTATAAACTCCCCTGCCCGACTTGCTTTTTGTGTTTAGCTTATAACTTGCATTTTCAAGACATTCCCATGCATTACCGTACATGGATTTATTTATCATTTCCTGCTTATGCTCAATCCTTGCGCCAATTGAAAAGGTTTTCTTTTCCATATCGATGCTATGCCTTTTGAGCATACGGAATGTGTCCCTTGCGCTGTGCCCCGTTGCTAAAACAAGCGCATCTGCTTCAATTCTTTCATTTCCGTTTACAATAACGGCATTTAGTTTGTTGTCCACAACCTCAATATCGGTAAGAGTGGTTAAAAAGCGTATCTCACCGCCTAATTGTATTATATCCTCACGGATATTTCTTACCATATTAAACAGATTATCCGTTCCGATATGCGGCTTACTGTAGTATAGGATTTCCTTTGGCGCACCGTGAGTATAAAACTCCCAAAACACCTTATCAATTCTTGTATCGTTTATGCCTGTGTTTAGCTTGCCGTCTGAAAATGTTCCTGCTCCGCCCTCGCCAAACTGCACATTTGAGTTTTCATCTATTATGCCGTTATTTGAGAAGTTCTCTACATCTTGTTTCCTTTCCTCAACGCATTTGCCACGCTCAATAACTATAACTCTGTGCCCGTTTTGGGCAAGAGTCAGGGCGCACAGCATTCCTGCAGGTCCAAAGCCTGCAATTATAATCGGCTTTTCTGACTTTGGCATTTGGGGAAACACATACTCTTTTTTTACAAACTCGGATATGCTTTTATGCTTTTTTATAAGCTGTTTTTCATTTTTACAGCTTATTACCACACTGTAAACATAATGAACATCGTCTTTTTTCCGTGCGTCAACAGACTTTTTTGAAATGGAAAAGCTTTGAATATCCAAAATCCCGTATTTAGTTTTTACATATTCCTCTAAATCCTCTTCCCGACTTTTTATATCGTAGCGGATATTTGAAATTTTTATCATAACTGTTTCCTTACTATAGTATACTCATTTCCGGGTCTGTAGTATGGGCATTCTTTAAATCTGCCTGTTATAAACAGCTCCATTTCGTCCTCGTCAAGGTCCATTATACAGGTATAGCATTCGTATTCATCATCATATTCATAGTTCATGCAAAAATCACAATTACTTTTCATTATTTACCCTCAATCGCATCAAAAAACATTTCATAAAAATCGTTCCAGCCATCAGGCGCCTCAACACCGCCTCCGTTTACGGAGCGGAGCATAGCTGAACAAAACGCATCGCCTGCGCTGAATAATTCGCCAACGGTTATTTTATCATAGCCAAGCCTGCTGCAAACTTCACAGAATGCGTGCATGGGGTATTTATCCTGTCTTGTTTTTAAAAGCTCCTCACAAAGAGCTTTGTCCGACATTGCCCTCTCCTGCAACAGGGCAAGCTGTTCATGCATATCCATATATACCTCACATTAAAGATACAGGCTGTTGCAAGCAACAGCCCTAAATTTAGTTGTATTTTTTAACTATTACAGACGAGTTTTGTCCGCCAAATCCAAACGCATTTGACATAGCGGCAGTTATATCTTTCTTAACCGCCTTATTCGGTGTGCAGTTTAAATCACATTCGGGATCGGGTGTTACATAATTTATGGTCGGCGGTATAATGCCGTTCCTTACCGCCATTACGCACGCAATCGTTTCCGTTACTCCGCCTGCGCCCATAAGGTGACCTGTTGAGCTTTTGGTTGAGCTTATGAGAATATCGTGAGCCTTTTGACCAAACACCGATTTTATAGCCTTTGTCTCAATAATATCACCGCTGTGCGTTGATGTTCCGTGTGTATTGATATACCCGATTTCGTCTTTTTGGATATTTGCCTTTAACATGGCATCTTCCATACATTTTATTGCACCTATGCCGTCAGGGTGCGGTGCTGTTACATGATGGCCGTCTGTATTATTTGCATAGCCTGCGATATAGGCATAAATTTTTGCACCGCGCCTTTTTGCGTGTTCCTCTGTTTCAATAACCAAGGCTCCGCCGCCCTCGCCCATTACAAAGCCTGTTCGGTTCAGGTCAAACGGACGACAGGCAGTTTCGGGGTGTTCATTATCGCAAGATAATGCCTTTGCCATTGCAAGACCGCTCATAATCGTTGGATCAAGCGATGCGTCCGCACCAACGGCTATCATTGCCTCCGACGCGCCCGACTCTATAAACATACAAGCAAGGCTTATAGCATCCGCGCCCGATGAGCAGGCTGTGTTTATCGTCATTGAGGGGCCTGTTATATTATTTGCAATCGCAATCTGTGCCGCACCGATATTGCCTATATATTTGGGTACAAACCTCGGACTGATTTTTTTTACAGTGCCGTTTTCATAGTCACGAACCGTCTGCGTTACGGTTGTAATACCGTTCATGGCAGTACCCAAAACTATACCCGTATTCCCCGGTTCTATCTCAATTTCACTATCCGCTATTGCCTCAGCTGCCGCCGCAAATGCGTATTGCATAAACAAATCAAGCTCACGGGTGAGCTTCTTTGGCATATAGTCCTCTGCATTAAAGCCCTTTACCTCTGCGCCGATTTTTACAGGCAGGTCGGTTGTGTCAAACCTGGTTAAAAGTCCTATTCCGTTTTTTCCATCTATCAAATTATTCCAGTATTCGTCTACGCCCATTCCTATCGGTGTTACAGCACCCATACCGGTTATAACTAACTTTTTACTCATAAATTTGTTCTCCTTAACAAAAATATCACATTATACTATATCACAAATTTATATTTTTTGCAATACAACTTATGCCGATTTTTCGGTATAATGTTTGCAAAAGGCAAAAATGCTTGATTTTGCCCTGTTTTTATGTTAGAATTTAGTTAGTAATTTTTTGGAGGAAGATATATGTCAGCAGGCGTTAAGATATTAAAAGCTGTTAATCGCCTTTTCCCGTTACCGGTGCATCCGTTTAATATGCAGCTTGACGGCAAAAAATCGTATGCTATGTGGCAGTATGAAAAGGGCGATGTTACGATACAGAATTATTTAAGATATACAAATATGGACGAGATGTTCCGTGACAAGGTAGTGCTTGATATCGGCTGCGGTGCAGGCGGAAAATCACTGTACTATGCATCTCACGGCGCAAAAAAGGTTGTCGGTCTTGAAATTCTTGAAAAGTATAAGGACGAGGCATACGCACTTGCAAAGGAATTAAATATAGATAACTTTGAGTTTGTTGCGGCAGATGCGGCAAATACTCCATTTGAGGACAACTCTTTTGACTGCATTATAATGAACGACGCTATGGAGCATGTAGCCCGTCCCGAGGCGGTACTCAATGAAATGTACAGGATTTTATCACCAGGCGGAAAGCTGTATGTAAACTTTCCTCCGTATAACCACCCATTCGGCGCGCATTTAAGCGATGCCATTGCAATACCTTGGGTGCATGTATTTTTCTCGGACAAGACCTTGATTGAGGGATACAAGGACTTGGTTAAGGATGTGCCTGACGGTGCAGACCGTGTAAAGTTCCGTATAAGCAAGGACGAAAACGGAAACGAGTATTTTTCATATATCAATAAAATGACGATAAAGAGATTTACAAATATTAAAAAGAATGTGAAGCTAAAAATTGTGCATTATGAGGAAATTCCGCTCCGTTCATTCTTTAAACCGCTGTGCCATGGCATTGGCAGGGAATATTTTGTAAAAATGGTTGTATGCATATTTGAAAAGGAATAAAGTAATTGACATACAATTTAAAATGATATATAATAATAGTAGAAAAGGCAAGACCTTCAAACGGTCATGCCACAGTAATGTCAACAAAGTGACCGTACTTTAGCAGGGGCGGTCACTTTGCTTTTGTTGCAAAAACTACAAGGATTATTGCAATAACGAGCAACATTATAGCTATTCGTAAAAAATATCTACCGGCGTTAAATTTTGGTTTAGCGGTGTATTAACCCAATGTATTGTAGGGCAGGGGCTTGCTCCTGCCGTATCCCCGACAACGCATATTAGGAACGGCAGGAGCAAGCCCCTGCCCTACAAATTGTGATCCCCATTTACACCGCTAAACCAAAATTCATATTGCAGTTGAACAAGGGCTGTGTGCATAAAAATGCAGACAGCCCTTTTATATTGATTTATCACTTTTGTTCTACCGATGTGCTTTCGTCTATAACGGGTGCCGGCATTTGCTCTTCAAATTTTGAAACGGCAATTCTTGCCAGGGTTAAGAGCTGATTTTTCTGGTTTTCATCAGCGCCCGAGCCTGCTGTTATCTTGATATAACAGCCTCTGTCATAAATATTTATAGACGGATATGCAACAAATGCCGTTTCGCCAAGCTCCGGTATTTCCTCAGCCGATGACCTTAATGCTCTTGCGGTGTCATAGGCATAGAATACTACCTCAGGAGTTATATCGTCTGTATACTGCGTAATCTCAATAGAAACAGGGTCCTGTCCTATCGGATCGCTTAAATACAAAGCCTTGCTATAGTTACCGTCAGTAGTTATTGCTCCGCCGTCTAAAACAGGCTGGTAGCCTGTTGCCAACGCAACATCGTCAATCGTTAAAAGTGTTGACGGGTCAATGGTCGGAACGGGTTCCTTTGTTTCGGTTTTACCGCCACACGAGCAAAGTGCAAGTATGGTAACAAATACAGCTAAAAATAAAGATATTTTTTTCATTTTTATAACCGTTTAATCCTTTCTAAGCTAATGTTTAACTTTATCAAACGCACCATATTTTGTTTGAGGGAAATACGCTAAGCAGGTTGTGCATTTGAACCACGCCGATGTATGTGTATACCTCAAGTGGTGAAAATGTGCAAGATGCAACGCACATTTTTTTCAAACTTATTTTTTAAGTTTTATAGCCTCTTTTACATTCTTAACTATGTTCTCTGCCGTCAAGCCATATGCTTCAAACAGTTCCGCAGGCTTACCCGACTGTCCGAACTCCTCTGTACCGATAATCTTTACAGGGCATGGTGCATTTTTACAAACAACCTCTGCAACTGCCGAGCCAAGACCGCCCATGATATAGTGCTCCTCCGCTGTTACGATAGCGCCTGTTTCCTTTGCGGCTGCTGTTATAATCTCCTCATCAAGCGGTTTAATGGTATGGATATTTATAACTCTTGCCGAAATCCCTTCATCCTCTAATATCTTTGCGGCTTTTAATGCCTCCTGCACCAAAAGACCTGTAGCAACGATTGTTGCATCCTTACCGTCACGGAGCATTACGCCCTTACCAAGCTCAAATTTATAGTCATCATCATATAAATCATCAACCGCAAGTCTGCCAAATCTCATATATACAGGGCCTTGGTGTTCAATTGCCGCTTTAACCGCAAGCTGTGCCTCCCTGTCATCGGCAGGGTTTATGATAACCATGCCCGGAATTGTACGCATAAGCGCAATATCTTCAAGACACTGATGTGATGCGCCGTCCTCACCTACGGAAATTCCTGCGTGAGTAGCGCCTATCTTAACATTGAGTCCCGGATATCCGATTGAGTTTCTTATCTGTTCAAATGCTCTGCCTGCCGCAAACATTGCAAATGTTGATGCAAATGCAATCTTACCGCAGGTTGCAAGTCCTGCCGCAACGCACATCATATCCGCCTCGGCAATACCCATATTTATAAATCTTTCGGGGCATACCTTTTTAAATGTGTCCGTCTTTGTTGATTTTGAAAGGTCTGCGTCTAATACGACAACATTTTCGTTTGGAACACCGTATTTAACAAGTGCTTCTCCATATGATACTCTTGTAGCTACCTTTGCCATTATAACTGTGCCTCCAATCCTTTGATAATCTCGTCAAGCTCGGAAATTGCCTGATTATACTGCTCCTCGTTTGGCGCAGAACCGTGCCATGCAGGATTATTCTCCATAAACGATACATTCTTACCCTTTACAGATTTCATAATAACCGCTGTCGGCTTACCCTTTGTAGCCTTTGCCTCGTTAATTGCCGATTCAATCTCGTTGTAGTTATGTGCGTCAATCACGATTACATGCCAGCCAAATGCCTCAAACTTCTTATCAATCGGTGTCGGGTTCATTACCTTTGTAATGTCGCCGTCAATCTGCAAGCCGTTATTGTCAACAAATATTGTCATATTATCAAGTTTATAGTGGGGCGCAAACATTGCCTGCTCCCAAACCTGACCTTCTTCAAGCTCGCCGTCGCCTAAGATTGAATATACTCTGTATGATTTATTATCAAGCTTTGCCGCAAGCGCCATACCGCCTGCCACACATACGCCCTGACCTAATGAGCCTGTTGACATATCAACGCCGGGGATCTTGCCAAGAACAGGATGTCCCTGCAGGAAACTTCCAAACTTTCTTAAATTTTTCATTTCGGCAGGATCGAAAAATCCTCTCTCTGCCAGCACTCCGTAGAGTGCAGGTGCGGTGTGTCCCTTTGACAAAACAAGCCTGTCCCTATCCTCCATTGTTGGGTTCTTCGGGTCAATGTTCATCTCTTCAAAATAGAGATATGTAAGCAAATCTGCTATTGACAATGAACCGCCCGGATGTCCTGCCGCCGCACTATACACGCCTGTCAAAGCATCTTTTCTTACTTTGTTGGCGATAATAGATAACTCGGTTATTCTTTTTGCGTCCATGTTTTATCCTCCACATTTTTATATTTATGCTAACGCATTTTAAACTGTATCAATGGCGTTTATAAACGCCTTGTCCATAATAAATTCAAGCCGTTCCACATCTCCCATAAGGTATAAATACCCCATAAGTGCCTCAAAGCCTGTGGCTCTGTGGTAATCGCCAAGGTTGGCGTTTTTCGGCACGGTATACGACTTTGCATTTCGCCCACGCCGAAATACTGCTATCTCATCATCGGTAAGTATTTCCATTATGGCATTTATGCTGTTACTCTGTGCATGAGCCTTTACATATTTTACCGTCTGCAAATGCAGTTTATGTGCCGGCATTGTAGGATGTTCATGGATTACCCTGTTTCTTACATACAGCTCATACACCGCATCGCCCAGATGCGCCAAAGACAGGGGCGCTAACTGTGACGGGTTTTCATTTGCTTCATTCATTACTCGATATAACTCCACTGAACACCTGTAGGCGTGTCTTTTAACACGATGTTCATTTCCTTTAACTTATCACGGATTTCATCGGCTCTTGCCCAATTCTTGTTTGCTCTTGCCTCGTTCCGCTCCTCGATAAGCTTTTCTATCTCATCATCAAGGGTTTTATCAACCTTTTTTTCAAACAAGCCCAATACTCCGCCAAGCTCATGGATAAGATCCCTACCCTTGTTTATAATAGCTGTTGCATTTTTATCGGTGTCTGAAAGTCCTGTGTTTAATGCGTATACAATTTCAAAAATTGCAGAAATCGCATCTGCGGTATTTAAGTCATCGTCCATTGCGGAAATGAATTTTTGCTTGCAATCATCAAGTTTTTTTGAAAGCTCAATGTCTTTTTCCGTAAGCTCCCTATCCTCTGCATTGTTAAGCAGGAAATCCAGTCTTTCAAGGCATACATAAACCCTTTCAACAGACGATTTTGCCGACTCCATCAGCTTATCGGAGAAGTTTATCGGGTTTCTGTAATGAGCGCTCAGCATGAAAAATCTGATTACCTCGCTGTCGTAATGCTCTCTGATATCACGAACAGTCTTGAAATTGCCAAGCGACTTACTCATTTTCTTATTATCAATATTTATATAACCGTTATGCATCCAGTAATTTGCAAACGGCTTTCCGTTTGCCGCCTCACTCTGGGCAATCTCGTTTTCATGGTGCGGGAAAATCAAGTCCTGACCGCCCGAATGAATATCAATCGTTTCGCCAAGGTATTTATTTGCCATTGCACTGCACTCAATATGCCAGCCCGGTCTTCCCATACCCCATGGGCTTTCCCATGCAGGCTCGCCCTCTTTTTGCTTCTTCCACAGCGCAAAATCCATGGGATCTCTTTTCTCGTCGCCCACTTCTATTCTTGCGCCTGCCTCCAAATCCTCTAACGGCTGTTTTGAAAGCTTGCCGTATTCCTTGAATTTCTTGGTTGCAAAATATACATTGCCGTCAACATTATATGCGTATCCGTTATCAATCAGCTTCTTTACTATGTCAATTATTTCGTCAATGTGCTCCGTTGCTTTTGGGTGCACGGTTGCCTCATGTATTCCCAAAGCGTGCGAATCGGTAAAATACTCGTTTATAAATTTCTCGCCAAGCTCCTTTACCGTTATCCCCTCACGGTTTGCACGGTTTATCATTTTATCGTCAATATCTGTAAAGTTCTGAACAAATTTTACCTTATAGCCCGAATACTCCAAATATCTGCGCATTGTGTCAAATACAATAAACGGACGGGCATTACCGATATGAAAATAATCATATACGGTAGGTCCGCAGGAGTACATCTTTACCTCTGTAGGGTCAATAGGTACAAACTCTTCCTTTTTCCTTGTGATTGTATTATAAATCTTCATCAATCATACCTCTTTTTGTCATAAACTTCCTACATATAAGTATAACGCAAAACACAACAAAATACAACCTCTAATTTATCTGTTAAAATGTACAAAAATAACCCTTTTGAGCATAAAAAAAGTGATGCTATTTAACATCACTTTAAGTATGGTTATCTTGCCGATACAAATATCCTCTCGCCTGCCCTTAATTTATCTTGGTTATCAATATTATTATACCTTAGTATATTATCCACAGGCACGGAATACCGCTTTGCAATATCCCAAACGCTGTCGCCTTTTTTGGTAAAATATATAACGATATTTGCGCCGTTATTTTCCATATCGGTATCTGTTATATCGTCTATGAGGCTTATTTCATTATTTCTTACAATATCGGCGCTGATATTTAAAATACACCTTAGCTCTATCTCGCCTGCGGCGTTTAGTGTATAGCCCGAATGTTTTATCTCAACCCTTGGATTTATCACAAGATCATCACCCGATACATTTACATCAATCGCAACGGTATAGGGCATCTCATGGTGCAGGCTGTAGACAGGATTTTCACTGTTTTCCGATAAGTAGAGAATATACGCATCAATCTTACCCTCGCAGATAAGTCTGCCTCCCACTATATCGGTTTTTGAAACAACAGGCGTCATAACCACATTATATACGCTTTTTACCCTCGGCACACCGTCGGGAAAATCCACAATATCACGGATTGTATTCTGCTCCTCAACACTCAGTACATTTTCTTCAATTGTTATATCCTCGCTCTTTATTTCGGTATTTTTGCCCGGTATATAGCAGTCGGATATTACATTTATCTCCTCGTTTCTGCTTGCCTTTACCCCTGCCATAATGTCAATGCTCAGTTTTATATCACGCATATCGCCGTCCGAATTTTCGCCTGCCTCACAGGACGAATCAATGACCGAATACCAAACATCACAGTCCATATTATCAAGCGTGCTCTCGCTCTCAACTATTTCCGTAAACGGCATTTCATTTTCCGTATGCTCAATTTCGCCGTTATCGGCAAGATACAGCACGCATACATTTACTATGCCCTTTAATATAATTCTTCCCGATATTGTTTTATACTCGGTATCGGTTATTTCAACATCGGTTTTTAAAATATCGCTTACATCGTTTTGACCTGCTAAAAGTGAAATATCCTCGTTCATCACAAATTCATGGTCGCATATGTCATAGACATTTTTCATTTTTACCGATTCGGTTTTGACCTCAATATTATCGTCCTCAACGCCCGTTGCGACATCGACATTTTTTATTTCGATAACCTCATATGTAAGGCACAGCACATTTTTAATATGTATCTTACGGCTGTTTATTATGTTAAAGTCAACCCTTGTAACATCAGCCGATGCAATAATGTTCATGCCCTCTTCCACGCCTGATACATTCACGGTTTCAGAAAAATCAAAGCTTGAATTTATTGAGGCGATATTTTGACTATCGCTGTCGGGGATATATAAAATAGTAAGGCAAACCTTTCCCGAAAGACTTATTTTATTGTCACGCACAACCTTATCCGTTATGCACGCCTTTGAGTCCACCTGTACCACCTTTAAAATATCGGGTTTTTTATCGGGTACTATTATATTCCCGTCACATACGGTATCTGTTTTGCCCTTTGCAACGGTTTGACTTATATTTATATTCTCGCTCATAATTTCCATAATGTTTTGTCCTCCATAAAAAAATAATCTTCACAGTAAATACTATGAAGATTATTTTACCTTTATGAATTTAATCAGATTTTTTTGATTATTTCCTTCCACTTCTCATAAGCCTTATCCCATGCTTCGGTATTTTGCGGAGTGTACTCGGTAATATCAAACGAGTTCTTAACGATTGCTCTGCCCTCGTTTAAGTCCTTTATTGCGCCCATTGCAATACCCTGGACAACAACATTACCTATGCTTGTCGCCTCAACGGGGCCTGTTGATACAATTCTGTTTGTTGCGTTTGCGGTAAACTGGCAAAGCACCTTATCCTGTATTCCGCCGCCGACAATGTTTATAACATTGTACTTGTTGCCTGTTACCTCTTCCATTCCCTCAACGGTTGCACGGTAGCGCATTGCAAGGCTCTGTGCAATACAGCATACAATTTCACCCTTGGTTTCGGGAACTTTCTGACCTGTCTTTTTGCAATACTCACGAATACGGTTTGGCATATCGCCCGGTGTTGAAAACTCAACATAATCAGGATCGATAAAGCTCTCAAGCGGAGTTGATGCCTGTGACATCTTTGCAAGCTCGCCAAATGACAGCTCCTCGCCCTCTCTTATCCACTGGCGTCTTGACTCCTGAACAAGCCACAAGCCCATAATATTTTTTAAGAAACGGATTGTTTTTCCATATCCGCCCTCGTTTGTAAAGTTATGGTTAAGTGCCATATCGGAGGTGTTTGGCTCTTTTAATTCAACGCCCATAAGTGACCATGTTCCCGATGAAATATAGATAAAGTCGTCTTTATCGGGAACGGGCACGGACACTACCGCAGAGCCTGTATCATGGGATGCAACGGCAATTACCGGCACCTCGCCGATACCCAATTCCTTTGCAAGCTCGGGTTTTACGGTACCAACTACCTGACCCGGCTCTATAACCTCTGTAAATATGTCCTTTGGAATACCCATTTTATCCATCAAATCGTATGCCCACTCGTATGTTTTTGAGTTATAGAGCTGTGTGGTTGATGCATTAGTGTATTCGGTTTTCTTAACGCCTGTTAAGAAGAAGTTAAATAAATCGGGCATCATAAGAAGAGTTTTTGCTTCTTTTAATGTTGAATCATCACTGAGTTTTGCAGATAAAAGCTGGAAAATTGTATTAAACCAGTTATATGCGATACCTGTTTCTTTATAAATATCCTCTTTTGATACGCGCTTAAATGCCTCGTCATACATTCCTTCCGTTCTTGTATCACGGTAATGGTACGGATTTCCCAAAAGCTTATCGTCTTTGTCAAGCAAGCCGTAGTCAACGCCCCATGTATCTATACCTATACAGTCAATATCACGGTCGCCCGAATTTGCACATTTTAATATTCCCTGCTTTATCTCAAAAAACAGTCTTAAAACATCCCAGTGCATATTTCCGTTTATATTAACAGGATCGTTTGAAAATCTGTGTTTTTCCTCTAATTTAATCTTTTCACCGTCAAATGTGGCAAGGATTGCCCTGCCCGACGATGCGCCAAAGTCAAACGCCAAAAATTTATATGTTTTTGCCATAACCAGTTTCCCCTTTTTTAGTATGTTTTATATAAGTTTATTATACAATAAATAGTCTTTTGTGTCAATCATTGCCAAATATTTATTTACAAAATATCGTTGCTATGGTATACTTAACCTATCAAAAATGAGAGGTGATTTATAATGTACAGCGCAAACGAAAAAAGATACGATACAATGAAATACAACCGTTGCGGAAAAAGCGGACTGATGCTAAGCGCCCTGTCGCTTGGAATGTGGCATAATTTCGGCACATATGACGATTACGATAATATGGTTAAAATGGCAACAACCGCATTTGACCTTGGAATTACACATTTTGACCTTGCAAATAACTACGGACCAATCCCCGGCAGTGCAGAGGAAAATATGGGCAAAATGCTAAAGAACGAGTTTAAGCCCTACCGTGACGAGCTTATTATATCAACAAAGGCAGGCTATGGTATGTGGGACGGCCCTTACGGGGATCACGGCTCAAGAAAATACCTCGTTGCAAGCCTTGACCAGTCCTTAAAGCGTATGGGACTTGACTATGTGGATATTTTCTATCACCACAGACCCGATAAGGAAACACCTATGGAAGAAACAGCAATGGCGCTTTATGATATTGTAAGATCGGGAAAGGCATTGTATGTGGGTATTTCAAACTACTCGCCCGAGGATACAAAGAAAATGTCCGATATTTTAAGGTCGTTAAATACACCGCTACTTATTCATCAGGTACGGTATAATATGCTTGAAAGAACACCTGAAAACGGACTTTGGAGTGTTTTAGAACAGGAGGGCATCGGCTCAATTTCGTTCTGCCCTCTGGCACAGGGACTTTTGACAAATAAGTATTTAAACGGTATCCCTGCAAATTCAAGAGCGGCAGGCAGTTCAAAGTTCTTAACATCTGACAGAATTACACCCGAGCTTATCGAAAAAGTTAAAAAGCTAAACGATATTGCCATAAACAGAGGACAAACTCTTGCACAAATGGCAGTGCTATGGAATTTAAGAGATAAGCTTACCACCTGCCTTATAGGAGCATCAAGACCTGAACAGATTATGGAAAATGTAAACTCACTTTCAAACAGCAAGTTTACAGACGATGAATTAAGGGCAATAGATAAAATTTTAGCAGAATAATCAACTACCGCCATTGGTTTTATACCGATGGCGGTTTTTTTGCGGATAAATTTTGGTTTAGCGGGGTAAATGGGTATTGTTATTGTAGGGCAGGGGCTCTATCAACGGCGTTGTTGCCTCTAAGGGCAACACGCCTATAAATCGCTTTGCGATTTATCAAGGCTCCTGCCGTTCTGAATATGCGTTGTCGGGGACGGTTGGAGCAAGCCCCAACCCTACGACCATACCAATTTACGATTTTGCAATGGTACGCTAAACCCAAATTTATTTTTGTTTTGTACCCCTGTACCGTATATGCTCAGAGCGAGAGATTTTTGATGCAGAACGGATAAAAAGTAACTCCGATAGTACGAGGGTACATCGGAGTTAATTTTTATTCGTAGTGTGACGGTCTGCGCAAAAAGATCCGCTCTGAAAAGTTATTTAGCCAGCCATACATCCCTGTAAACGATGTTTCCATGGGTTGCTTCATAGTGGGAAGAAACGGCGACATCAATGTGATGGTAGCCGATACCGCCACCGGTGTCCTCGGCACGGCGCCAGCCGATACCGTCGATGTAGAGCCATGCAAGCTTAGGAATACCGTCTTTTAGATTTACGCCGATGGTCTGCCCGGGGATAATCTTGCCTGCCCATGCGGTGTTATTGCCCCAACCGCCGTTACAGATATTGCAAGGGCAGTATTTGGTTAATTTAAATGTTCCCAGATACTCGCCAATCTCATGAACACCGTCGGGGATATAGTTAGGCGGTGTAAAACCTGCATAGTAGCGTTCAGGCACCCAACGGTCGGTTTCTTCCAAATTATCCTGCACCTTTACCTCATACGGAATGGAAACATAGGCAGTCATTTGCTCCTGACTCCATTCAACATTTAAGCCCAATATCTCCATAAGGTTTCTCAAAGGCACCATAAGCGCACTGTCGTCTATCAAGGTTGCGGCGCCGTCCATTTCAAAGGTCTTGCCAAGACCCCGTATATGCCCCTCGCCTATATCATAGTTATACCTAAACACCGCTTCGCTGTTATCTATCATCATGGAAACTGTAATACTTGACGGTGTTCCAAATCCGTTATCGCCAAGCGCATCAAACTGCTCGGCTGCATAGACCTCAATGGGTTTATCTGAATTTTTATCGGCAATAACCTTTATAAATGCAGTCTGATTATCCTGATCCCAGCCAACCTTCATTCCTGCATTTTCCGCAAATGTCCGTGTATGTACATAGGTGCGACTGTCAATCTGTAAAGGCTTATATTCGCCAAAATCTATTACACCTCCGCTGTTATGTAAAATTCCGTCTATCTGCACTTTTATATCGTAGTTTTGCGCCATTGCGCCTGCACCGAGTGATATGGCAATTATACCTGTAATCAGCATAAGTGCCGTTCTTTTAAGCTTTTTCATTGCTTGTCCTCCTGTGTATATTGCGTATGTACTTTTGCTACTGTGTTTTTGGTGTTCACCTTATATTTTATTCACTGTATGTGCCAAATATGACAATTTCCGTTGCAATATCGTTTACAACCCTTACAAATGCATAATTATATTCATATTCGTCAAGATACGCCTTGATATTATCATCCTCATCAAATGCCACATTCGGGATTTGGGATTTTAAAATATCCGCCGTTGTGCCAAGGCTCACCCTGTTACTTGCCTTTACATCACACAGATATACTATGGTATCGGGCGTATAGGTAATCTCAATCGCCTTATCCATAAGTCCTGTTTTATTATACAAAACAAGGGTTTTACTGTGTTTTTTTATAACAGGTCCATATGCGAATTGGTATTTATCAGACGAGTGTATGCCGTACTGCATAACCGTACCGATTTTCGGAGCGCCGTAAACAAAATTATCAAATGTTGCAAACAGCTTTTCAAAGTTTGTGCCGTAATCAATATCAGATGTTACGGGGTTATCATCGGCAGGGCGTGTTACAAGCGCTATATTTTTAACCTCGCCCGATGCCGAGATTTCAAGGTATATTACATCACCCTCCGATAAATCCGAGGCGTTTTTGCCCTCCATATAGCTAAAATGCTCCGCCGCCGCTTTAATCTCCACATCACGGGGTATAATAAATCGCTCCTCGCCTCCCCGTATATATGTATCCACCGCATACTTGGTATCGCCGTTATTATGTACTGCGCTTATCTCCTTAACAATCGCTATTGTATGCACTGCATCTGCCGCGCGTTCATAGATTTTAGGGTATGTGCTTTGCGGTGTAGGTGTAGGTGCTATAGTGCTTTTAGGTAATATATCAACATCGGAAAATGTGCTGTTATGCGGTATATACACCTTATAATTTAAGCTGTTATCCGCATTTTGAAGAACAAACCCGTCATCTGTTTTGTTAATCAGCTTTGACATTAAGAGCTTTTTGTTATCATCATAGCCCGAGAGCACTATATAGCTATCCGACACTGCATTTATTCTAAGGTCAGAATTATAAAATTCTGCATTTATAGTATTTGCGCTTACGCTTGTTCCAAGCAACATAAAAAGCGCAAGAACAAATGATGCAAGTTTTTTCATTACCATTATTTCTCCTTATTTTTTGCCACATAGTTTGCCACAAACTGCTTTGCGCAACGGCCTGTTTTTCCGCCATGGTTCATCTGCCATACAACAGCCGCCTTTTCTATATCGGCATTTATCTCTATGCCATGATTTTTAAGCATTTGATCTACAATATGCAGATACTCCTTTTGGTCGGGCGCGGAGAATACAAGACTTATCCCAAAACGCTCCGATAATGACAGGGTTTCTTGCATCTGGTCGTTTCTGTGTACCTCGCCTCCGTCTCTGTCAGCCCATGTTTCACGGATTAGGTGACGGCGGTTTGAGGTTGCATATATCAAAACATTTGACGGATTTGCCTGTAACTGTCCCTCCATTGCAATTTTAAGCGTTCTGTACTCCTTTTCATGAGTTTCAAAGCTTAAATCGTCAAGGAACAGTATATACTTATCAGGCTTTTTACTGAGCATTTTTGTAAGCTTTGGAATATCGGTAATATATTGTTTGGGGATTTCGATAAGCCGTAGCCCGTCACCTGCATACATATTCAAAAGTGCCTTTACGCACGATGATTTACCTGTTCCCCTGTCTCCGAACAGTAGCACATTATTTGAAAGCTTGCCTTTTAAAAATGCCTCGGTATTGTCAATTAAAATCTGTTTCTGATACTCAAGTCCTATAAGCGAATTAAAGGTTACATCTTCAATTTCGCTTATTCCCTCTATCATACCGTCATACTTAAAGGCGCAGTATTTTGACAGCTCACCGCTTCCCAAAGTCTTATAGTGATTTATTAAAAGCTCCAAAAGCTCCTTGGCGTTTTTTGCCTCCGTCATTTTTGTTACGGAGTCGGTATATGCCGAAAAATAACCCTTGTCAAAGCTTGACGGAGTGTATTTTATGGTTGCGGCAAATAGTTTATCGTAAATCTGGTTTATGTCAAAAAGCGCAATCTTCTTTAAGTCCTTGCCTATCTCTCCGCCTGACTGGGCAATATTTGACAGTACATTATCATCGTTTATAAGCAGTGTTACAACATACTCACGAATACTGTTTTTTGTTATGCCGTAAGTCTCGGCAAATTCAATAATCGTACGCATAAGAACAGTGTTATCCTTATCAAGAATACCCTGCACGCATTTATCATTTTCAAGCTTGTTATACAGATATAATTCCACCGTTTTTCTCCTTTAATATATGTATTCTGTGCATTATATCATATATCTTTAAAAAATGCAAATTTTTGATTTTTGTGCGGTAAATATGCCGATATTTAGGCAACTCTTGAAAATCTGTGCAGGATATGATATACTGATACAAAACATTTTACAAGGAGAAATTTGACTATGTTAGAAGAATTAAAAGAGCAGGTCTGGCTTGCAAACCTTGATTTACCAAAGCACGGACTTGTTACATTTACATGGGGTAATGTTTCGGGTATTGACCGTGACAAGGGATTATTTGTTATAAAGCCGTCGGGCGTTGAATATGACAAGCTAAGGCCTGAGCATATGGTGGTTGTTGACCTTGACGGAAACAAGGTTGAGGGCGACCTTAACCCATCATCGGACACACCTACACATCTTGAGCTTTACAAGGCATTTCCTGAGTGCGGAGGCATCGTGCACACCCATTCATCATGGGCAACAACCTTTGCACAGGCTTGCCGTGGAATACCTGCATTTGGGACAACTCACGCAGATTATTTCTACGGTGAAATTCCCGCAACAAGGGTTTTAACAAAGGAAGAGATTGAGGGCGAATACGAGAAAAATACAGGCCTTGTTATAATCGAAACCTTTAAGGATTTAGATCCTATGGCAATCCCGGGCGTTCTTGTATCAAACCATGGCCCGTTTGCCTGGGGCACAGATGCTCACAATGCAGTGCATAATGCGGTTGTTATGGAGGAGGTCGCAAAAATGGCACTCCATGCAATTGAGTTAAATCGTGAGCTTATGCCTATTTCACAGGCAATCCTTGATAAGCACTATTTAAGAAAGCACGGTAAAAACGCATATTACGGTCAGGGTAAATAACCCATACTTTTTAAGGAGCTACATATGAAAAAGGATTTACTTGCCGTATATGCTCAAAAGGCGGCATTTGGAGCTATTCTTCTTTTAGTTTCGATTATAGGCTATTCCATGCTCTTATTTGCAATACATATACCCATGGGCGTGTACAGCGCAACCGTCCCTGCAATCGGGCTTTTAATATATTTCTTTGTTTTTGACAGGGAAGTATTTTGGGGACTTTTAATTGATATTGCAATACTTATAGTTTTTGCGATAGTCTGCACGCACATATTTGACTGGTCATATGACGGAATGTATTATCATAAAGAGGCTATTATAACACTCCAAAAAGGCTGGAACCCGATTTATGAGAGCTGTACCCGTCAAGAGCCGTTAAATGAAAATGCAGATTTGACGCTTTGGCTTGATAATTACCCAAAAGGGCTTTGGATATGCTCGGCAGCAATTTATTGCCTTACGCATCTTTTAGAGTCTGCAAAGGCGATAAACATAATGTTTATTATACTGCTGTTCGGCGTGGCACTTGATACATTTATAACGGTATTCGGACAGTCAAAAAGAAAGTCAATTGCATTTTCGGCGCTTGTATGTATCAATCCTTTGTTTATCAGCCAGATATTTACAACATATAACGATTTGGCAGTCGGTGTTTTGGTTATCACAACCGCATTTTTAGGCATCAGGATATACAGCGAGGCTGCAAATTCATACACATACGGAACACTGTTTTTAGTATGCGTTATGAGCTGTCTTGTTAAGTTCACGGCACCGTTATTGGTGGGAATTGTGCTTATAGCATACGGGATTATGTATGTGTTAAAGGTTAAGGGTATAAGCGTTGATTTAAAGAAAAGCGCAATTGCAATTTTTGCGGGTTTTTTTGCAGGAACCTTGCTCTTTGGCTATGCGCCGTATACAAAGCATATTATTGACGGGCAGAATTTGGTATACCCCGTTCTTGGCGAAAATTCCTACGATATTATGAATACAAATCCACCCAAGGGCTTTGAAAAGAAGTCAGGGCCCGAAAAATACTTTATATCGCTCTTTTCAAAGACCTCAAACGACAAGGAAAAGGGATATACTCTAAAAATCCCGTTTTCAATACATGAGGATGAGCTAAAAAGTCTTTCCAATGCCGATATACGGCTTGGCGGTTTTGGGGTATGGTTTAGCGCAATACTCATTTTATCCGTACTGCTTACCGTAATCGCAATTATAAGGCGGAAAATGTATTTTGGAAAAGAGACACTCATACTGCTTGTAACCTTTATCCTGCTTGGTCTGTTCTTCCCTGAGAGCTGGTGGGCAAGATATGCAAGCTATACCTACTATATACCTATATTCCTGCTGTTTTTGGTATCGCAGGATAGGGCGCTTAAAGTCCCTGTACTTCTTATAATGCTTATAATCTTAACAAACAGTGTATTCAGCGCCTTTTATGTAGTAAAAGACGGCTTGTATATGACAAATTATTTAGGAGAAATGCTTGATAGTATAAAAGCGAAAAATAAAAAAATAGAAATTCGTATAAACGATTTCCCGTCACATTTGCAGATGTTTTACGAAAAAGGAATTGATTTTACAATTTCATATACCCCTATCCCCGATGCAATCGTTTTTCATGGGGATACAAAGTACAGATTTATAGATTAGGGAGATTGTTATATTTTAAACAATCAAAAACACAAAGAGACTGTTGCCTAACGCAACAGTCTCTTTAAATTATTCTGTTATTTCTGCCATGTCGTCTTGTATTTCTGCATACTTGTCCAAAATTTTTCTTTCAAGTTCTGCACGAGTTTCACTATTGATTGGGTGTGCGATGTCCTTAAATACACCTTCAGGTGTTCTTCTGCTTGGCATTGCTGTAAATAACCTGTCCTGGCTCTCTATAACTTTTATGTCATGAACAGCAAATGCATCGTCAAATGTAACTGATACTATCGCTTTCATTTTACCCTCACCCGATATTTTTTTAATTCTAATATCTGTAATGTTCAACCCGTTCACCACCTTCCGTATTATTTTCCCCTATCAGGGTTTCTGATGTCGCTCCAGTGATGTCCTTGTTATCATATATAATACCTAAAATTCTACAAATTGTCAAGTGACTTGTCGAATTTTCCTAAAATTATGCGAAAAAATCACTGTTTTTTATTTATCAACTGTCCGTATCTGTGTACATTATTTTTTCACAGACACGATTTTTTATGATTTTTTCTATAATATGCACAAATAAGCAAGGAAATATAAAAAAAGTATTTTCATTTTTACGATAAAGGTGTATAATATAAGTGTATGCAATTAAATGGGCTAACTTGACTGCTAAATCAGTTACCCATTGCAGAATGGAGATTTTTTATGGAACGATTTGACATTTCTAATTTAAAGCAAAACGATAGTATTCACTTTATCGGCATAGGCGGAATAAGCATGAGCGGACTTGCGCAGATTGCCATAAAGCTTGGATTTAAGGTTTCAGGCTCGGACTGGAACCAAACTCATATAACAAAGAATTTGGAAAGTAACGGTGCGGATATTGTATACGGCAAGGGGGCGTGTAACGAGAAAGGAATAAAGCGTGCAAGCCTTGTTGTGCACACCGCCGCCGCAAAGCCTGATAACCCCGAAATGGTTTTTGCAAGTGAGCTAAACAAGCACATTATTGACCGCGCGGAGTTTTTGGGTGCGATAATGAAAATGTATCAAAACTCAATAAATGTTGCAGGCACGCACGGCAAAACCACAACAACTTCAATGCTTGCACACGCTTTTATGTATCTTAGTCTTGACCCGACAATTTCAATAGGCGGTGAGCTTGATTTAATCGGCGGAAATATAAGAACGGGAGCGCATAAGTATTTTATAACAGAGGCTTGTGAGTATACAAACAGCTTTTTAAAGTTCTTCCCTACCATTGCGCTTATCACAAACATTGAGGAGGATCACCTTGATTTCTTCTCAGGACTTGACGAGATAATTGAAAGCTTTAAAACCTTTGCAAATCTTACAAAGGGCAAGGGCACGGTAGTTGCAATGTGGGACGATAAGAATGTACAAAAGGCACTCACAGATACCGACCTTGACATTAAAAAATACGGAATGGGTAAGGATTGTGATTATTATCCCGAAAATCTTAAATACAAGGCAGGTTATCCGCAGTTTGATGTATATTCAGACGGCAAAAAGCTATGCCATATAGATCTAAATGTACCGGGTGAGCACAATGTTTTAAATGCGCTTGCAACCGTTGCGGTATGCGATATATTGGGACTTAACCTTGAGTTATCGGCAAAGGGAATTGAAACATTTAAGGGAACACACCGCCGTTTTGAGAAAAAGGGGTATATTAACAATGCAATCGTAATTGACGATTATGCACACCACCCCACCGAGATTATGGCAACCCTAAAAGCGGCAAAGGCATTTCCACACAAAAGAATACGCTGTATTTTCCAGCCGCACACTTATTCACGAACAAGAACGCTTTGGAACGATTTTGTAAAGGCATTTGATGAAAGTGATGAGCTTATCCTGACGCATATCTATCCTGCCCGTGAGGTATTTGACGGAGTAACAAAGCCTCAGGATTTAGCGGAGGATATTAAAAAGCGCGGCGTAAATGTAAAATACATTGAAGAATTTTCAGAAATTGCAAAATATATAAAGGAAACCGCAAAAGAGGGAGATATAATCTTTACCATGGGCGCAGGCGATGTTACTGAGATCGGGCCTATGATATTGGAATAAAAGCTTTTATAAATCATTGTCAATTTAAGGTGATATGATATGAAAATATTGAGAATAGCTGTTTTGGCTATTATACTTGCATTTGTTCTGACTTGGCTTGGTTCAATCGCCATATGTGAATACAACACCAACAGGCATGGAGAATTTTTCAGAAATATCCAAATACACGACATCAGCGGTGAAAGATATTTACAAGACGAAAAAATCAAAGTTTTAAAATATTCTTCTGACAGTGCCAAAGTATATGCCGTTTCTGAATACCAAAACGGTAGTGTGTATTATTTTAAATGCGACAGCGAAAATAATTGGAAGTTTGACTATTCGGATACTATATGGTCAAAAAGCGGCAGTGCTGATAATTTTATATGGCCTTATATAAGATAAATCTCTTTTTATGTATTTACTATTTTATATTTATACCGGAGGACACAAAAAATCCGCAAGCTATGGGTTATACCCTATGCTTTGCGGATTTTATTATTATCTGGTATATTTCTCTATGTACTTATCATAAACACGCATATATTCATCGGATTTATTTTCATGCACAAGCTTTAAATGCTTATGCGGATCGAAATTAGCCGCTGAATTACTGTTCATCTGCTCAACTGCCAAGCTGATATTTGAACAGTATGCGCTTATTCTCTCAAGTGAGTTTACAATATCCAAGAACACGATACCTGTTTCATAGTTACATTCCCTATTTGACAAACGCTCCAGATGCTCTGAACGGAGGTTATCCTCCAAATAATCAACCACATCTTCAAGCGGATGCACAGCAGATGCAAGCCGTACATCCTCCGCCTCAAATGCCTGAACGGTCATATCCATAAGCTTTTCAACAGCCTTATACATATTCACAAGCTGTTTCATGCCCTTTTCGGTTATCGGCGGAAGCTCTGTTAATCTGTCATACGACTTTGCTATGATATAGGCATGATCGCCAATTCGCTCGGCGTCGTTTATAACATGGAGCATTGTGGTTACCGCCGCACTGTCGGTATCGGTCATGGAACGGTCGGTAAGTCGCATAAGGTACTGCGTAATATCTGATTCGTACCTGTCAACAAGCGTTTCCTTTGCGTGTACCTCCTCGGCGCTGTAGCTTGCCTCACCTATCAGATTTTTATAGCACATATTAACACTCTCACGGGAGAGCATCATCATATTTACAATTTCACGCCTTGTCTGGTTAATGGCAAGGGTCGGAGTATTTAAAAGTCGTAAGTCCAAAGACAGACGGTATTCTTCGTCCTCTTCCTTTCCGTCGTCCTTTACAAGGAATACCACCAGCGAAACCAACGGCTTTGAGAGGGCTATCATTATAAGTGAATTGAAAATATTAAATGCAATATGGAAGCCCGAAATATTAAACATAGTAGCAGGTAAGTTCCACAAATTCATCGGCAAATGCGGGCCTAAACCGCATACCCATAAGAGTATTGATGCAATCAGCATACCGCCTACCATAAAAAATGAATTTAATATTGCAGCTCTTTTTGAGTCCTTATTAGCGCCCATTGACGACATCAGCGCCGCAACGCACGAGCCTACATTACAGCCCAAAACCATTGCCGCCGCCGTAGGAAACGATATTGCGCCCGTTATTGCCGCCGCCTGCAAAATACCTATTGATGCAGATGACGACTGGATAACTACCGTTAAGAGCAAGCCTACCAAAATGCCAAGCACAGGGTTTTTAAGGCTCTCCATAAACGGCTGGAACCATGGCAGTTCATTTAATCCGCTCATTGCACCGCTCATTGCGTCCATTCCCAAAAACAGTATGCCAAAGCCTGCAAGGATTGTTCCGATATTTATTGCCTTATTTGTTTTTACAAACATTATAAGCACAATTCCTGCCGCCAGTGCAACAGGCGCTAAGGTTGACGGCTTAAAGAGCTGTAAAAACCAAAGACTGTCGCCTATCCCGTTTAAGGATACAATAACCGATGTTATCGTTGTTCCTATATGCGCGCCGAGCATTACGCCCACAGATTGCGAAAGCGTCATAAGCCCTGCATTTACAAAGCCGACGACCATTACAAGCGTTGCATTGGAGCTTTGAATAATCGCCGTAACAAGCGTTCCTACCAACAGTCCCTTAAACAAGCTACCCGTAAGGCGGTCAATTATCTGACCCATTTTCTTTCCTGCTACCTTTTCAAGACCGTCACCCATGGTATTCATACCATATAGGAACATCGCAAGACCGCCCAGAAGTGTTAAAATATTTACAAAACTCATTATGTATGTTCTCCTTTGTATAAGGATTTTTTGAAGAGCTATAATTTTTATAACTACAGCAATGTATAAAATAATGTGAATGATGCTTATACAAGAAAAAACCTTCGTTTTTTCTTCAATAATTATTCATTATTCATTATCTTAATATCCAAGCGTCTCAGGTACCAAAACTACCGTTATACGCTTCGGGAAATATGTTGAGCCCTCGCAGATACTTGTTACATTACAAACTCGTGGCTGAACTGTGCAGTTTGAACATTTTATATTATCGTCTGTTGCACATGGGGTTTTATGTGTAATTCGTCTTGCGTTCATGGGCGCAACCGACTTTGCACGCTTTATACCCTCTTCAACATTCTCAACTATCTTATTTGCTCCCGCAACGATTATTACCTTTTTAGGTCCGAAAACTATCTGTGATGTTCTGTTTCCCGTGCAGTCGATATTTACAAGCTGTCCCTGCATGGTAATTGCATTTGTGCTTGATACAAACACATCTGCATAATAGCCCTCACGGTATTTATCAAGCATTTCCTCAAAGCTCTTTGTATTATATCTGTCGATAAAGTTATATTTATCGCTTCTTATCTCATCCAATATTCCCGTTTCGTTTAAGGTTACGCTGCCGCCAACGGCAATCTTTGCGCCCTCGGGAATCATATCCATAACGATTTTTCTTGCCTCGTCCTTGTCCTTTGCAAAGATTGGATCGTATTGTCTTTCCTCAAGAACCTTCATGCAATCATAAATTCTTCTCTCATATGCCCATTTTTGTACTTTGTCCATTATAATTTACCGTCCTTTCAAAAATCTTATGAACGAAAACTGTCCATATTCTGCTATTATACATTTTACAACAAAATCAGAATAAAATCTATAGTATTTTTAAAATTCGTATAATATTTTTAAAAAAAGCAAAAAAACCTCTAAAATCACGCCGATCTTAAAGGTTTTTTGCCGTTTGTATAGGTTTATTTTATAATTTCTCTTATCTCTTGATGAGTACAGTTTAGTTTTAATGCCTCGTTTGCATATTTTTTTGCATTCTCCGTATCATTGAGTCCTAAATACCCAAGTGCCGCCATAAAGTTACAATGCACTTTATTATTCTTTGTCAAATCTCCCTCAAAGATTAAGAAATCGGGCAGTGATACGGCAAAATATTCAATGCTTACAATATCGTTCATATGCTCATTTGCATAGTCAATAAATGCCTTAAATCTCTTGTTTGCCTCGTCCTTATTTCCAAGTTCGTATAGTGCCTTTGCAGAGTAATACATCATCTGTGGCGGCTGGTCATTATAATACATTGCCGATGATAAATTAAACTCTCCCCTTGATGCCAATTTATATGCCTCTTCTTTCTTCTTCGCATCGGTATAGAGGTTTCCAAGCATATAATAAATATCGCTATCCATATTTCCTATAAGCTTACCCTCGCCCAAGTTATGCGGATATGTAAGAGCCTTAACAAGATACTTGATTGCAGTTTCTTTATCTGCTGCCTTTGCCATATTCATAAGCGAAATTCTGTACTGCGCAGGAATCTTGCCTTCTCCGCCCTCCCATGGGTGGAAGTTATGGCTCATAATACGGTTATACGCATTTTCATATTCGCCGTTTAAATTAAGCAGGGTTATATACTCGGTATATAAATCGTCTCTCTTTTCTAAAAGTCCGCTGTTATTATTCATATTTGACAAGCGTTTATCAAGCGAGTAGTTAAGCGTTTTATACAGTTGGTCAAGCTCAAAGAATACCCTTGCATCGGTTTTGTCCATTGAAAATGCCTTCTCCATTGCCCATACCGCTTTTTCACTGTCATGGAGCTTGTTGTAATATACCAAGGACAGGTTTCTGTATACCGTCGGCAGGTTAATCTTATCCATACAGTTCTCCCAAAGTGTGAGAGATTTTTCCCATATACCCTTGTCATAGTAAAGACAGGCAAGGTAATATGCCGCATAATTACCGCCGTTATCAACAGCTTTTTTTAACACTGCAATATCCTCTAAACGGTTTGGGAAACAGTAAAGACTTGATGCCTCCTCAGCCTTCTGAAGCTCGGCTTTATCATTACCGCACATAAACTTATAATAATGTACCATAGGCTCATCATTTGGTGCAAGCTCCAAAATCTTCAATGCCTCATCATAAAGATACGCATTCATATATGAGATGGCAAGCTCTATATAGTTATGGTTATCACCGCGCATTATAGCCTTAAATTCATCAAGTCCCTTACCCGTCATTAAATAAAGCTCGTATGCGCTTGCATGGTCAAGTGCGTCTATCGTTCTTGTTTCCTTTGCAAAGGCAATTGCCTCATCTGTTTTACCCATAAGCCTTAAAAGTGCGGTTTTAAGCGCTCTTGCCTGCATATTATGAGCGCCCTTGACAAGTGATTTTTCAACAAATGAGAGCGCCTCGTTATAATCCTCACTAAGGCATGCAAGCTGATAAAATGCGCAGGATTGCTGATTTCCGTCCCATACCGCCTTATAAAATGCGTCAAATGCCTTATCCTTGTTCCCCAACGCCTTTAAGCTAAGTCCAAGGTTATAATACGGCTCGCAGTCATAGGGGTTCGGGTTTTTCCATGTCGATGATTTTATCGCCTTTTCAAAATACGGTACGGACTCTTCAAACCTGCCACGGTTATACAAATATTTTCCGTAGCCGTTATTTAATCTTATATCGCCATCGTCCCTCTTTAAGCCCTCCAAATAATACGGCTCAGGCGAATATGTAGCATGGCGGTACTGTTCAAGATGTGTTGCGGCAAGGAAGAGTTTTTCGTTTGTAGGCACCTCCTCGGGTGACGGGAGTGCCTCGGCAGGCGACGGTATATCGTCTGCAAGCTCTTTTTCGGGCACATAATAAAGGATTTCCTTACCGTCTTTTTGGGCGCTTAATTTTAACTTTGTTTTATCCACATCGGGGACAGGTAGCTCCTTTTCATATGACATATCGGGCTTTAACTTTACATTATCGGTATATATAACCTCGCCGTTATATGAAAGTGATAATGTGACATTGCCAAGCTCAACAGGAGAATACGCCCTTACATATGCCTTATCGCCCTCAATATCAAGTCCCACTGCAATATCTGTTGATGCGTTCTTTATCGCACCCACACCCTTATACGGCATAAAGTACTGCTTGAATGTTTTTTCTTCATACGGCTTTAAATATGTAAAATCGGGCTGGTTATCGGTAAACATACCTGTCATAAGCTCAATATACGGACCGTTTTCATCTGTTAAGTTTCTGTCCCATGCCTTGCCGAAATCGCCGTTACCCCATGTCCACTGCTTTTTACCCGGCGATACATGGTGGTCTGCAATGTGCAAAAGTCCTGCTCGCTTCCCATAGTCATAGTTTCCGATAAAGTTATAGTCTGAATGGTATGCCATATACGATGTAGGAACAGGGATATTTTTGTATCTTGAAATATCCGTACCCGGAGCATAGTCCATTTTATAATACACGCCGTCTGCAATAGGGAATTTTGAAACATCACGCTTGCCGTGATCCATTACGGCGTGGACATCGGGTGGAAAAATTGACTGTGTGTTATCATTTACCGCAACGGCAGGATTTGCCCACCATAAAAATGTCTGCGGCCGGTCGGTTGGGTTATATACCTGACCTGTAATTTCAACATATGCACGGTCGGGGTATACCGTAAAGCCTGCCATACCCTTTGTATGGAACATCTTTTCCGTCTCGCCCACCCATACTGTTTTTGAACCGTCATCATTTTCGCATACAGTATAGTCAACAGGGTCAAATGTTGACGGGCGGTGGTGCTGCGGCCAGTTAAACTCAATTCCGCCCGAAATCCAAGGCCCTGCAAGGCCTACCAATGCAGGCTTTATTACCTCGTTATAGTAAACCGCATCATAGCCGTTTGTTTTATCGTAGAGTCTTTGGATTTTTCCGCCTATTTCGGGTAAAATCATTACAAGGATATAATCGTTCTCCAAAATTATTGCATTATATTCCTTATCCGTTTTTGTGTCCGATACACCCTCGCATACAGGGTGCGGATAAACCCGTCCCGATGAACCCTGATATACCCTCTTTTCCAAAAACATTGGATTTTTGTCATACTCTGAAATCTCATATGTAGGTATTGTTATTTTCTCCTGCCTTAAAATTACCTCGCCCATAACATTTAAACTCCTTAAAATTTATTTGATAATCACAGTATATACCAATCCCGATTTTTTGCACTAAACATTATTGCCATAAAATACAAAATTATTGCTTTTTATAATCTATTGTTGTATAATGGGTATGAGGTGATATATCAATGGGTAAATATGACGAGTTGATTGACGACAGTTCAATATGGTTAAGCGCTACTCCCACACAGCTTACAACCACACTGCCCTTCTATATAAGCGAGGTCGGGCATTTTATTGCCGAGGAGGGATATGAGGTTATACGGAATACTCATAATAGTTTTTTATTGCTTTTTACAAAGTCAGGCATGGGAACAGTTATATCCGAGGATATGCCATTCGTTTTGGAAAAGGGCAATGCAATTATAATTGATTGCCATACTCCGCACAGGTATTTTTCCGTAGGCGAGGGCTGGGAATTTTACTGGGTGCATTTTAACGGTGCAATGGCAAAGGATATGTTTAGCATACTATACCCTGACAACATTAGTGCCGTTAATATAAATGACGGTGTGGCTATGCTTGAAATTATAAACGGGTTATTGGAGCTTGCAGGGCAAAATGATATTTCGGGAAGTCTTAAAATTTCGCTTGGTATTCATAATATATTTAATATTATGGTAAGCTCATTGCTTGAAGGCGAGCAGGTGCGCCATAACGGCAGGTATTATGAATACATTCAAAATGCTGTTGATTTTATCCACAAAAACTATGACAAAAACATCACCATTGACGATATAATTGACGAGCTTCACATATCAAAATTTCATTTTATACGGCTATTTAAGCGGACTATGGGTACAACGCCGTATAATTACATTATGGCATACAGAATAAACACATCAAAAATGCTTTTAAGAAGTACCGACAAGCCTGTAAGCGAAATTGCCGAGCTTTGCGGATTTTTGGACTCAAGTAACTTTATAAGGCAGTTTAAAAAGCACTGTAACCAAAAACCTACCGCATACAGACACGATTTTTCACTTTAAAATAAGTCATTGACTATATATAAAAAGTAATGGTATAATGTATCGGTATAAAAATTATCAGGAGGCAGGATATGTGGGCATATGAAAGTGTATTTTATCAGATATATCCGTTAGGATTTTGCGGTGCGCCGTTTGAAAATGACGGTATAGAAGAACACAGGATTTTAAAGGTTTTGGACTGGTCCAACCATATACAGAACTTAGGCGCAAATGCGGTATATTTTTCGCCTGTGCTTGAGTCGGACACTCACGGCTACAATACCCGTGATTATAAGAAAATCGACTGCCGTTTAGGTACAAACGAGGATTTTAAGGCGGTTGTAGATGATTTTCACAAAAAAGGTATAAAGGTAGTGTTAGACGGTGTGTTTAACCATGTTGGAAGAGGATTTTGGGCATTTTTGGATGTACTTAAAAACCGTGAAAATTCGCCGTATAGAAACTGGTTCTATCTTGATTTTAACGGCAATTCTCCCTACAATGACGGACTTTATTACGAGGGCTGGGAAGGAAATTATGATTTGGTAAAACTAAACCTTGGCTGTGAAGAGGCGGTTTTGCATGTTTTAGAGGCTGTCAAGTTCTGGATAGACGAGTTTGACATTGACGGAATACGGCTTGATGTTGCATATTGTCTGAGCCATGAGTTTTTAAGGCGATTAAGAGCATATACAGACAGTCTAAAGCCTGATTTCTTCCTTGTGGGCGAGCTTTTACACGGCGACTATGCACAGTATGTAAACGATAGTGAGCTTCATTCCTGCACAAACTACCAGTGCTATAAGGGTGTATATTCAAGCTTTAATTCTATGAATATGTTTGAAATAATCCACTCAATATTGAGGTTTTTCGGCCCTGAGCAGTGGACAACGCTAAAGGGAAAGCATTTGCTTAATTTTGTTGACAACCATGATGTAACAAGGATTGCAAGTATTTTGACAAATCCGCGCCATCTTCCGCTTGTATATGCAATGATTTTCGGTATGCCTGGTATTCCATGCGTGTATTACGGAAGTGAATGGGGCGAAAAAGCAGAAAAATCACAGGGCGATCCTGCACTCCGCCCCTGTCCCGAAACTCCTATTGTAAACGAGCTTACGGAATATATTTCCAAATTAGCTTTGGCACATAAAAACTCAAATGCTCTTTGCTACGGAGATTTCAGGACTGTGGTATTACAAAACAAGCACTGTATTTTTGAGAGAAAAACCGATACGGAACGGGTTTTGGTTGCTATAAATGCAGATGATAATGAGGTTACCTGTCACTTTGATGCAGGCTGCGGAACAGCCGTTGATTTAATAACGGGCAATGTCCATGATTTTGGCGGTGGCTCTACCCTGCCGCCGTACAGTGCACAATTCTGGGAAATGGAAAAATAAAGTGGTCTGTTGCCTTTAAATTTTCATTTTAATTATTCTACGACACAGGAGGCTGTTTCATTATGAAACAGCCTCTGATTTTTATATATTTTTTTATTTTAGATATAAATTTTGGTTTAGCGTACCAATGCGAAATCGTAAATTGGTATGATTGTAGGGTTGGGGCTTGCTCCAACCGCATCTCTGATACCGTGAACAACGGCAGGAGCAAGCCCCTGCCCTACAAATTGTGATACCCATTTACGCATATAAACCCAAATTTAACGGTGGCAATGCCTTTTATTTCTTTACCGAAATTGTTACTCCGTCGCCAAGCGGAAGGAGTGAGGTTTTAAGCTCCGGTGCGTTTGTAAGTGCCGTAATGTAATCACGGAGCCGTGATACAATCGTTTCCTTGCGCTTTATGATATGCTCATCATCTGCCGTCATTCCCTTATACAGCACATTGTCAGAGATTAACACACCGCCTTTTTTTAAAAGCCTTATGCAATCATCGAGCATATAATAATAATGCCCCTTTGGTCCGTCTAAGAAAATCATATCAAAGCTCTCATCATCGGATAAAAACGAAAGGTAATCCTTTGCATCCGCCTCGCAAACCGTTATTCTTTCATCCAATCCTGCAAGGTGTATATTCTCCCTTGCAACAGGTATTATATCACTGTTATATTCAAGGCTGAGAATATGCGCGCTCTTGCCTGCCCTTGCCATAATGATTGACGAATACCCTATTGCCGTACCTATTTCAAGTACGGATTTTGGGTTTATAATTGATGTCATAACCGACAAAAAGCTTGCCGTTTCAGGCTCTGCAATGGGGATATGGTTTTCCCTTGCATACTCCTCCATAGAATGGAGAAGCTCATCATTATGCGTTTGATTATCCCTTAGCCATTTCGTTATATAATCGGGAACTATTGCATTTTTATCATATTCTATCACTGTGTCGCTCCTGTATTTTGCATACTGTCCTGATTTTCGATTGCGGTTTTATCCACGCTTATTGTCGGATCGTTTTCCTGCATCGCCTTAATGTGTTCATCATATGTTTTTGAGAAAATATGCTGACCGTTATTCCCCTGAACAAAATAATACGCATCTGTATCTTCGGGGTATAATGCCGCCTCAATACAAGCAATGCCCGGACAGCATATAGGGCCTAACGGGAAGCCTGCATATTTATATGTATTATACGGCGAATCAATCTGTGTATCGGCAATAGCCAAAACTGGCTTTCTCTCACCAAGCACATACTGCACCGTTGCGCACGACTGCAATTTCATACCCGACCTTAATCTGTTATAAAACACGCCTGCAACCTTTGCACGCTCTGCGTCCGAGTCCGTTTCACGCTCGATAATTGACGCCATTGTTATAATTTCATCAACGCTCATGCCCATCTCTTCTGCTCTTTTATAATACTCGTCCTTAAACTGGTTGTTAAAAGCGCTAAGCATTAAATCAATTATGTCATGCTCTTCCATACCCTCTGGTATCTCATATGTTGCAGGGAACAAATATCCCTCCATTTTATTTTCACGCTCGGGTAGGTTTTCCAAAAATCTGTATCCGTATTCGTCATTGTTAAGAGCGGCATAAAAATCGTTCCAATCGGCAATACCTGCCTCACATAAGGTTTCGGCGATCTGCCTTACCTCATAGCCCTCGGGAATAATAATCTTTGTTGCGGCACGGTTTGGAGTTATTAAAAGCTCCAAAATATCCTTGTATGACATTCCGTTCTCAATTTTTAAATTTCCGGGCTGAACATTGCCGTCATATCCGCCAAGCTTTGATATTATGCGGAATACAACAGGATTTTTTACAATCCCCTCGTTATTGAGTATCCGTGCCACCTCCGATACTCCCTCGCCGTCAGATATTGTAATGGTCTTTTCCCCGTCTGCCATGCTTACCGAGGCAGAATCCTTTAACACTATTGCTCCAAATGCCACTATTGCAACAAGGCATATAACTACAAGCACAGCTATAACTCTGCCCTTACCCAATTTGCTTTCCTTTATCGTAACCGCCATTTTGGTTAGTCCTCCTTAAAAATATGTCAAATAATTGTACCTACACATTTTCAGGGTATATTGTATACTAAATTATATAAATCGTCAAGTTTATACATTATTTTGTAATATTTTTGCTTTAAATCGGTAAAGCATAAAATTTTATTGCATTTGGATAATGGATGTGTTATAATGGTTTTGCCAAACTAATTGAATATTTTTAACAAGGACTTTTTTTTGCTATTTTTAAAAAAGTTTTATTGCCGTAGAACAATTTGCTAAAACTGCAAATCCTAACGGCAATAGAACAATTCTATATCCTTGTTAATCGATTAGTTTGGCGACTATCGGGGTTTGCGTTTTGATGCGTCGGCTCCGGTTGGCGCATTTTTTATTTGCAAGTAAAGCGGTAAGGAGGTTTTTATTGGATTTGGCAGGTAAAAAAGCGTAAAAATGCTGTGGTTTTGGATAATAAAAACTTACTTGAAATTTAAACAGAAAAATACTATGAATATTCGTATTACGAATAAATTAAAAAATCCAAAATTCGGTATATCCGATTATTCGCCAAATGATTTTAACAAAAAAACACAGCCCTGCACACCGTTTTATGCAGGGCTGTTTTATTTAGCTTATAAATTCTTGCGATGTTTAACAATAGCTGATTATCACAAATCTTTTTACCGAAAATTTATTGACATATTTTATAGTTTTTAGTATAATAATATTAGCAACAGGCAACAGGTGTGTCTGTTAAAGCGGTGAAGCGAAAGGCTGTGTCAGCAATCAGTGTTTTGCGGAGCTTCGGGCGGGTTGTATGTGTAAACCGCAAGCTGACTTTATGCACACAGGATGTGCAGACAGAAAACATTCAAAGCTCTGCCTTTTTTCGAGGCAGAGCTTTTCTTATGTATGCAAACGGAGGAAAGTATGGACAAGCTACAACAGAGAGCTTTTTTATTCAAAAGGCTATTGGACTATGAATATAAAATTATATTAGGAAGAAAAGGCAAAAAGACGGAATTTGTTATAACCTTTGAAAAATCCGATTTTCCGCACATTATAGGATTACACAAGCTGACAGATGTATTAAACGGCAATATCTCTACCGAAAAGCTGTTTGATCAATGTTTGAAAGGTAAGGTTTCTTATGACTTAATTTCACAAAGTGAATTTTTCCCAAAACTCGGAAACAGATTTGAATATTTCGACAAACTTGAAACAATGCTCGACAGCAACGATATAATATTCAAATGCAACAATAAGAATATGGCTGCATTTTCAAAAATAATTGCAGATTTTGAGCTGAAAAATATATATGAAGAACTCATTTTTTACTTGTTTATCGAAAAAAGAAATTATTCCGATAAACAATACTGTAAATCTTTTATACAAGAAAACAAAATAGATTATACATACGGTCAAACAAAAATGACCTTGCTTTACAAAGAAAAAATAAATAAAGTAACAGGCAAATCCCAAATTCAGTATAACCGCCTATCCAGAAAATAATTTTAACAAAAAAGCTACAGCCCTGCACACCATATATGCAAGGCTGTTTTATTTAGCTTATAAATTCTTGCGACCAGTAATATGTGCTTCCCGACTTATAACAGCCTACACCTATTTTTGTGAAATTGCCATTCAGGATATTCGCCCTATGTCCCTCGGAATTCATCCATGCTGTTACAACAGCTTGCGGCGTTCTTTGTCCGTATGCAATATTTTCACCTGCTGATCTGTAGTTTATTCCGTACTCTTTTAAAACCGTAAAGCAACTTGTGCCGTTTGGTCTGGTATGCGAAAAGCTTGTTTTTATCTCCTTTGCTCTTGCATATGACGCTCTCATAAGCGTTGTATCGACCTGTAAATTACCCAAACCGTATTTTGCACGCTCCTTATTTACCAAATCCACAACCTCTAAGGCATATTTATCCTCCTCGGATGCGGTTTGCGCCTGTGGAGTAGGTGTCACGATTGGTTTTTGTGTAACCTGTGGCGTTACGGTTACCTGTGGCGTTGCCGTTACCTGTGGCTTTGGTGTTGCCTGTGGTTTTTGTGTCGTCTGAGGTGTTACGGTTACCTCAGTATTATTCTGTTCCTCCTTTTGATTACATGTATCGGTATCACAAATATTATCAATATGTATACCCATCTGCTCCAATATGTCACAGAGCGAATTTACATCTAACTGTCGGCAACTCTGTGTTTTTTGGTTTAGCAAATTGAATATATTTGTGCAATCAATACTTCCGTTTTGATTAGCGACACCCGCACTGCCACAACACGCAACAGCCGTTGCCACTACCCATGACGGGATTATAGCCATTATGTGTACTCCTTTCTTTTTTTTGCAAGCGGTTACCTTACTTGCACGAGCATAATAGCATATTAAAATTGCTATTTCAATGGTAATGCTTACCTCTAAAATCGGCGTTTCATAAATATTTACAAGGCAGGCTTTGGCACTTTAGGCTATAGCTTAAATCTGTGATGTTTTTGGCGCTTTGTTTTTACAGAAATTACATATTTATAAATTCATCCAAACTTAGTTTTTGGACTTGAAAAAAAGGATATAATACTGTAAAATATATACATCAGATATTTTACGGAGGCTGTAATTATGAATGCAAAGGATATAATAAGCGCAGGAAAAGCGGTATTGGGTATTGAGTTTGGCTCAACAAGAATTAAGGCAGTTCTTATTGACGATACATATGCACCTATCGCACAGGGCGCACACGACTGGGAAAACAGACTGGAAAACGGGATTTGGACATACTCGCTTTCAGATATAACCTTGGGACTTCAGGACTGCTACAGGAGTTTAGCCGAAGATGTCAGAGAAAAATACGGCATAACCTTAACAAAGCTTGCAGGTATCGGCTTTTCGGCTATGATGCACGGATATATGGCATTTGACAAAAACGGCGAGCTTTTGGTACCGTTTCGGACTTGGCGAAACTCAATAACTGGAGACGCTGCAAAGGAGCTTACAGCATTATTTAATTATAACATTCCCCAGCGTTGGAGCATTGCGCACCTATACCAGGCAATGCTAAATAAAGAGGAGCATTTAAGCAATTTGGATTTCTTTACCACGCTTGACGGCTTTATTCATTGGAAGCTCACAGGAAACAAAGTTTTAGGTATAGGCGAAGCATCGGGCATGTTCCCTATTGATATTGAAACAAAAAATTATGATGCCGATATGATAGCAAAATTTGATGCGCTTTCAAAATCACACGGCTATGATATAAAGCTCGGTGACATTTTACCGAAAGTATTACTTGCAGGCGATAGTGCAGGAGCTTTAACAAAAGAGGGCGCACTGTTTATTGATCCCACAGGCACATTAGAGGCAGGTATTCCACTCTGTCCGCCCGAGGGTGATGCGGGAACGGGCATGGTTGCTACAAACTCGGTTCGGGAGCGTACGGGAAATATAAGCGCAGGAACATCAATATTTGCAATGGTTGTTCTTGAAAAGGCTTTAAAAAATGTATACCCTGAAATTGACCTTGTTACAACACCGACAGGCTCATTGGTTGCAATGGTGCATTGTAACAACTGTACATCGGAGATAAACGCATGGGTAAATATGTTAAAGGAGTTTTCAACTGCCGCAGGCTTTGATATTCCTACATCAAAATTCTACGAGATAATGTTTAACGAGGCACTCTCAGGCGATACGGACTGTGGCGGATTGCTCCTTTATAACTACTTATCGGGCGAGAATGTAACAGGCCTTGACGAGGGCAGACCTCTGTTTGTAAGACGGCCTGATAGCAAGTTTAATTTCAAGAACTTTGCAAGGGTTAATATTTATTCTGCGCTTGCATCACTAAAGGTCGGACTTGATATTCTTAACGAAAACGAGGATATTAAAATTGATAAGATGTTTGCACACGGCGGTTTATACAAGACCCCTGTTGTAGGTCAGAAATTATCCGCCGCCGCAATAAATGCACCCGTATCCGTAATGTCAACCGCAGGCGAGGGCGGTGCATGGGGTATGGCACTTCTGTGTGCGTACATGCTTGACAAAGAAGCTGACGAGAACCTTGAGGATTTCCTTTTAAACAAGGTGTTTAAGGGTGACGAGGGTACTTTAATTGAGCCTGACAAAGACGAGGTCGCAGGCTTTAACGAGTTTATAAAGACCTACAAAAAAGGTCTTGAAATAGAAAAATCAGCAGTTTTAAATATGTAATAATGAAAAATAAAGTATTTATTATTATCTTTGCGACTGTACTGGCTATAACCGGTACAGTTTCATTGTATATTATGCACCGGCACACGCCCCAGAGCATTGTGCTTGTAAAATCGGATAACAAAATTATAAGGCGCATTGATTTGGCGGCTGTTACATCACCGTATGAGTTTGATGTCAAATCGGATTATGGCTATAATACCGTGTATGTATCGCATAATTCCATAAAAATTATTGATGCGGACTGCCCTGATAAGATATGTATATCTCACGGTGAATTAAAGAGCAACTATTCGCCCATTGTGTGTTTGCCGCACAAGCTCACAATTATTTATGATGATGGCAATACCGATATTGATGTAATAGCAAATTAGGAGATGGTTTTATGAATTCAAAAAAGCTTGTATTTATGGCGATACTTCTTTCTTTATCACTTGTTATATACATCATTGAGGCACAAATTCCTCCGCTTGTTCCGATACCGGGCTTTAAAATAGGACTTTCAAACAGTATAACGCTTTTTGCGCTTGCCACATTGAAAAAGCGCGATGCGCTTATTATTCTTGTACTTAGAATTATAACAGCATCGGTATTTTCGGGCGGTATGAGTGCGTTTTTATACAGTATTTCGGGCGGTATGCTGTGCTTTATAGTTGAGGCTTTAATAATTAACCTATTTACGGAAAAACAGCTCTGGATTGTAAGTATTTTCGGTGCAATATCGCATAACATCGGACAGGTTTTAGTTGCGGTTTTGATAACCAAAACGCCGTATATTGCGTGGTACATTGTGCCTTTGACGGCAATTTCTGTTATTACGGGCCTGTTTATCGGAATACTTACAACTATGCTTTTATTACATTCAAACGGAATTTTGAAAAAATCAGTAAAGGATATTAACACATGAAAAAATTACTGTTACCTATAATATTTGTACTTTTTTTAAGCTCCTGTTCCCTGCCGCAAAAAGACGACGGCAAGGTTACAACAGATTTTTATGCAATGGACACACCAATGATACTTACCGCATACGGAAATACTGCAAGCATTGCAATTAAGGAAATCAAATCGGAAATCCTTGAGCTTGACAAAAAATTTAACCGAAAAAGCGAGGACAGCGAGCTTTATAAGTTTAATATTAACGGCAGAGTTAAGGTGTCGGATGATTTAATAGATATAGTTTCAAAATCGAAGGAAATTTCAGATGCCACAGACGGTGCATTTGATATAACGGTGTCCTCGATTATGGATTTATGGGGATTTTACGATCAGAATTATACCGTGCCCGATGATAAGGATATACAGGAAAAGCTAAAAAAGGTTGGGTATAAGCATATCACAATTGACGGCGATTTACTTACTGCAATTACAATGCTTGACCTTGGCGGAATTGCAAAGGGTTATGCCTCGGACAAGGCTATGGAAATACTCCAAAAAACAGGTGTTTCATCTGCCATACTGTCGCTTGGCGGAAATATCTTAGCATACGGCAAAAGGAGTGACGGAAGTAACTGGTCGGTTGGAATTGAGGACCCGATACAGACCGATAAGGTAATTGCAACACTTGATATATCCGATAAGTTTGTTGTTACATCAGGGACTTATCAGCGATTTTTTACGGAAAACGGCGTTTTATATCATCATATAATTGATCCTAAAACAGGCTACCCTGCGGATAATAACCTTACATCGGTATCTGTAATTTCAGATAGCGGAACAGTTGCCGACGGGCTTTCAACAGGCTTGTTTGTAATGGGACTTGATAAGGCGCGCGAATTTTTAAAGGCGCACCCGCAAATTGATGCGGTATTTATTGATAATGATAACACGCTTTACTATACGCCAAGCCTTGACGGTATATTAAAAACCGATGCAAATAAAGTACCGCTGTTTTAAGGACTGCTATGAAAAACGATTTTGAAAATTTTGGAAATAATTTAAAACTTATACGCAAAAGCCGTGGAATGACAAAGGCGGAGCTTGCAAAGGAATTGGGCGTGGGCGTTGCCACAATTACAAACTATGAAGCAAACAGGCGCACTCCCTCCCTTGCCACCGTTTCAAAAATTGCCACCGCCTTAGATACAACAATGAATATGCTTATACACGGTTATTAAATATCAGGAATAGCAAAACGCAGAAGCATTTTGGCTTCTGCGTTTTTAATTTAACTGTTTAGTTTTTCTTAATATCTGCCTACTCCGATACTCCCAGGATAATGTCCTGTATCTCCCTTGCCATTGCAAGATAGTACTGATACTTTCCAATCTCGTCCCAGTTTTTCAATGTACATTTAAAGCCATAGGAGTAATCAGGCATTTCATACTTATTACGAAGAAATGCATGGAGCAATGATTCATTATCAAACACCGCCGCATTATTTTCCTTAACCAGTCCCGGAAGATCTAAAAGGTGTGCCGCAAGCCTGCGCCCGGGATCGGTCCATAATCGTCTTCCGATATTATGTATCTGTACAGCACCGTCATTTAACTGAATGTATACAGATTTAATATACGGGTGGTTTAGCTTAATCCTAAGCGTAAATGTTTCCATATACAGAATATGCGGTGGATTATAGCTTACCTGCTGTCCGTTTACCGTTTGCTTTTCTTCACGGCTTGTCTCGGTAATATCTATCTCAAAATCCTCTACCTGATCAAAGCTGATAATATCAGGCCCCAAATCAATTACATCGTCTATGGATTTTACGCTCCTTTGGTTTCCAAACAGTCCGTTTGCGGTGCTTGGAAATGCAACAAATTTGCGAGCCTCATCGTCTATTAAAATTACGCCGTATTCGCCGAACACCTTTGAAAAGTTATAAACCTTAGTAAGTCCTGCATCATTTTCTCTTGCAAGTATCTGTGCGTCCAATGCTCCCGCCGAGGCGTTTTTATAATCATCAAACCATACGGATAATTTTTTTGTACAATCCTTGCATACTTTTCCGCTCATGCATTTTTTATCAAGCAGTCCTGTTTTTCCGCCGCACAGACAGCAATTCTCTTTTTTAAACAGTCCCATAGCAGTTATTTCCTTTCTCTTTTACAATATTCCGCTCTTATTTTCCGACTGTGCGATAAAGGAAGGTAACAACATCTGCACGCGGACAATTCACATCGGGAGCAACTTCCTTGTTTATATCCTTCAGAAGTCCGTTATCTTCCGCCCATTTTGCAGCAGCTTCATACCATCCGTCGTTACCGATATCCAGAGTACGATACAGGAATGTTGTAATATGTGCTGTTGAACAGGTTGCGTCGGGTGAAAAATGAGTGCTGTCGCTTCCTACTGTGATACCGCTTTCCACCGCCCATAATACTGCTTTGTAATAGTAATCATCAGTTTTTACATCTGCAAACGGATTATTTGTAGTTTTCGGTTCCGGCTCTCCCATAGCACGCCATAAGAAAGTTACTGTCTGTCCGCGTGTAACGGTTTTATTTGGTCCGAAATGGGTTTCGTCAACACCCTTGGTAACCTGTGGTTCTGCATAGTAAGCCCAAAGGATTGCATCATAATAATAACTTTCTTCTGCTATATCAACGAAAGGATTTTCCAATTTTTCAACTTCAGCATTCGAGTCTGTTACTTTTATTGTGACTGTATGTCTTACTATGTCGCCCGTTTCGTACATATGGCACTCAAATGTTACTTCGTATGTTCCTGCTTTTGTTGGTGTGCCCTGAATATAGGGATCCTCTGCTTCTCCGTAACCCCAGCTGAGTCCTTCGGGAAGTTCTCCGATAAGATCCACTATAGTATATGTTTCTTTGTTATCAACCTTCAAAACCACACTGCAGGGTTCGTTAACCTTGATATTTACTGTTTCATTTGAGTTATAGACTTCTCCGCCCTCTACAACAATCTCTGCCGTATGTTTTATTATGTCGTCCGTTTCATACATATGGCACTCAAATGTTACTTCGTATGTTCCTGCTTTTGTGGGCGTGCCCTGAATATAGGGATCCTCTGCTTCTCCGTAACCCCAGCTGAGTCCTTCGGGAAGTTCTCCGATAAGATCCACTTTAGTATATGTTTCTTTGTTATCAACCTTCAAAACCACACTACAGGGCTTGTTAACCTTAAGGTTGACTGTTTCGCCGGAGGTGAACGCCTTAGCAAATGCAGTCATCGAAAATACGCTGCACAATAACATTATTACTGTTACAAATGCTATGATTCTGTTTCTCATTTTTATCTACCTTTCTCTTATTTAATGCGTTTATGTGGTCTGTGCATTCGCCACAGTCCATTTTCTCAAAATTATCTTTCGCCCTCTTTTGCAAAGGTGAGCTTCATGCCTGAGTCCATGATGTTATCAAAAACAAGCTTGTCGTCCTCAAATGTACCTGTTATTTCCTCACCGTCAACATTGATGGTTATGGTTTCTCCCTCAAGCGACCATTTAATATTTCCCGAATCTCCGTCAATTTCCATTGTTCCTTTTCCGCCGTTGTTAAGCTCAATTGCCCAGCCTGCAATATCCTCGCCTGTAAGCTCCAAGCCCAACATCTCGCCTGCAACACTTACATACTTACCCTCATAGCCTGTAGCCTCGCCACCATCGCCACAGCCTGAAAGTATAGTGATGGCTAACATCATTGCAACTAAAACACCTATAATACCTTTTATTCTCTTCATTGTCATAACCATTAACTCCTTTCACAAAACCGTCCGGGAAAATGCTCTAATCAGAATGCTGTTATGAAGGACGCAGTCGTACTTGTGTACTTCAAGTCCTCAGCAGCAGTGCTATGCGACGAGCATTTTTTAAGACTTACTTCTCCTTTATTACTCCACTTTACTATTTAAATTAAAATCCCGATAATTTGTAAACTAAAATCTGATTTGACATATCTTCTCTTGCATAGCTTGCACATACAAGCACTGTACCGTCCAAAAGCGGTGTCATATTTCTTACCCAGATTGTTTTGTCCACTCCGAACAGTGCCTTTGAATCCTCGGCATCACCTATTGCACTTCCGTCCTTTGCAATAAAGCTCATAGCTCCCACTGCCGCACTTATATATCCGTTTGTGCTCTCACAAACTGCATTGGGCATCGAACCTGAAAGCTCGGAAACTGCCAACTGTGTTCCGGCAGTATCATAAACTGCTATTATGTTCTTGTCGGCACCTGCACCGCCTACAAGCACATGACCGTTTTGAATTTCAATTTTATTTATATTCTTAAAAATACTTCCGCCGCTGTTCATACCGGTTATAACCCACGGCTCTTTTGCTCCGCCTGAAATTTTTGTAACCTCGTCTCTGCCTGACCAGAAAGTCAGCGCAAAATCCTCTGTCTTTGAAAGGGAAATTTTACCTGACGCCACTGCTTTTCCTGTTTCGTTTCCGTCTGCGTCATATATTTTTGCCTCAACTATTCCGCCGTCTGCATAAATATTTCCGTTCATATCTGCCGAAATACCGTTTCTGCACGGAATATCAAGTGTTTTTACATATGTAAGACTGCTGTCTGAGAGCGTATACACTTTGACTGTGTTGCCACCGTCTGAAATATAAACCGTGTCGCCAAAAACACTCATGTCAGGATCACCGCTTGCCGTACTTTCAAACGGCTCCTCAAACGGTAAAAATTCAGCTGTAAGTGTGTATGAGCCGACCGTTGTTGAACCGCCCGTGGGGTTAAGAACTTCGGATTCCTTGGCAGGCTCTTGTGTTGTTATATTATCGTCTTGTGAATTTTCCACCGTTTTCTCCCCGCAGGATACAAGCGAAAATACCATCATTCCTGCAACCAATAATGCCATAATTTTTTTCATAATAATTCCCCCTATTCTGTTATTTAATTGTATATCTTGATATACTTTCTCTAATTTAAATTATAGCAATATTTGCCTTGCTTTACATCAGCCGATTGGCTGATATTAAAAAACGGATATACAGCTTATAATGCCATATATCCGTTATACTTTTTGGTCTTCCCACTTGTTTTTTATTACAATACCCAAGCCCCGTGCTTCGGAAACAAGCTCCGTGCGAGTTTTAAAGCCTGTTTTTTCCATTAAATGCAAAATGTGAGTTTTTACCGTGGCGACAGAAATTGAAAGTCGCTCGGCTATTTCGGCATTGGTATCGCCTGTGGTAAGCTCTTTTAAAATATCAAGCTCACGCTCTGTAAATTCATGGTTTGTTGCATTGCCGATGCGTATGAGCGGAGTTTTATCGGGGTAAATATGTTCGCCGGACATCGTGCGCTCCATCACATCAAGTATGCTGTCCTTATAACCGTCCTTGTACCAGAATGAATCTACACCTATCCGTCTTGCCCTTGCAATCCATGAATACTCAGGCATGGAGGTTACAATTATAATCTTTATATCGGGGAAGCTTTGTTTTATCTTCTCCGCCGCATCAAGTCCGCTATGACCAAGCTCTGTCATTACATCCATAAGGATAAGATCCACCTTATTCCGCTGACATACGGAAAGCGCCGCCGAGGCGTTGGCAATTGAAAGAAGGTGCTCAAATGCCGTGCTTGACTTAATAAGCATCTCAAAAAATTCCCTCGGTATATCCTGATCTTCCACGATCAAGACCTTGTATACCATAGAAAACACCCCCTTTGTTACTGCCCACAACACCTCTATTTATTATATACCGCCAATTTTAACTATACATCAACCAATCGGCTGATTTTTTGAATTATTCGGAAAACATAAAGTGAGAGTAAATGTTTTATCGCACGCGACCGAAATTGTAGCTCCCTGCTTTTTTGCAAGCACTGATAAATTCCTAAGTCCGCCTGTAAATTTGACAGCCTCGGGCTGACTTTTTATATCGTTTGTAAAATGACAGGAAATATTTGTTTCATTTTCGGAAAACGAAATATTCATTGTTGTTGCCCCCGCATGCTTTACGGCGTTTACGATTGCCTCCTTTGCGGCTGTAAAAAACATCTGATGCTGATTTTTCGCTAATGTGTCCGGTAATTCGTTTTGCCATATTAAGCGGATTTTAAGTGCCTTTGCAAGCTGTTTTAAATCAACCATTGCCTTAGTCTCGGCCGCTTCCTCTGCTTCCATACAAAGCAAAAGTGCGTTTTTCTCCCACATTGAGAAGATGCCGTTAAGAACAGGTATATCCCCAATATTTGCCGATGCTGTAGAAAGCATGAGCCTGTTCATCTCATCGTGAATATTTATCTTTGCCTGCAAAATCTCCTGCCTGCGCACAGTATCGTCAATACTCAAATAATACTCCTGTAGCCTGCGATTAAGCTTGGAAAGCTCTTCTTTATCTTTTCTAAGTGCCTGCGTTTTGGCATACTCAGTTGAAATGTCCGAGGCAATCATTTCGTGTAATCTCTCATTACCCAATGAAATATCACGGCAAGAAAAGCGCCATACTTGTCCGTTAACTGTTATAATTTCATCTTTTACCGCATCGCAAAATTGATTGCCGTTTAAAAGCGGACTGCCTGTAATGGCGGTACATAATTCGTTTATGCAGATATTTGATAGCAATATCCTTCCACTATCACGCCAACAGCACACGCCGCACGGTACTTTGTCCAAATACTGTTTGATAGCACCGGGCGTTACAAAGTTTTTATCATATTGAATATTACGCACGAATAATATTGACGATGCAACGGTAAAAGCGGTAAGTGCTCCAAACCATATAAGTATCGGGAGTCCGCATAATTTTGAGCTTATGGGTGCAATTTTCTCCGTTCCGCCAAACAGAGAAAAATCAAATATAACCTGCCACATGTAATAAACGGGAGCAGTCAGCAAAATCGCAGCAACAGCAAAATGATGGCGTTTTCTAACCGCTGCAAGAACCGTACTGCCAATACCTAAAAGGCATAGCAATAAAGCCCAGAGTGCAAACATTGCCCGTGCAATTGATGATAGTGTATCAAATGTCATCATACAACATCGCCTCCTCTTGGAAGGGTGAAGCTGATGTAGGTTACACCGTCCTCATGCTTTATTCCGGTCTTTACACCAATGCTATAAAGCTGTTTTTCCATTTTCTTTGAAAGCGGTTTGGTCAGATTTTCAAAGGTCATTTTAAGCATCGGATTTTCCTTTGATAAAAGATTTACAAATACTCCCTGAAGATGTGAATAGTTTTCTTCAATAAGCGTCACAAAGGCTTCAAAAACCAAAAGCGCCGCATCGGCTTTGACCGTACCGGTTGCATTTTGTATACACTCACCCCAAACACCGCAAAAATTCAGATAGCGCAGTATCTCCGAAACCGAAAGTCCCAGCTCGCCCATCTCAATAACCTCCTGCTCCTCTGACAACAGCATAAGGTTTGCATAGCGCTTTATATAAGTACCCAATAATGTGATATACCTTCTGCATTCTTCTCTTTTTGCCGTATCTTCAGACAGCTTAGCCGTTTTTGCCAGCTCTGAAATTAACAGGGATTGTTTTTGAGTGCGCTTTGCAATCGTATCATATACAAGTGTCCGTTGTTCAAGCTTGGTTTGCCGTTCCTTTAATTCATTTTTCAAGCGTGTAAGCTCTGCTTCCTGTGCCAACTTTTCCTTTGTGTCTGAGAGCTCTTTATTGAGGCGGCATATCCCAGCTATGTCCGACTGCCAAAATCCAAACCCGCTTGGAATTTCCATTTTATATAAAACCGTATGTTCACCGATACGACTGCCGCTTGGCATTAAAAATTGTTCTTTTGTCAATGGAATTGCACCGTTTGATACATAGACAGGTGTTCCTGATTTGTCCGTGATTTGTGCAGCGATAGAAAATTTTTGAAACAGCTTGCCGTAATCTGTATTTGTAGGAATAAGTCCCAACTGCATACAGCATTCCAACACTATTGCCACCATAAAAATCAATGCTTCGGGAAACTCAATAATATATGCGCCGCCCAACTTTGGCATTTTTTCAGTTATTAACAGTACATTCATTGCAATACCAACCAGAAACGGAATAAGTATAAGCCATGAATTCTTTTTTGAGCTTGAAATACGGCACTTTATTACTAAAATTATAATTGACGCCAAATATAGTGCATATTGCCAGGCGGTTATTGCATAAAACCAACCGCCATAGGAATAGTCATTATTCCAGTTTATAAAATTTGGTCTAAATTTAAAAATCAGCTGATGTAAATCATTTGTTAAAACCAAAACGATAAATAGCAAAGTCAATGCCAATGTGGGATACCAAATTTTTAAGATATGTGTAGATTTTTTTGGCGATATCAGAAGTGATATATCAAACAAAAATAACGGAATTAAAAGAATGGGCACATAGTAAAAATACCATGTGTGACGGGCAAGTATGTCTACCTCTGCAAATACGCTGTATTTTATGCCACGAAGCAAAATCATAAGAAGTGCCATCCATGAAAGCAATTTCATCACGGCAGACAGGCGAAAAACAGGTGTTACTCGGTGAGAGTAGTAGAAAACAAGGCATACAGAAAGTATCAGCAGATATACTGTTGAAACATTCCGTGTAGGAAAAATATCAGGAATAACATTTCCGCATGGGATAATGTTAATAGCAAGCAACAGATAGTAAAATGCCATCCGCCCAAGCACAGTTTTCGTTTCATTCATTTTGATTTCCCTTTACCCCTATTTCGTAACCGTTGCAGTGGATAAAAATCTAACCTGTGCAATTTTTAAGAACCTTTAGCTTACTTCACCACCGTCAATTCTTTTGAGGTTTTTAATACTTTCCTCACTAATCTCCATACTTTCAACAGCAAAAGTTCCTTTTAAGTTTTTTAAATTACTTTCAAAATCTGTAGATGCCATATCCGCTTTATTTCTCCAATCCCTGATCTAATTCTCGCATCTTTTATTGTTAGTATATCCATTTCAACATCTCATCTATCCATATTATAATACCAAAGATAGAACAATGTCAATATTTCATCGCATTTTCTATTTTTGCATATGCGCTTTTAAAACATCGGTAATTTTATCCGATATTTTCATCACTCCGTAAATATTGGGGTGTATAGTATCTGCTGACATATATGATATATTATCTATACAGTCAAGCCCGTCTATATAAGTAACATTCGGGAGGTTAAGCTCCTCTGTAATAAGCTTTAAGAGTTTTCGCCATTTCTGTCCGTGGCAACAGTTATCCAAAAGCTCTGCACCGTAATAAAACGGGGATATTACAAATACAGGCTTTTCAGGATTTCTTTTTGCCACCTCGCCTATCATATTCCTTGAACGCTGTATAATCTTTTCACTATTCCATTCAAGAACATTTATACCAAGCTCCAGTATTGCTATATCCCAGTTGCCTTTTTCGCCCTCAGATGCAATATATTCCGCAAACTCAGGCTCTATGGCACAGCTTCCTGCCATACCTAAATTCCTCACATCCATATTAAGCTCATGTGCCACAATTGATGCCCATGAATGTGACATATCCAACGCATTTGAGCCATGAGTTATTGACGAGCCGTAGCACCACAGCGTTTTTTGGGGGTACTGCTCTTTTTTTGCAGGCTCAATATCCCCCGTTATATCATAGATCTTTATCTTACCCTTATCAAATATAACCCGTATTACCTCACTGTCCCAGTCATAACCTGAGGCGTCGTTTATTATTTTTAATTTTTCGGGAGCTTCGGTGCGCTCTATTATAAAATCCTTTGGTTCTTTTTCTATATTCTTATCACCTTCATGGTCAAACCATGCGCCTTGAACACCGCCACGGTATACATGAAACCTACCGCCAAATTCCGCAGACATTCGTATTTTCACCTTATCCCCATGCATTATAAACCGCAGTTCAACGCCTGTGCTGTTTCGTGCCATAGAATGCCCCTGCTCTCTCTGTTCTAAGTTATCATATACATTTTCGGTATACGAAGCCACGAAACGCTACCGTCAGGGTTATGTATCAGTTCCTCAATGTTGTATATATCTACATTCTTATATATCATAATAACTCACCTTTTTTATGCAAACCAAATTCCACGAAACAATAATCATCGTTCCATGTATCCTCTGCCCTATCATTCCATATGCAGTTTTCCTTATAAAACGATGACGGACATACATTATAGCACTCTCCCTCTTTTAAATGATGAGGGCCCAACAGGTTTCTAAGGTTATTTATAAGTGTAAGTTTTATTTTCTGTTTGCCACACTCACAGTCGGAGAGTGATACTTTATTATCGGTAAGCATTGTTTTTTCTTTGCCGTTTATCTCAACTCTCACCGCATTTACACCTGTAGCATTAAGTTCCAGAACAGGATTTTTACCGTCAATTACAGCCTCGCCGACAAGTGACAGTTCTCCGCTAAAGAACGGGAAACCCTGCTGTTCAATATTGTTAAGGCTTATACATCCGGGCAGTTTGTCTATAACAAAACCACCGCTGTATCGGAGGGCATTTTTTGAAAGCGAGTGCCACCTGCCATCTGTTTTTACCGAAAAATTACCGACAAGATATACAGCCTCTATTTCCATATCGTATGAGAGTTTATTTTTCTCACTCTCAAATATCCTTGCCTTGTCAAGATTTTTATAAAATTCCTCAGACTGCACAAAATCGCAATCAAAGGTTATTTCATTCCTGCCCTCAACCAGAAGATTATGTATATCAAGCTTTTTAAAGCTTGTATCTAAAAAATATCCCTCTATATTGCAATCAACTCTCTTGCCGTTTACCTTTATATCA
>JAFSXU010000054.1 GCA_017443895.1 Clostridia bacterium
AGTGCAATGAATGGCAAGGATGCTAAATACAAGCTTCAATTCACCTCTCATAATACGGAGAATAAAGCGGCAGGAACGGTATATGTGTATGGAATAAGCGGAGCAAATCGAACAGGTTGGTCGGATTCCGAACTTACACATAATCTTGCATTGACAAACGGAATGCATGGAGATACAAGCAATCTGCTTGGGGAAGTATATGTGTCAGGGAAAAATGTAACCTTTACTGTAGATGTTACAGACTATATTTTGTCAATTCCTGAAGACTGTATTGCGACACTTAAGATTCAGAATACAGCATCTGATGCATCGGTTATAGTACTTCAGAGTTCAGAATCAGCAATAAGTGATGAAGCAAAACCGAAGCTGATTGCAGAGCGTACATATACAGATGATTATTACGGTGGAATAAATCCTAAAATTTATCTTAACGGTAAAACAGTGAATAGTTTAAGCCAAGGTGTTGCCACAGCAAGAGTTACATTTGTTGGTGACAACTTGACAGACTCAGATGAGGGGACTTTAATATTGACCCTTTATAACGGAGAAAGATTTGAAAGGGCAATATGTACATCTTTGGATTTTTCAGATGAATTTGTTAATGATATGAGTGTCAGCCTTGATGTTCCAAGCGGAAGCGGTTATGCAGTGCGTGCGTTTCTTTGGAACAATCTGGGCAGCTTGAAGGCGCTGGCAGAGTATGAAGAACTGAAATAGATATATAAAAAAAGCTACAGTTGAGCGCATCTATTCCTACTTGTGCTTTTGCTTTGACGACAGAACGGAGATTAACTATGAATTATTTAAAAAAACTACAATATCATTATAAGCCCCAAAAGGGCTGGATTAATGATCCTAACGGTTTGGTATATTTTAAGGGTTACTATCATGTCTTTTATCAGCATTTGCCCAATTCAGAAATAGTAGGAAATCCAGGAGAAAGACCAATGCACTGGGGACATACAAGGACAAAGAATTTTATTGATTGGGAAGAACTTCCTATTGCGCTATATCCGGACAAGGAATATGATAGAAACGGTTGTTTTTCAGGAACGGCAATTGTAAAAGATGATGTGTTGTATCTATGTTATGCTTCAATCAGGATTCCTGACGGAGAAACCCGTCTTGTACAGACTGTAAGCATTGCTTATTCAAATGACGGTATTAGTTTTGAAAAATACGAAAAAAACCCGGTTATAGATAACTATCCTGAAGACGGTGGTCCCGATTTCAGAGATCCTGCTTTGATTTGCGTAGATAGTACCTATTACTGTGTTATGGCTACAGGGCATCCGAAAACTAAAAAAGGAAGATTGTTGCTATACCAAAGCGAAAATCTTCTTGATTGGGAGTATTGCGGTATAATGGTAGAGTGGGATAATTGTGAATTTACAGAGTGTCCCTCCTTTGTTAGGCAAGATGATAGATATTTTTTAACAACATCAGTGTGTCCTTTTGAAGCTGAACGCTATTTTTCTATTATGTACGGAACTTTCAACGGTGGCACATTCAAAGCAGAACTTACAGATAGTGTAGACAGAGGCCCGGATCAATATGCCGGACAGGTATTTACCGATTACAAAGGCCGCAATATTTTGATTGCGTGGATTCCTGGATGGAAATATGAAGGTTTTGCACAAAAAGATATTGGTTGTATGTCGCTTCCAAGAGAATTGTTCGTCAAGGACGGCAATATTTATGCCTATCCTGTTGAAGAGGTAAGATATCTTCTTAAGGATAATGATCCTGCGGTCAAAATTACTGATGACGGTTTTGTAATCGAACGCGAAGGAAGAGAAAGCGTTGTTTATCATGGTGAAATTACAGATTTAAAAATCCTTCGTGACGAATATGTAATAGAAGTGTTTGTAAATGGTGGGGAAAAAATATATACTGCTATTTTATAAAGATATAACAGAAAGAGGATTAAGAATGAAGGCTTTAGCGTTTGGAGAAGTTTTATGGGACATATATCCTGAAAGTCAGTATATCGGAGGTGCTCCGCTCAATTTTGCTGCACATTTTAAGAAGTGTGGCGGTGAGTCTCATATCATTACAGCAGTTGGAAATGATGATTTGGGCGATGAGACAGTAATGGAAATTAAAAAAAACGGAATTGACACTCAATATCTCTGCAGAGCGGATAGAGAAACAGGGAAATGCCTTGTTTCTTTAGATGAGAAAGGGATTCCGCAATATAATCTTTTAGACAATGTTGCGTATGATTATATAAAAACACCTGATTTGAACGGAGAAAACTTTGAGCTTCTGTATTTTGGGACTCTTTCATTGAGACACGAAAACAATATATCTGTATTAAAAACTATAATTTCATCAAGTAGTTTTCGGGAAATAATCCTGGATGTAAATATTCGTGCTCCGTACTATTGCCAAAATGTAGTTAGTTTTGCTTTTGAAAATGCAACAATCGTCAAAATAAGCGAAGAGGAATTGCCAATAGTCATGCAACTTCTTAACAAGGTTACATCTTCGGTAGAGGAAAGTGCGGAAATTATTAGTGCCAATTTTGAAAGAATAAAAATGATTATAGTTACAATGGGAGGTAAAGGCTCATTAGTATATGAGTGCAATCTCCGCAGATTTCATAAGTGCAATGCTGAAAAAGTTAATGTTGTTTCTACCGTGGGTGCGGGAGATAGCTTTACGGCTGTATTTGCAGCACAGTATCTTAAGACAGGCAACATTGCGAAAGCGCTTGAGTCTGCTACGAAAGTAAGCGGATATGTTGTTTCATGCAAAGAAGCAATACCTATATATAAAATAGAAGAGTTCACTTAAAAACTAATTTGAATTTCTAGGGGGTAAATTATGTGTTATAAAAATTGGGCAAATGATACAATGAATCGTATATTAAATAAACTTGAAAGTACAGCGTTGCAAATTGGTGCGTCGTTTCCACACGCAACAAAGGATGGAATTTACACATTTGAAGGCAGTCAATTTTGGACAAATGGATTTTGGCCCGGAATTCTGTGGATGGCTTATCAAAATACAAAAGACGAGAAATTTGCAAATATTGCAAAAGAAATAGAAAATAAAATGGATGAGGTGCTTGACAGTTTTGAATTATTAGATCACGATATGGGTTTTATGTGGATGCTTTCAGCAGGTGCAAATTATATGATAAATGGTAATAAAGAGTCCCGACTTCGTTTGTTAAAAGCTTCAAGCCATCTTGCCGGACGATTTAATCCAAAAGGTCAATTTATACGGGCGTGGGAATGGGAAAAAGGGCAAATGATAATAGATTGCGCTATGAACTTGCCACTTCTATATTGGGCTACAGATGAATTGGACGATCCAAGGTTTGCACATATAGCACATTCTCATCTTGAAACGGTGCTTAAATATTCAATCAGACCGGATAGCTCTGTGAATCATATTTTGGAGTTCGATCCTCAAAGTGGTGAATTTTTACACGCAGTGGCCGGTCAAGGAGCGGCAGCGGACAGCGCATGGTCGCGTGGAACATCGTGGGCAGTATATGGGTTGGCGTTGGCATATAGACACTTTAAAGAGGAAGAAATATTGATAAAACTTAAAAATGTATCAAATTTCTTTATCGCTAATTTAGCGGAAGACAATGTTGCGCATTGGGATTTCAGAGTAGAAAGAAACAGTAACACTCCTCGTGATACTTCTGCAACTGCCTGTGCAGCATGCGGTTTATTAGAACTTTCGGAATATTTGCCAAAGGCAGAGGCTGATATGTACAGAAAAAAAGCATATTTAATGCTCAAATCCCTTACAGATAATTACTCAAATCTTGAGAACAACAATATGCAATCATTGCTTAACGGTGCTACAGGAGCGTACACATATAATGAGAATATCAATGTTGGGTTGATTTATGCCGACTATTTCTATATGGAAGGCATAAGCCGTCTATGTGGGAATAAAGATATTTTCTGGTATGGACATATATAATCATAAATAATTTACAAGATATATAAGAACAGTGATTATCATTTTGAAGTTTATACAAGGCGGGAGGTATTGTGTACAAACCGTGGAAAGGGAGTGGTATCAAATAGTATGGTCTACGATGATATCAAAATTTATAAAAAGAAAGGAGATTTGCGAATGAAAAAAGCTTTATTATGTTTGGCATTTGCGTTTTGCACGGCCGTGGGCGTAAATGCTTATGCGACAGGAACAGCCACATACAACGATACGAACGATATTGTAAATCCCACCGATGTAGGCACGGTAAAAAATGTAATTATAACAGATGTGGCTTCCGGTGCTGCTGCAGAAAATATTTTTTATGTAGATCAGGCACCGTCAGGCTCTGTGCTTAATTCGGCAGCAGGATTTGCAATGAAAAAAGACGCACCTAACGGCACATATTATATGACCTTAAGATATGATAATAACACTACTGAACAAATTCCGTTTACAGTAAAAAACAGCATAAAGTCAGATGATATGCCGATGGTGCTGTTACCGGGTTCAATAGAAGATGGTGAAGATGGCAAATTTTCGGTAGCGTTCGTAACAGAGAATTCAGTTAATTTATCAGAATATACAACTGTTAAGTTTGCATTTACCGAAAACGGCACGACCGGGTACTTTGGATACTATCTTAAAAATCTGCAAGCTAAATTTCCATCATCAGAAATTAATTTGGTAGGCCAGAACGGAGTATTCTTTGGTGTCAAATTGACAGAAATTGAAAACATATATAAAAATGGTGCGGGTGGTGCGAATGTGTCAATGTGGCTGTCAAAGGATGAAAATTGGAAAGACAAAGGAGGAAATCAATAATGACTAAGTATGTACCTCCTACAATGGAAGTTTTTGACTTTGAAAGCGAGGATATTATTATGGCATCTGCTTTGTTTAATTGGGCCCAAAACATAGAGCAGAATGAAAATCAAGATGCTGCGACTGCGGAGTTAGCCAAGTCTGAACTTAAGGAATATGAATAAGAATTGCTACCTTAAAAGGTATGCCAACTATTTATATCATATTAAAAATTTAATATGATATAAACAAAAAAACGGAATACCGCCCGTTTTGTGTAAACTCCAAAATGATGATATATATTGTAAGTTGGCTATTGCATATCAAATGTTACAGAAACAACAAAATAATATAGCTTATCCGTTTATACAAAGGTTATGTGTATAGGTAAATATAATCAGGTGGAATGTGGGCTCCTCTCTCTCCTTTTGTTCCGCCACTGCACAAATCTGCCGGCTTTACTTGTGCAATTTGCCGATTGGTAGCGTGGATATACCGATTGGTATAAAATAAGGTCAGCAGAAATTTATACATGTAACCCTTATATAAGCGGGTAAGCTCGTACAATAATAGTATAATTATAGTTTTAGTAATAACTTATCATATACAATACAATTAAAGCTACATATTGTCAGCGGGATTATGTTATGTTTATCCGCTGACGCAAAGGCTGTATGTGTGAACTAAATACAAATTGTTTGAAATAAGGGATCCTCTCTTTCCCCTTCTCTCTCACTGCACATATTGCCGGCTTAATCTGTGCGTATAATCCAAAACCGATGTCGTGGATATGTTGGTTGAGGATAAATAAGTCGGCAATCACACACATATAGCCTTGCGTGAGCGGATAAGCTTAGATGCAAACATAAAATATATTGTATCAACAAATCCTAAGCCATATAGAGGATAATACAAAGGACAGGAGGTGTACACAATTCACGAGTGACAAAGCATTTAAAACTTAAAAGTCTAATAATTATTAAAGAAAACCCGAATAAGTCAAAAAAATTCCATTGACTTATTCGGGTTTTATATATTTTCGTGCAAAAATTGTTCTTTTATGCAATAAATACAGCAAAAAAATCACATTAAGCCTTTTTTTGACGAAAATTTATAAATCAATATCATTTAATACAGCAAAACCATTTTTATCACAAAATTTTTTTAATCTATTGTGCAAAAAATCTGTTATTAAGGATTTTAATGCACATTTTTCTTTTTTTGCATCATTTTCTCGGGTATTTGAGCCCATAAGGTATCCATAAAGCCATATTCATTTTGAAATCTTAAATAACAATTACGGAGCAGATGAATATGGAAATAAAAAAATTGAGAATTTTTAAAAATATTTTTTCAAACCGGGCAAAAAGTGCGGAGTTTGAGCGATATATTGCCTACGAAAGGAGGGGCAATATATGACCGGGAAATTATGCGTAAGCGAGCGCAGAACGAGGATACTTGAATATTTGAGCTTAGTGAAGCAATCGAGCAGAGCAAGGCTTGCCGACAGGTTTGGAGTTTCTGTTGACACGATTGACCGAGATATTATGTTTCTTGGCACTATTGCCCCTGTCTATACCAAGCAAGGGAACGGCGGCGGTGTATACATATTACCCGAATACAGAAGCTATAAAAACTACCTTACCGATACTGAGGAAAACTTTCTATACAGCTTAATTCCTCTTGTGAGCAATGACGAAAAACGAATACTTTGCCTTATTATCACAAAATTTACTAAGAACCCTTTGCGTGAGTACAGTGACTTTCAAAATCTAAAAGCAGGCAAGGAGGGGTAATATGCGGGCAGTATTCAGGGATAACAGGATTTATATTTATGATGCATTTATCCAAAAAGAAAGCATCAAGGTGATACCGGGCAGACTATGGCACCCGGAAGAAAAGGCATGGAGCATACCCGGCACTGCGGATAACCTTGATATATTAGAATTGCTCGGCTGTGAGTTGTCTGAAGAACTAAAAGCTATGAAACAGGAGCCTATATCTGAAGATTTGTCTGAGCGGGAACAGTTTATTTTAGCACCGCTTAGAGTTACACCGTATGCACATCAGCTCAGAGGGTACAATCTTGCTTGCAGGAGTATGGGAATTACGGGGAGCAAAAGTATTTCACCGGGTTTTGCACTGCTTATGGAAATGGGGTGTGGCAAGACGATAACATCAATAGCCATTGCAGGCAGGGCATATTTGGTCGGGGAAATAAAGCGTTTGCTCATTTTAGCTCCGAAATCCATAGTGACGGTATGGGAGGAGGAGTTTTCTAAATTTGCCGATTTTCCATACTCGCTATCCGTGCTGCAGGGCTCATCGCAAAAGAAAGCAGAAACTTTAAAGTCAATATCGCACAAAGGTCTTGAAATTGCTGTTGTAAACTATGACAGTATCGCTCTTATCGAAAAAGAACTGACTGCATGGCATCCGGATTTTCTCATTTGCGATGAGTCGAGTAAAATAAAGAATCCAACGGCAAAAATGAGCAAGGCGGCATACAGACTTTCAAAGCTATGTAAGTACAGGTTGATTTTAACGGGAACTCCGATACAAAACAATCCGCTCGATTTCTTCTCACAGTACAAGGTTCTTGATGAGCGAATATTCGGCAAGAGCTTTTATGCCTTTAAAAATGAGTATGCAGTGCTTGGAAACTTCAATCAGCCCATCGGTTGGCGTAACTTATCGGGGCTTGTTAAAAAGGCACACGCCATTGCTTTTCGGGTAACAAAGGAGGAGGCTCTTGATTTGCCAGAAACAACGGATATTATCCGCAGTATTGCACTTGAGGATAAGGCTATGAAATTGTACAGACACTTTGTAAAGGACAGCTATACCGAGCTTTCAAAGGGTGAGGTTACAGCAACAAACATTCTCACAAGATTACTGCGGCTTCAGCAGATAACAGGCGGATTTCTCCGTCCTGATGAGGATAACGAAGGGTATGAGCAGGTATCGTCTGCAAAGCTTGACGCTTTGGAGGATATTATTGATACTTCCGTTTCCGAGAATAAAAAGCTTGTTGTTATAGCAAGGTTTATTCCTGAGATAAAGGAGATATGCAAAATGCTGGACAAGAAAAATATCCAATATTCCCGTATTTGCGGTGATGTAAAGGACAGAGCAGCAGAGGTGGACAGATTCCAAAACGGTAGCAAGTGTATGGTATTTGTCGGACAACTGCAAACCATAAGTATGGGACTTACGCTCACCGCCGCAAGCACAATGGTATTTTACAGTCTGTCGTATAACTTTGCCGATTACTCACAGGCAAGGGCGAGAATACATCGTATCGGTCAGCGTAATGTCTGCCAGTACATACACCTTGTGGCAAAGGACACGATTGATGAGACGGTATTAAAAGCGTTGGAACAGAAGGAAAGCTTAGCAACAAAAATAGTAGATGATTGGAGGTCAATAATAAAATGACAGATATGTTTGAAATAGCAGACAGGCTTAAAGAGCTTCGTGATAGGAAAACGGAGCTTGCCGAAGAAACCAAAGAAAACAACGCCCGCATAGAGCAGGCGGAGTATGAACTGTCACAGCTTATGGCAGGTACGGAAACGCAGAGCTTTCAAAGAGCAGGGACACTTTTCTATCTTACAACAAAGACATATGCCTCTGCCAATAAGGAGCATAAGGACGAGCTTTTTAAGGCGTTGCGTTCAGAGGGTTATGGCTCACTTATCCAAGAGACTGTAAATGCAAATTCGCTGTCCGCTTTTGTAAAGGAACAAATGTCGGAGAACGATGATGTTCTGCCTGAATGGTTAAATGGAAAAGTAAATGTATTTGACAAGGTTACAGTAAGTTTAAGAAAAAGTAAATAAAAAAATTGGAGGTCTAATATTATGAGTAACGAATTAACAAAAACAAACACAGGATATGTTATCCCGAATGTAAGCACAGATGTAACAGAAGGTATTGCAGAGGAATTAAACGGCTTAAACATCAGCCTGGACAAGATTAAAATTCCTGCAGGTGGTGGCTTGGCGTTTGAGGTGCCGGGCGAGGATCCGGAATCACCCGACAGCGAAAAAGAAGTTGTGGGCGTTATTGTAGACCACTATCCGTTAAACAGCTTCTGGACAGAGAAGTATAACGGACAAAATATTGCTCCGAGCTGTTATTCGACCGACAACCGCACAGGAATAGGCACTCCCGGCGGTGAGTGTGCAAAGTGTCCGTATAACAAGTTCGGCAGTGGCGAGGACGGGCAGAGTAAGGCGTGCAAGAATGCACATAGGCTGTACATTTTAAGAAGTGGTGAACTGTATCCCGTAGTGATAACGATACCGCCAACATCTTTAAAGTCACTGTCCGATTATCTTGCAAAGAGGATAGTAACAAAGGGTTTGCGCTCATATGGGGTTGTTACAAAGCTCACTTTGAAGAAGGCAACAAATAACACGGGAATTACATATTCACAGGTACAATTTTCGCTTTTGGAAAAGCTTTCTCCCGATCAAGCTGAGATTATGAAAAGCTACGGTGAGAGTATAAGGTCGGTCACAAGAAATATTGACCTTACCGAAACAGATGTGGATGAGGCTGTGGTTGATACCGAAACAGGCGAGGTAATACAGCCGCTGGAGTAATAAAAGCAAGGCGGAGGGTAGAGCGCTATCCTCCGCAGAAAGGATAAAATCATGGAAAAATATATACTTGCAAAGAGTGCAGAAGATGTAAAAGAATACCTTTTCAATGCGGATATTATAAGCTTTGATTTTGAAACTGCGCCGAATGATGCATATAGGGATGAAGCAATGGCTGCAGTAGATCCGCATAAGGCGCATATAGTCGGTGTTTCTTTTTCGGTTGATGAGGGAACAGGGATATACGCACCTATTGCACATAAAAATACAGAATTTAATATTGATATGCTTGAAGTGCTTCGGGAATTTGCAGGGAGTGAAGCTGTAAAGATAGCGCACAACCTTGCATTTGAAGCAATGTTTCTGTACGCAAATAATATACTTATAAACCCGCCTGTATATGATACGATGCTTGCCGCAATGATGACCTTGAAAACAAAAACAGAGTTTCGTAATCTTGCGGACAGTGGTCTTAAAACCATAGTGCCACAATTACTGCACACAGGACTGCCGAAATTCACAGAGGTTACGGAGGGGAGACACTTTGACGAGCTTAATCCCGAGGATTATGAAACGATACGCTATGCCTGTGCGGATTCTGATTATGCTCTGCAACTGTATCATGTGTTCAATACCTGGTTTGACAAGTACCTGCCCAAGCACAGGTGGATAGTAGAGAATATCGAATCACCGACAGCTATATTTGTGGGACTTATGAAATACAACGGTGTATCTGTAGACAAGTCGCTTATGTATCAAAAACAGTTCGAAGCGGGGGAGAAGATACTTGAAATTCATAATGAGATAAAGAAATTTACAGGCAAAGACATTGATATAGGTGCAAATGCATCAACCGACGCATTTAAGAAATATCTGTATGAGGATTTAAAACTTCCCGTACTTAAAACAACGGCAAAGTATCGGGCGGCAGCTGACGAAGAAAGCCTGATACTATTAAAGGATTGGTGTGAAAAGAATAAGCCTGGGACATTACCTCTTTTGGAGCTGATACATGAATATCGGAAATGGAACAAGATAAAATCAACATATATCGACGGTTTTTTAGATGCAGTAAACGGTGCTACGGGGAAAATACATACCTCATTCTTTCAGCTTGGAACAGACACAGGGCGGTTTGCGTCACGAACGCCAAATCTCCAGAATATGCCGAGAAAAGACAATGACCCTGTTGGTATACGAAGCTTTTTAGTAGCAAGCGAAGGACACATTTTTGTAGATTTTGACTTTTCACAAATCGAATTAAGAGTGGGTTCCTGGTATTGCCGTGATAAGAAAATGCTTGAAACATATATAAATGACGGAGATATTCACGCACAGACTACAAGCGTAATTTATAATATTCCGTTTGATGAAGCGGTAGATAAAAATGCACCGCATTACAAGGAGCAGAGATCCATTGCAAAAAACTGTAATTTCGGAGTATTCTACGGTCTTTTTCCGAACGGACTTATGCGGAATCTGAAAAAAGCCGGAATAGATAAGACAAAGCAAGAATGCGGCGAGATAATACAAAACCTTAAGGACGGATATCCGATGCTCTCGTCATGGCAGGAGGCAACGAAAAATGAAGCAATGAATACGGGATATTCAGAAACGGCATTCGGAAGACGGAGGATTCTCAAAGGTATTTATTCGCCCGAGATGGGTACACGGTCGTACTGGCAGCGGTGTGCTTTGAATACTCCGATACAGGGAACGGCAGCGGATATTTTAAAGCTCGCTATGGTGAGGATTTTGGAAAAGATAAGGGAATATCCGTACATAAAACCGCTTTTGACAATACATGATGAGATTTTGTTTGAAGTTCCCATAGATAAAAAGGACAAGGCATGCAACATCATAAAAGAATGTATGGAGAAAAATCCGTTTTCGGGATTTGATGTTCCCTTAAAAGCAGAGGGTGCTGTCGGATTTAGTTTTGGGGATATGGAGGAGATAATATAATGGCTGATTATTTTAATCACGAGAAATATCCCGATCCTACCGCATATGGAGCAATAAATCTGATAGAGCTTGAGGAAAAGAAAAAAGCAAAAATAGCAAATGGCGAATGGTTTATGAAATGGATTTATGTTGCAAGCCCATATAAAGGGGACACTAAAGCAAATACAGAAAAGGCAAAAAAGTATGCACTGTTTGTTTCAAAGCACACGCTTGTTCCTATAGTTCCGCATCTATACTTAACGCAGTTTTTAAACGATGATATTGCAGAGGAAAGAAGAGCGGGGCTGGCGTTAGGACTACAGATGCTAAAACGCTGTCATGAGATGTGGGTGTTCGGAGAACGGATAAGTGAGGGAATGAAGGCGGAGGTTGAGTTTTCAAAACGGCATAATATTCCGATCAGATATTTCACTTCGGATTGCAAGGAGGTACACGGGTGTGGAGATTAAAAAATTCTTATCGGCATTTTATCAGGAAAATGAGGATGTATGTATCAGAGTATTTTCGGACAGAAAAGCGGATGATCCTGAATTTAAGGGACAAAAATATACCGAAAAATTATCAAATATACAAAATCTGTTTCCGGCTCTGAAACAGCATAACGAAAAGCACAGAGGCGTGTTCTTTGTAGTAAACAGCGGTGGACACAGAGACAATGAGATAACAAGAGTCAATGCACAGTTTGTAGAGATGGATACAGGCAGCTTTGGGGAACAGCAGGCAAAGATAGACAGCTTTAAATTAAAACCGTCAATAATTGTGAGAACAAAAAAATCACTGCACTGCTACTGGCTGATAAATAATGGGGACATAAAACAATTCAGGGACATACAACTCAGGCTTGTAAAACAGTTTGACGGTGATTCTATGTGCCAGAACGAAAGCCGTTGTATGCGTTTGCCGGGGTTTTACCATTCAAAGCAGGAGCCTGTTATGGTTGAATGTATAAAATTTAAACCGGAGATAAAATATACGCAGGCAGAGCTTTCTAAGATGCTTCCAAAAGTGCAAATGCCTGAGCATGATGGCGCATCAAGAACTGAGTTTAAAGGTGTTGTGGGTAGCGGACAGAGGCTTATGGACAAATGTGCATACTGTCAGCATTGCAAGAAAAATGCTAATCAGCTTTCAGAACCTGAATGGTATGCATTTATTACAAATATGTCGTTAGCAAAAGACGGAGCGAGCTTTGTGCATGAGATATCAAAGCCTTATCCAAAATACAGCAAGGCTGAAACCGATGATAAGATCCGTCATGCTGTAGAAGAAAACAAGCCCCATACATGTGAGTATATAAAAAACAGGCTGGGGTTTAAAGGTTGTAATAGCTGTAATGTAAAAGCTCCTATATCACATGCCCTGCTTTCAATGTCAGAACAAGCTGCAGAGCTTGCCGACGGTGAGGTTTTTGAGGATATGATATTTGATAATAGGACAATAGAGCTTATGGCGTATGCAAAGAAAAATGCCCCCGCCGCATACGGGAAGTTCAAACAGAAGATCAAGGGTAAATGCGCAATAAAAGATTTTGAGGCAGCTATTGATTTTAGAAACCGCTCCAATACCATGGAACAAGATGCCGATGTGCCGCTTAATCTTAAAAGCATAGAATTAAACGGTGCCGTTCAGCCTGCAAACTGGAGAGTAACAATGGAGCATGGGATACAGAAACGGATAAATGTGGGGACAGAAAACAGTCTTGTAACGGTCTGTCCGTCGCCTGTTGTCATTACAAAAAGATTTAAGAATATAGATTTTGGCTCGGAAAAGGTAGAGCTGTCCTTTTACAGGGACAATATGTGGACAAGGATAGTTGCAACGAGATCATCTGCATTTAATAAATCCTCAATTATTAACTGTGCCGACAGGGGACTACCGGTAGCATCAAAAAACTCATCGGATATTGTGGATTATCTCTACGATTATGAAAATGTTAATGTGAAGAATATACCGCTTATGAATTCAACCGAGAGGTTGGGGTGGCTTAACAGTACAACATTCTTTCCATATACGGCAAAGAAGGATATTTGCTTTGAGACGGATTTTGAGGATTCAAATGAGATACACAGAAGTCTTGCAGAGCATGGCAACTTTGGTATATGGCTTGAAAATGCGGCAAAGCTTAAGGACAACCCTTACGGCAGATTTATGCTTGCATCATCATTTGCATCGGTACTTTTAGAACCTCTGTCACACCGTGTGTTTTTCGTAAATATCTGGCATGATACAACGAGCGGTAAGTCCGCTGCGTGTAAAATGGCAGTGTCGGTCTGGGGCGATCCGTTAAAGCTTATGGGTAGTTTTAACGCAACGGCGGTAGGATTGGAAAGGAAAGCCGATACTTTAAGAAATATATTATACGGTCTTGATGAGCGACAGCTTGCAAACGAAAGCCGTCTGCCTATGGCACAGATAGTCTACGGTCTTTCAAACGGGTTCGGGAGAATACGGGGAAACAAAGAGGGCGGAGTACAGAGTATGACAAACTGGCGTCTTATTGTTCTTTCGACAGCAGAAGAACCGCTCCTCTCGGATGACTCGCATGACGGTATGAGTACCCGTGTCATGGAGATACACGGTGTTCCGGTGAATGATAAAAGCTTTGCTGCACAGCTACATAATACAAGCGAGAAGAACTACGGTTTTGCGGGACGAAGGTTCGTGGAGCGTTTATGCAACGAGATCAGACACAAAAAAGATATGCTGCAAAATGACTTTGCACGAATAAGACAGGGGATAAAGAACAAAATCCCATCTGCAACGCATCTTGAAAATGCGGCAGTTATTGCTCTTGGCGATTACTACTCCGATATGTGGATTTGGGATGCAGACAAAGCGATAGCCTTTGAAAATGCTGTAAATACCGCTGCGATGATGATAGAAAACAATGTCGCACTTGAAAAAGAGGACATCATATCCCGTGCATGGCAGTACATAACCGACTGGTGCGTTGCAAATGATAAAGCGTTCGGTGACGATGCGCCTATCAGATATGGATTTAAAGAAAATGCCGGGAGTTATTATGTACTTAAATTTGCGATTGATGATGCTTTAAGACGCAAAAATTATCCCATTGAGGAGTGTATGACAGGGTTCTTTGAAAGAGGATACATGGCACTAAACGGCAATAGGCGTCAAATACAAAGGCGCAGGGAAGGAAAGGTCAGTAGATATTATGTTATCAACATTGAAGCAGATAATAGTCAGATATCACCATTGGAATAAAGGTGTAACCAGTCTAAAAAAACTGCTGGTTACGCATAAAGCCAGTAGTGGTGCGGTTTTGAGGGTTATGTCACCAGTTTAACCACCTCTACACACACCCCTCATATATATATATGTATATTTTTATATATAGAAATAGGGAAGCCCTCATATGCGAGGTGTGTAAAAGGTGGTTACATTGGTGACACCAATATATTTATATATAAAAAATATATATAAATCAAGGCATTGGGAGCTTGAGAACTGTAACCAATTTAAGAATTTTGGGTGGTTACGCTGGTGACAAAAAAGAAAAAGGAGGACAAATATATGCTTGAAAAGTACATAACTAACAAAATATTAAAATATTTAAGGTCGCTTGAATACTGCTATTGCTTTAAGGAGTATGGCGGTAGCTATGGTAGTAGCGGAATACCTGATATCATATGCTGCTATCATGGGTACTTTGTGGCATTCGAGGTTAAAACTGCAAAAGGCAGGACAACAGCGTTGCAGGATGTCAGTATACGGAATATCAACAAAGCCGGCGGTAGGGCAGTGGTTGTCAGAAGCGTTGATGAAGTAAAAGCGGTACTGGAGGAATTGGATACAAAACGGTCGATTGCGATTGGAGGTAAAAAGATATGACAGGCAAGGAATATTTGTCAGGCATAAAGTTAATCAATATCAAAATACAACGGAAAGAGCGTCAAATAGAAATGTTAAAACAAATGGCAACCGACATTACGCAAACTCTTAACGATATGCCAAAAGCCGATTCTAAAGACAGTTCTCCTATGGCAAATATGATAATTAAAATAATTGATCTTGAAAATGAAGTGAGAGAACTCAAAGGCATTCTGGAAGGGAAAAAGACAGAAGCACTGTCATATATTTTCAGACTCGAAAATGATGAGTATCAAACGGTTTTAATACTTCGATACTTACATTTTATGTCATGGGAGAGTATATCAAATGCAATGCATTATACAAAACGGTGGCTGTATAAAATGCACGGGACAGCATTGCTGTTATTCTCTGCAATTTTTGACAAATAGAAAAGAGTTCACCTCAGTTCACCATGAGTTCACCTCAGTTCACTTGTAATTCACTTCTGTATGTGCTATTGTGGCATTAGTGAAAATGTAATTAGAAGAGCCTTTGCAGGAAAATTCCCGTGAGGGCTTTTTGTATGTGCAAAAAGAAGGTGTAAATATATATGCCGTACAAACCGAAACGACCGTGTTCATTCCCAGGCTGTCCCCGTCTCACTGACGGACGGTTCTGTGAAGAACACGCAAAAGAAGAAGCAAGACGGTACGAGAAGTATGACCGTTCCCCGGAAGTTAAGAAAAGATACGGACGAGCGTGGAAAGCTATCCGTGACAGGTACATATCCTCACATCCTTTGTGCGAGATGTGCAAACAAAACGGCAAACTAACCGCCGCCGAAGAGGTACACCACATAAAACCTTTGTCACAGGGCGGAACGAATGCAGAGGACAACCTCATGTCGCTTTGCAAGGCTTGTCACTCAGAGATTACTGCACGAGAAGGTGGTAGATGGACTCCGAGACATAAAAAATGACTCCCGTTAAAATTACGAGAGCCTTTCTTGTATTATTTAACCGTTATGCCTTCTTTGAAATGAATGAATTGCATCATTGGTTGAAAGTAAGTATAAGCAATACTGATTCATGCTGATACCTTCAAGCTTTGCGCGTTCCGCTAATTGACGGTGTAAAGACTTGGGCATACGAAACTTGAACTGTCCCGAATACGAATCATCCGTGTCAGGTAATGGTATGTCATAGCCGTCTTCGATAGCGGCTTCAAGCCATGCTCGCTTTGCATCCATAGCTAACCGCAATGCTTCATCGGCGGTATCCGCACAAGTGATGCAACCCTTGAGATCAGGAAACGAAGCGACAAAACCACCTTCTGATGTGTCCTCTACGATTTCCATACGGTACGGTAACTTCATGTATTCATCAATCGTTTTCATTATCGTTAGCCTCCTCGCTTTCGATTATTTCTTTGACCAT